>NZ_CP020038.1:6571234-6878829 GCF_002157225.2 Agarilytica rhodophyticola
TAGAGAGCCCTTTTCAATTGCAGAACTGGTTCAAGATGTCCTGCAAAAATTCCAAATTTTGGCGCAACAAAAAAATATTTCTCTAGCAGTTACGCCACAAGACAGCAGCATCACAGTCATAGGCGATATTGAAAAACTTGAGCGAGTTTTTACAAACCTGGTGGAAAATGCTCTTCGCCATACAAGTGAGGGTGGGTCAATCACAGTTAGACTAAACAACACCGGACAGCTTGTTGCCATTGAAGTAATAGACACTGGTATTGGCATACCCGATGAAGATATTCCTCATATATTCGATGCGCACTACAAAGCAGGTAATAGTGTCAGAGGCAATACTGCCCACGGCGGCCTTGGTTTAGCCATTACTAAACGGCTATTAGATTTGCACCAATCATCAATTAGTGTGACCAGCCAAATCAACAAAGGTACGAAATTCGAATTTCAGTTGCAAACAGGTTATTGATCTTCCTTTTCAGTTCGCCGGGCTAGAGCAATATTATAAAGATTGGTCATAGCATCATAGGAAGCGTTCTTGCCTTCCCCTTCCCAAGGTAATGAAGAGTAGTCCTCTCGCTTGGGAGGGCCATCTTTCAGTAATAACTCTTTCTCTTCACCAGATAGCAGTCCGTAAGCTTGCTCGATACTATCGACCTGGTATAAAGCAGGTTCATTAGTGCGATTGTTAGCCTGTATTAATGTATTAAATGTGGCATCTTTTTTTGCGTGATCTACTATTTTTTTATCCGAGCCACCCCCAAGAACCGAAAGGCCACCATGGAAAACTGTGGTTTTATTACTGTAATGGCTCTTTAGAACGTCATGCCGCCTATTTTCCGGGGTTACACCAAATGCTTGATACAGCCTGGACACCTTGACATTATTTGCCTTGGCAGATGGCGGCAAAAATGAATTAGCATATGATTTCCCTTTCTCATCAAAAGCAAACAACATGGTTTGTGCCCTTCTTTTCCCTAGTTCTATATCTTCGCCTGTGCCACCCTTAGGTTCAGAGATTGCTTGTTTAATATCATCAAATGCAGCTTCTACAGGTAAATTGGAATAAATACCACCATCAGTAAATTTACTGTTACCAATATTTAAACTTGAATCGAAAGTAACACCTGAGGTCAGAGCCGGATGAGCCATGGAAGCTCTGGCAGCAAAGGCAATAGGCAAATCTGGAGTGCTTCGACTATTAAGTAACATACCATTTGCAGTTTCAGCATTATAAGCTGTCAGCTCGATTTGCTTAAATTGCTTGGGGGCGAGCCCATGCATCATATCCATATCAGAAAATGTGACCATTTTATTTGATCTATCGACACGGAAGTTGGGAGAACGAAGTATCTCTAAGCGTTCGTTAATATCATTCACAGATCGATTGCTTTTCGCTGCATACCGCACAATAGCTTGGTTAAAGTCTTCATCATTATCAGCTTTCGCTTGGTTAATATAATTGGCAACACGTGTCGCAATGACAGTATCAGCTTGTTTAATTAGAGGCTCGCCATTGCCACCATAACCTTTCATTTTACCAACAAATTGGACTGGGGATTTAGAGAATGAAACCTGCGGGTACAATTTTCCAACTTCCTCATCTGTTTTCAGCGCGCCTTCTTTCATCATACTAGTGATAAGCTTATCTAAATCTTCAAATGGCAATGAAACTGAAATTGCAGCTGAGACCAACCCACCAGCTGAAGAACCGGCTACCTTTTTGACATGATCAAACTCACCTAACTTATCTAACTCAGATAGTGCTGAGGTATAGGCTAGCAGCATCATACCACCACCGCTAAACGCTAAGTTTTGCAACTTTTCAGGGCTAACAATTACGTTGAAACCATCACCATTCATACGCGGAAAAATCTGTGGTTTCATCCACTCGACTTTCTCCGCTCCCTGTAGCTTTTCTCGTAAATTACTAATTGTGCTTTGAGTGACTATTTGATCGACAGAAGAAAAGAACTGTTGTTTTGCCCGCTCTGCTTTTTCCATACGTCGCTTTGAAAAATAAACTTTTTCTCTTTTCTCTAAATGAGAATCCATTTTACGAAAGTATTTCTGATTTATATTATCAGCGGTCTGCGCGGCATGCTCCCTGAGTTGACTAGCCTCTGAAGGCTGCATCAGTTTAGCTTTAGTATCAACATCCCTTATAAAATTATTTAGAAAAGTGCTACTAGTAAATCTGTCGTATTTCATCGGTGTCAACTTAAGTATAGTGGCCTCGCTGTATTTAGTGCAATTTGATAAAAAAAGTTCTCTACAAAATTTTAAGAAAAATTAGACAGACCGCTTAGATTCAAATTTTTTCTAACATACCTATCAATTGAGATTGTATTTCTCTGGTAAAAATAAGTCATATCTACATAAGACCATTTAATCTCATAAGCCTTGGCAAGCGGAAATAAAACATCATTAGAACTAAATTCCATCGAAAAAAGTCTTTGGCTCCTATTATTTATTTGCTCAAGATAGTTTATATTTTCATGGAACATACATGGCACAATGAAATCAATTTCAGTAAGTGGGTCAGTATCAATAGGGTTACGCTCATCTAAGCTGTTGCCAATCTCGTAAACCCCCATAAGATTAAAAGCATTAACTGAGTTAGTAGCATATTGATATTGATTTACCCCACCTAAGAGGCCTATTGTATTAGGCTGAGTAAACTGCCCGATACTGGGATTAAAGTAACGAATGCGGTTGTAAAGCAACCCACTCTCTTCATCAAAATACTGTCCTTGAAATCTCAGATTATTTTCAACCTTATTAATTTCTTTTAAGGCAACATTACCATAGTTTTTATAGTAGGCTTGCCAAACAAGATTTCCTCCTTGATCACTTATTTCTTTAGGTGTACCAAGATGGTCAAGATAAAAGTGATAAATGGTATTATCTTCGATCATAGCTATGGGTCTAAAGCTTTCAGGCTCATAGATATAAGTCTTATTAACTTGACCACCTTTTTCTTGAACCAGTTGATCACCAAGCCATAAATATTTTATATTAATTGAGGAACTTTGTTTTCTTATTCGACGTCCCAAAGGATCATATTTATAATAAGTAGCCTCTCCATCTTTTTTTGTGCAAACTAGTTGGTTTTGTAAATTATAAACAAACTCAGTTTCAGATTGGCTACCTTTACCACGTTTTTCTTTAACTAGATTACCTCGTTCATCATATGTAAATGTAGTACTACCATAAGTAATGATACGACTGCCTTCACTGTAATTGATTGCGTAGCCATTGACGCTGGTGATATTACTTGCAGGATCAAAACTAAAATTTTCAGCATGACTGCCTTCAACTTTTTCAATACGATTAAGTAAATCATAGGAAAATCGCGTTTCATTCCCAGCATCATTAATACTACTAATATTGCCAAACTTATCGTAACTGTATTCACGCTGAACGACGCCAGGGGCTTTATTTCGATGATTAATACTGCTTTGTTTAAGTAATCGTCCTAAATCATCATAACTACTCTGAACTTCTAACACCCCCTGGTGACGATGTGTTTCACGACCAAAATCGTCACGCAAAATTTGAGTAATAGTGTTACTGTTAAAGATTACATCACTCAATTGATTATTGTCATCGAATTGATATTGGATATTTTTCCCGTCAGGTAATTGAATACCACTACAAATACCTGGCCATATATGAGAAAAGCCAATATCAACCATTGTGTTTTTGAGGCGGTTTTTGCCGCTAGAATCTAGATCACTATGGTGTTCTTTTTTCAATTGGCCATAGAGGGTGTATTCAAATGCAAGATATTGATTAGCATTATAAGTTTCTCGCAAACGACCTTTAGGGTCATATTGATAGCGAATGAATTCTTCTTGTTGATCAGGATGTTTAATAGACTTATATGTTTTACTTAAAACTTGCCCCAGAGCATCGCGCTTATACTCTGTCATCACTTCACCCGCATCCATGTGTTTTATTAGGTGACCGGCTTTATTATATTTATAGTGCTGAATACGTCCATCAAAGCCAATTTCTTTAATTAAGCGTTGATTGCCATCATAAAAAAACTGGTAACGCTCTTCATTTTGATTAATTAAGGCAATCAAATTACATTCTGTATCGTATTCGTATTTTAATTTATAACCTTCAGCATCGATACGCTCAATAACCTGCCCTAGGTCATCGTAGTAATATTCGGTAGTTCGACCTTGAGGATCACTATAGCGGATAAGCTGGTCTTTATCATCATAAGAGTAGTGAGTGGTATCCCCCTTGTCTGCGATAATTTTTTCCACAAGACCTGTAACACCATAGCGATACTCGACAGTATTTATTGGAGTTTTTTCTTTATCCATGTAGGAGACATTAACAACTTGCCCCCAAGCATCGTAGCTAAATTGTTTTATATGACCTAAAGTGTCTACATGCTGAACCAGCTCCCCTTGAGCATTCCATCGAAAGCGGGAAACCCGCTTCATAGGATCAGTTATAGAAGTGATTAGACCATGCTTGTTATGGCCATACATAATGCGCTGTTGATAAGGGTCTATTAGTGCAACCAGTTGACCATGAGTGTTGTACTCAAATCTCTGGACAGTTTTATCTTTATCAATAATTGCTGTTGGCTTATCTTTAAAGTAATCGATGGTAAAGCGATTACCTAATGCATCCCTCGATCCTGCGTAATGATGTTGGTCGTAAAAATACTGAGTAACGTTGCCTTCCGGGTCTTCATCAGATGACTTTCGCCCATCCTGATAATGAAATTTATGAATATTTCCTTCATTATCTATTTTTTCAACAATTTGTCCTTCACCGTTGTAATAGTACTCACATTGAAAGCCTCGGCTATCTGTCGTTTTACCGCATTTTTTTGTTTTATCCCAGTCAAAGTAATGTTCATAGATGCCTCGCTCTCCCCAGCTGTGAGTGCAAGTGGCGGTATGATCTTCGCCATCCCAATCAAAATAAAGATTAAAACCTGTTTTTAAAGTACGCTGAACCAACAAGTGATTTGAATAAGCATACTTTTCACCAATACTTTTAGCATTGCGGTGGGCAATCAGATCACCTTTATTATTGTAATCATACTCAGCGACGATTTTTTCTTGATTGAGAGCTTCATTATGGAGTAGTACAGTTTGCACTCGGCCCTGAGCATTGTGCTTAAAACGTAGGGACTTACCCCAATTACCCTGTATGCGACTAATTTTTTGCTGCTCATTATAGTGAACACTTATGCAAAAGCCTCTCTCTCCAGAGCCATCCTTGATAGCAGACTCAGGAGTATAAGCGCTATGACGCAATTGGATAAGTGGACAGTAGTGAGCAATATCCGTGGAACGCGTAAACACCTTATCCCACTGACCATCCTGCTTGAGCAAAAAGCTATTCTTCGAGAGACGATCGATAGTCAGGCCTTCCGACAAATTTGTACTGCGTTCACCAACACTTGGCAGCTCAAATGGAATCACGCGACCTCGGTTATCCTTATAGATAACTTGGGCCACATCAACCTCTAAGATTTCACTGCAACTGTGAAACCACGCAACTCCCAAGCCGTCATCATTCTTACTAGAACTGCGATATATACGTGTCCATTTAAATGGCATTGGCCCAGGTAACACTGCATCTACCTGCTCGAACGATTCTTCACCTGTTACTATTCCCACCCAATCACCTTAACTAGTAGTTGAACAAATCGAGCCCTCAGACAATGAACGACAGCTCTGTGCTTGGAACCTGTTAGCAGGCCCTAGCAAAGTTTAAAGAATAAATATCTTATAGTGAATCAGAAAAGGGGCTACATACTCCATCTGTTACTGCCATTTTGAGTATGGCATAAGGATATAGAGATAATCTTAAGCTGGTCACAGATTAGACTTCTCATATAGGGAGCGAGAGACAAACTTTATTTCTCTTAAAGCTTCTATATGCAATTATTCAGTCCATGAAAAAAGTATGCAGTTATGCATAAATTGAAGTTGTGCAAATTGAGCAGATTACAGCTGGTAAGACCTTAGCGGCAATGATCTAATAGTGAAAACGGCGCAAAAATCAACATAAAAACAACTTAGCGTTTCGCGATGTTATTGAGATAACCACAGAGTCTCGCCACTAACAATATGATCTTAACTTAAACCTATCGTAGCCCATATTACCGAGACAAGAGCCCTATAAGATTAATTAAAGGATTAACATATAGGGATGTAGATATTTTGTGCAAGTTTAGGCATTTATGCGTTATAGCGGCCAAGGTTATATGCGACGTTGGGAAAACTTGTCGATAGTGGCGCTTTATCTCACGATAAGGGGCTCGCTGAAACGTTAACCTTTAACTCAGGTGGCGCCAGTAAATACCACGGCGATTTAGGCCAATATATGGAAGAAGGGGCATAACCTAGCCATAAGTATGAATTTTCAACAATATTCGACCGCGACCAATGCCCTTCTCGTGGTCACAAAGGCAGCCGTGTGCAACTTAAATTTCCAGACGGTGCAGGGTGCAGATTACAAGCTCATCTAGGGAACGAAGACACCGTACCTAGTTCGTAGAGACTTCGCTCCTGGCTATATATCTAAGCAAAGTGATAAGGATGATTATAGCCTAAGCGAAATAGAAATTGATGAAGTCATCGCATCACTAATCGCAGCACGAAGAGAAGGAAAAAAGCCATAGTACGCTTCAGCTCAATCTTTTAGCAGATAAAGAATTAAGATCTTACTAGAAGTAATTTACGCCAACAAAATACTGTATTTAAATACAGTATTTTGTTATAATACTCTTAACTCAATGGGCTTTTGACTAAAGTCAAAAGTAGTGTGCGCACATTTATATACCCTCGCAATTATTACTTTTTTAATCGCTGCTATACGTATTCAAGGGATTGAGCTCTCTTAAAATTAATACAATTGATACAACAAATAATGGCACGTGTAAAAACGTAGAAATATTTATCAGGCAGAGTGTGCCACAAACTTTTTGTATTATTTCTCATCAAACTATGGAGTAAACGATGAAATCTTTTCGATCAACATTTTTTTTCTTGGCTTTATTAGCCCTTGTTACATTTATATCGAAAGGGCAAAAGACTAGCACAGAAAATAGTAACGCAGATAATCACTCTGAAATTGCAACACTTTCTGAAAAAAAATAAGGACTAAGGGAAAGAAGAGAAAGTCGACCAACCTTTTCAAGCGTTATAAGCCGCTCTATTTGCGCCAATTATATTCTGTCGGCAGTTTTATTAAATAGAATTCAAAAAAACCTCTTCACTTGACTAAGGTGAAGAGGTTTCCATAGACCTTTATCTAATGGATACGCGTCCTAATCTCACACCAGGAGCAACTGTATTGGTGTCAGATGTGAAGCGATAATGTAGCAAGACGGTATCTTGTCCAGCAAATTGAGATACATCGAAGTCAAAAGTTGTCATTGGTTGGCTGCCACTTACTCGTAAAAGGCTGGTGGTATTGCCACTTCCATCTTCCATAAACACTTCAAGGAAGTCAAAACCTGGTTCAGTATCGTATTCAATATCAAAAACTAGCTGCGCACTAGTTAAACCGCTCATATCCATCAATAATACTGCATCAGTATTCAAGTTATCTGCATACTCAGGGTTGAAACCTATCTCTAAGTTAGGAGAAACAAGATTCCAGCCATCTTCTGGAGGATTGCGGTTAATAACAACAAAAGGCGCAGCTGAAGTAGCTTGTGCAAAATCAACTTCTACACCTTCTTCATCGACCACAAGTTTCTCACCTAAAACAACGAAGTTACGCTTCAAGTTCCAAAGACGCTGACCATAATAATCAACACCTTCAAAGGTTACGAAAGCTGGTTCACCAACTGTTAGGTTTTCGGGTAAAGGAAGGGACACAAGCTCTTCTTGCATACCTGCATATACCGCTACTTGATTAATACGCTCACCGTTTAACAAGACGTTAATCTTTTTAGTATTACTAACGAAAACATCATAAGTTGTATCCGATGCGCCTAAAAATACAGTGGTGGCATTCTGCAAAGGTCTTACAGTAGCATCATAGCGCCCTGAATTTGCTCGCCAAGCCAAGCTTCGTGTAATTCTCTTAATCTGTGTGTCGCCGCCGGTCAGTAAATCGTTTTTAGTCTGGCTAGCATCGATGTCAGCTTCACAGCCAAAGTCTTCGATGATACGGCCTTCACTGCGACCAAAACGTACTGACTGCCTCCAAGAAACACGCATTCTATGGTCACCAGGGAGAGGCTCAAACACAGAAGGAAGTACTTGATTAAAGAGAGCATGTGTAATGACGTTTGCACCACCAGCACCTGTTCTTGGGTCTTCCCCGTAAACCAAGGCAGCAACATTATCGCGCATAGTACAAGTGAAGAGATCCGTTGCAGAGTAACTGCGGGCATTAGCAAGCACAGCTACTGGTTTGTAGTATGCCTGGCCGAGTAAGTTAGCATCTGGGTCACGAGTAAATGGTGCTAAATCAGAATATATCGCTCCAGTACCTTCAGCGGCATTAATCACCTCTGTCCACTCTGGGTTAGAGAAAGCTCCAAAAATTGACTCGTTAAATATAGTGCGGTTTAAGTCTGTATTTAATAGGCGGGCATTAATTGCTCTGACTTCATTGCGAGAGAATAACTGTGACAGAGTATCTGCAAGAATAATAGAGCCACCGCCATTATTTCTCACGTCGAAAATCAAACCGTCTGTATCGCCGAATTCTTCGAAAATAATTCGTCTAATTTCGGCAATAGTGAAATCACCACCATTAGTTGGAGAAAAGGTCGTCAGATTGAAGTAACCAAAGCTACCGAATTGGTTGTCAATAATACCCCACGTAAGATTAGGTTCATTACTTGGGTTGCTAGGGTAATCACTTATAGGAGCAAGTCCATTCTCACTAATGAAGTTATTGAATTCTTCTTGCCACATATCTACGCCGTTATTCCAATCTTCGGGATTGAATTTACGCTTTGCCGGTGCAGCAGGAAGCGCTCGCGAAGTAGAGAAATTAGCAGCTGCGGCTCGCGCTGGTAACTGAGTAATCCATGGAAGTGTGATGGTGTAACGCTCACGCTTTTTCCAGTAACCTCTACCGGTTTCTGTTTCAAACGTTATAGTTACGTCATCATTTTCTGGAACAAGATGAAGTAGATGAGAAACAAAAGTCATTTGTCCAAGAGCACGAGTAAAACCACCGAAACGGTTGGCGCCCTGTGCCGTAGCGAGTTGTCTGTTAACAGCGCGACGAATAGGTAGATTATCATAACGTACAACACGGTCACCTATTGCTGGAACTCTTTGGCCCGGCGCAAAACGTTCAAACTGCTCTTGATTAACAGAGTTCACTCGCACTTCAAAAAAGTTACGGCGACTAGCGGTGCGTGTTAATGTCAAAGGTAAAAAGCTACGATAGTCTGCATGAGGTGAAGGGAAAATATAATTCAGATGCAAATCTCTTTGTGATACAAAAATATCATAAAGTGCTTCTTCCATTTCAGCTGAGCTGAGTGAATCTATATTATCAACAACATCAGCAACTAAGCCTACCGGATCTTCTAAGCCTGGATAAAAGTCGAGTTTATCGAAACGGTGTACATAGAGATCCCTTAAAAATATTTGCGCCTGCTCGACCATGATACGTTTTTCGTCATCAGTAAGTTCAGGAAAAACAATTTCATCCCTTACATCTTGGAGTTTCGCAAGTTCTTGTGCAAAAACATTACTTGAAAAACATAGCGAAAAAAAGGTGACGAACAGAAGTAATTTTCTTATTTGATTCATGCTTCTACTCTCTATTAAATTGAACTATTAGTTAATAAAAGTGATGGAGAAAGAAAGAGGAAGTTATTCTTTCGAGGTTTTATTATGACGAAATAGATATCTCACTCCTCAACTTTTAGTTGCGTCATAATCCACAAATAAATCGAAGAAAAAATTACTTAAACGATAGGAGAAGAAAATTATTTATATATAAAAAAATTGTAAAATTATGTTTATTTGGCACTTTATAAAAACTTAATAAAACACAAATCAGATTAAAAATCACACAAAAGCAATCAGCTTACCGTCTATTTATAACAGGTGATCGTAGAGAATAATATTCTTAACAAATACCGAATTAGCTGAATAAAACAGTACTTAATTTTTTTCTCGAGTAATTTAGACTTAAAAAAACGATGATTTAAGAAAAAAACATAAGTATAGGAATATAAAGATAGGCCGAAAAGAATAAAATTCGGCACATATTACATCATATTATTTTAAATTGTTATTAGCTTCAATGACATTAATGAAGAAACGAACTTTTGCATAGATAATTGTTTACCATGTTAAAAGATCACCATTTGAATGCCAAAAGCTGCCACTATTGTGCAAAGTTAATTCATCAATACGTCGACTCAGTCTCTGCGCCGCAGTGTTGGCAGATATATCACCTTGATGACTCACCATTTCTGTTTGCACAAACCCCGGGTGTAAAATGGCCACAGCAATTTTACGTATTTTTAGATCAACGGCTAATGACTTGCCCATTGCGTTTAACGCTGCTTTCGACATCCGATAACCATAATAACCTCCAGAGTTGTTATCGCTAATCGATCCCATACGGCTGGTAATTAACCCAACTTTAGCTCCATCACGAAGATTCTTTAACAAAGCCAGAGTTACCCTCAAAGGCCCAATCGTATTCACACTTAGTTGCTGCTCCACATCATCAAAGCTTAAGCTGTCTAAACTGTCATAAGTGAAAATGCCCGCATTATTGATCAATAGGTCAACCTGTATATCTTGTAGCTTTTCAGTCAACAATGTGAGGCAGGCTTCTTCTTGTACATCAATATTTTCAATCACTTCAGCTGGCGTCTGATTTAATGCATATGATGTTTTTCTGCATATGGCGAATACATGATAGCCTCGAGCACAATAGAGTTCTGTCAAAGCCAAGCCTATGCCTCGATTAGCTCCAGTAATTACTACATTTAATGTCATATAATCAATCCGTAAATAAGTGTCGTAAAATGATAAACATACGCGAGCTCTTTTACGAGAAAATCAACTAAATTTCAAAAACTATCGAAAAAACGACCCATTTCATCGAGATGTCAAGAAAAGTGTTTGTATATGAATTAAAATGAGAGAGCGTTTAAGTACCGAGGTAAATACTATTGACAAAAACAGTTCACAAACCCATTGGTTTAGCACTAGGAGGGGGCGGAGTAAAAGGCCTAGCTCATATAGCCCTACTCAAAAAACTGGATGACCTCAATATAAAACCTGTGCATATTGCTGGTACAAGTATGGGAGCTATATTAGGTGCACTGTATGCAGCAGGATTATCTGGCTTAGAAATTGAGGAGCGAGTGCGCTCTCATATCATATCGTCTAAAGATGGTTTTAAAAAGGCGTATGCCAAGCGCAAGCAACTTGTGAAATGGGTGAAGGTATTTGCATTGGAAAAATCGCGAGGCGGTTTATTTACGGCAGAGGGTTTGTTTGAACATCTGTTCACTGAAATTCTAGACCTTGATTTCTCTGACTTAAAAATTCCGTTTTCTGCCATTGCATGTGATTTTCACAGTGGTCAAGAAGTAGTACTTTCTTCTGGCTCTGTACTAAATTGTGTTAGAGCAAGTATGGCCGTGCCTGGTGTCTTCGCGCCAGTAGAAATCAACGGCAAACTACTAGTAGATGGAGGCGTCATCAATAATGTGCCATGTGATAGAGTTACACAGGAAGGCAGACAAGTTATAGCCAGCGATGTCATAAGTTTATCTCAAAACCAAAACCCCAGCTCAACACAGGTTATGTCTGGCGCAATGGCAATTATGTTACGAGCTGCGACAGGGAATAAGTTTTCAATCGCCCCACCTGATTTTATTTTCCAGCCCAATACAAGTGAGATAGATGTATTTAACTTTCATAAAATCCGTCACATTTTAGAACTTGGGGATAAAGCAATTCAAGCAGCCGCTCCGAAACTGGAAGCACTTATTGTTAGATAAAGTAGCCCTTACACTTTTACCTCGTAGTTAAGTTTAGCTTCATCTCCGGTAATACCACGAAAACCCCAACAGTGTGCAGGCTGCTCCTTAATAGTAATTTCGATATCTACAGGAGAAATGCCGACATCACTTTCAATACGAGTAAAAAGGGTTTTAATTAATTTTTTCTGCGTATCCTTTTCCCGTCCCATCATCATATTAATCTCGATTACGGTATAAGCATCGCTGCGGTCGCTGGGATAATAAAAATTATCCTTCTCAACACCAATGAAACGATGGGCCCGCTTACTTTCTGGCATACCGAGTACAGACATCATACAAGCATGTATCGTATCTGAAAGAGCAGCTTTAATTGGATCGAGCTTTTCTTTGATTCCGTATATGACTATCAAGAAATATCTCCTAAGTAACGTGTTGCCCAAGCAGCAATAACATTAGCAACATAAGCCGCATCCTGCTTGCTCGTTAATAGATGGTCCGCACCGCTGAGACTAACAAAGCTCTTAGGGTGCCTTGCAGCTGTATAGATTTTCTCCGCCTCTTTTATGGATACAGTTTTATCAGAAGGCGAGTGAAAAACTAATAATGCGCGTTTCAAACTAGCGATATGTTCAGCATCAACAGAAGTTCGAATATCATCGAGAAACTGTTTTTTTATAGTAAAAGTTCTGCCAGCTAAGGTGACATCAGCTTCACCCTGCTCTTCTATTAAATTAATATCGCACATAAATTGTGCCGCAACATGCTCAGGATCTGCCGGAGAACCTATTGTTACTACACCTTTTGTTTCAGCTATATGATGGGCTGCAGCTAGCACTGCTGTGCCCCCTAAACTGTGACCAACTAACAGACTAGGCGCTTTATAATTAGCACGCAAAAAGTTTGCGGCAGCAATGAGGTCACCCACATTTGAAGAAAAATTAGTATTGGAGAAATCACCATCACTGCCTCCTAAACCTGTGAAATCAAAACGTAGAACTGCATAATCACTAGCCACCAAGGAACGTGCAATCCGTGAAGCTGCGGGAATATCCTTGCCACAAGTAAAACAGTGAGCCATTAACACAAAGGCATTTGCCTCATTGTCGGGTATTTCCAACAAACCGGCCAACTCATCGCCCAGCTGCCCTTCAAAAGTTAATTTATGTCGTTTTGGCATAGCCCTATTCCTCAATGTCTATCGGATATTTTTGTCACTTTCACAGCGCCTAGATCAAAGCGATTAATAGGCCCGTTCTTACCACCGTTGTCAGTATACGCAATATTAGATTCTAGATAACTCATATTTATGAAATCGGCTAATTGTAATTGGTATTTACCTTCAGGAATAGTCACGATAAAAGGTGTTGAATATGCCCAAAACTGTGCATGATCGGATACTTTACTATGTGGCATTTGCACAACCCCTGAAGCAATTACTGTATTGCTCTGATCCAACAATCTGATTGACTTAACACCATTAGTAATGCCTAGGTTTATTGCGTTGGAATGATTGCGATATTTAATTTGAAAGCCATATTCACCGCCAGAGTTAATATTTATTTCGCTAACTTCCATAGTATCATTTGCACCTCCCCAGTCATTTATTATGCTTTTCTCAGAACTATCAATATTGATCTTGGATGACTTATCTTGTGTTAAGCTAACCCGTGGGTCATTAATAGCTATCTGCTCTGAATAACCCAAACAAACCGGAATACTGTGATGTGAGCTTGTTCCAGACGCGAGAAAACGTGTACTAACGCTATAACAAGCAGAACCATCATAATGCAATAGATCATCAGCTTCTAACCGATTATTTTGTTCAACGACACCGATTTTCTCACCATTACGATACATATGATAATTGACAAGTTCTTTATTTTTGTTATCTATGATGGAAAAATTTACACGATGATCAGCCGATGTTTTTTTATTTGTAATTTGTTTATTTATAGTTTCTGCATTTATAGTTACTTCCCTTGGTGCAAACAATCTGGAATTTTCGGTCTCGTAAGGGCTTCCAGTCACATGAGTTATTTTTTGCCCATCGTCAATCCATGCACCTAATTGTACAATTACTTTATTAGATTTTCGCAATTCCTGCCACAATACCTCACCATTAATTGTCTTGCCATTTAACAATATGTGTTCAATGGGATAATAGCCTTGGTTATTTGAAATAGCTGGAAGTTTTATTTCTATATTAATATTCTTATTATTTAAGATTAAATCATGTAATTTAATAGTATCGCTTTCAGAAAAATATTCTTTTCGCATAAACGTAGTAATAAATGGTTGAAAACTAATACCCATATTTGTTGTTCTAACGCCAAATAATGAGTTTATCACCATATTTAAATAACCTGCTACAGACCATAGCTGGCGTTTTGAATTAATAACTGGGCCTGATAATCCTGGATTAACTTCATCTAATAATAGTGGCAAGCCTGATAACCATTCAAAATTTTCCATATTCGAAAGGTTTAATGCTGCACTTCGAATAAGCGTATTATATGCTTGGTCAGCAACACGACTGTTTTTTACTAAGGTAGCAGCTTGCAAACCATAAGCAGTAACAAAAGGCCATATAGCTCGATTGTGATAAATTGGTATGTCTGGTTGCTGTGGAAAAATAACTGGAGCCCCCATAGGGCCATGAGGATAATTTTCTAAGGATTTACGGGCACGATCATTATTCGCAATACCAGAAATAATCGCAAGAGAGATACTCAACCAATCATATTTATATAGCGCCGTACCATCAAAATGACCCGTTATCATACTACTGTAAATACCCTGCTCTGCAAGCCAAAAATACTTATTGATATTACTCTTTAAGTCCAGAGCCCAATCATTATATTTTATACTACTAACATGATCATTCTGTTCAGAGGCTAGTCTTGACGCTAGCATCAACGCCGAATAATGACCTACGTTGGTCGATAATGATTTCGAGGAACCAATGCTCGCAATATCATCAGTAATCCACATAGGGTAGCTCTGTTCACGCCAATCTAAAAATGACTGTTCACCTTTATATAATCCATCGCGCCCGTCAAATGCAGCAATACGATCAATCTCTATGGTATTGAGAAGCGCTTGATAAGCCTTATGACTGAAATAGTCTCGTTCCTCTGGCGGTAGATACTTCAATAATGCATTAGCACCAAAAGCCCAGCTAACACGATCCGTGCTTATCGGCCAGCTCCCTCCAGAACCCGTATCTTGCACAATTTGCAAGCCCTCTTTTGAACCAGGTATATGATTCGCTTTTTTTACACCATCGCGATACTTTGACAATTTAAATTCTAGCGAATTACGTGCACGCCCAGGGTCAAGCATAGCTAAACTTAAATGAGACGCATAAGATACATCTCTCGTCCAAACGTAATTCCATTTTTCTCCTGTTTCAAAACACTCACATGGTATATCTTTACCACTATTGTAATTACTATCGCGAATATCAGATACGCTATTTAAGCGCATCTCATTCATAGCAAGAGCAAAGAGCGCATCAAACTGAAGGCTACCAGAACGTACACGAGGATAGCCTTTTAACTCACTATAATTAGTATGTTGAACAATAGGGTCTCGTAAAATTTGTGACGTACTATGGCTGTAGTGTCGAAATTTCTCATTGATATTATCAACGGAAAAAATAACCTGTTGTACTTTATTATCCCAAGTAGTAATTTCTTTAGTTTCAACAAAAGTCTTATCTTTGTGCGGCTGAACAACTTCTTTTTCAAGGTCTGCTATTTTAGATATTAATAGACCTGCTTTATCGGCTGAAGAAAAATCAACAGTAAATAAGTAACGACCACCTTCACGTACAAATAAGAAGCTTCCATCTCCATTGCTATTAAGGAGTGAGTATTGGCGATTGAGTACAATAGATGAGCCATTACTATTCGACACCAACCACTGTTTTTTCCAATCATTAGAAGCTAGCTTAAATTCATGATTTCCTGGCGCAATAAGGGCTGTGACTTGGTATATATCGCCATTTTTATGAACAAATGGATTATCTACACCCCAACCATTAAAACCACCACGTAAGTACAATTTGGGCTTTTGGTTTTCGTAAGAAACTTTAGGCTTAGCAGGTTGTACATCATCTTTTGAAAAGTCTAAAGTTTCTCTTTTCTTATCAATGAGCGTTTGTTTAGCAGAAGATGCAGCAGGATTAACTTTGATAGTCTTCTTTGTAACTTTTCCTTTTTCTCTCTCACGTTCTTGAATAACTGTGTCAGTCTTAGTAACTGATTTTTTTGTTATTGCAAGATTAGCTTGGCCTGCTCCGCCTTGCTTTTTATCCACTAAAGGCACTTGT
Organism: Agarilytica rhodophyticola; assembly: GCF_002157225.2. Taxonomy (NCBI): domain Bacteria; kingdom Pseudomonadati; phylum Pseudomonadota; class Gammaproteobacteria; order Cellvibrionales; family Cellvibrionaceae; genus Agarilytica; species Agarilytica rhodophyticola. The sequence continues at coordinate 6,587,533 of NZ_CP020038.1, forward strand.
AAATTTTTATTTTCTTCGGCTTTTTCTATACCTGGCAAACCCTTCACCACAGGTTTTTTATCTAAGTCCTTTTGCTCAACTAGAGGTTGGTTAGGTTTAGCTTTACGAGCCGGCACCCCTGTACTAGTATTTACTGAGCTTTCCTGACTATCATCTACCACGGGATAGTTATGGCAGGCCACTAAAAATAGCGTTGATAGTGTTAACATCCCAAATTGAAGGAAACTTATCTTGTTCATTACCTTTATATATCCACTACTAAATATGATTTATTTTAGCAAGCTATAGGTTAAAATGCCGTGAAGAATCTATATTCAGCATCTCTTACTAAAATGGTAGAGAAAACGGAACACTAATAAACGCAAATGTCGCAAAAAACAACATAAAAACACCGATCAACTGTTAGTTTATAAAATCTGTTTTCGCGGTAATCAAATCAGGAGTATATTGAACTTTTTATAGAAAAATAAAAAAGTAAGGCCATATCATAAAGCCTAAAGTTACCTCTATTTATTAGATGCTACTCTCCACTGTCTTAATAGAACTAGAATAACACTCGGAACTCACATAAAAAGAAACCTTTATGAATTCCATGAAAGAAGCTTACATACATAAAAAAGGATTATATGAATAAATACTACTTATTTATATTAGTACTTACCTTCGGAGGTTGCTACCACGCGGAATCTAATAACGTTGTCAAATCTAGCCTCCCTAGTGCAACGCTAAATACTGTCTTAAATACTAAGAAGTGGAATCATGGCGCGGCCGATTGTTCTAATGATACTAATCCTGCCTTTGAAATTTTCCGCTATGATGATATCAGTTATATATTACGACAAAATAAGTGTCTCACCTTCGAAGCTCCATTCATATACCTTTTATTCGGGGCTGATAAAACGCTCCTACTTGATACTGGGGCAATTAAAGATGAAACAAAAGCTCCTTTGTTCTCATTAGTTACATCCCTGGTCGAGGAATTAGTTAACAATGGTAAATTAACAAGTAATGAAATATTGGTCATTCACTCTCACAGCCACAATGATCATAAGGCTGGTGATGTTCAATTTTCAAAGCGAGAGCATGTTACTTTAGTTGCGGCTAATAACCAAGCTGTGGTTAATTATTTCGGTTTCGAGAAATGGCCTCAAGGTCAATCTTATATTGATTTAGGCAACCGAAAGATAACTGTTATTCCGACACCAGGGCACCAAGAAGAAGCTATTAGCCTTTACGATGAACATACCAAATGGCTGCTTACTGGTGATACTTTATATCCAGGCTATATCTATATAAAAAACTGGAAAGATTATCGCGCAAGTATTAATCGTTTATCTGAGTTTTCAAAAACACACGAAGTGAGTTATATCTTAGGATCCCACATAGAAATGAAGACAAAAGCTGGCGAATATTATCCAATAGGCACTACTTTTCAGCCTGACGAGGCTCCACTAGCATTGCCCCCTTATAGCTTAACTGTACTAAATACTGCTTTACAAGAAGCTAATAAACCCAAAAAAATAATATTGGACAATTTTATTATCGCACCATTAAGTACTTTTCAGAAAGTTATAGGCAGCATACTAAAATGGTTTTCGAGTGAGTAATACTTTGCTATTACCTATTGTTTTATATATATGTAAATAGAAAAACATTGTTATATTTAAAAAAACCAATATATAGAAAACTAAAACTCTATCTTTCGACTCTTTTAGATATCAAGTTAGTAGCGGCTACTAAGACCTTATAATTAAAGGCCATGACACTCGCCCAACTATAGCTGTAACAAATGCTCATGTTGATATTGATGTTGCGGAAATTACCATAGGAATTAAAAATGACCGTATTAGTTCTGACGGTGAGATATTTTCAGAAGCCAAGAGAAGGTTTATCCTACTTTTAATATGTCCTCGAAAAAATTTCTGCACAATACCTGCAACAGATTACAGAACAAAGACCAAGAAGGCTTTCCAAGTCACAAGAAGCCCATTAGTTGACATAAATTGTGAGTAACGCTCTTATAATTTCTAGGTCAAGTAATGTACACAACAATTGTATTCTTTCGAAAAACATTCTCTGACAATTGCCAATCAACTAAGGAGTAATCTAGGGCCTGTTCACACTAATTTAGGCGACACATGAAATCATGATGGATGTCTTCAAAACCGAGGGACTACGACCTGTTAACACTTATTTAATTGCTCCTGTTGCACCTACTCTTTGCTTGAAGTGTTTGAGTTTAGATGGTTTACCATTGCAGGCTACCAGAGTATCGCAACGATGGCTTACTTATCGATATGAGAATAAAGACAAAAACCAGCGATTAATTGAACACATAGCGCCCACTTGATTATTTTTTAGCCGAATAGAAAGCTCATACAATGGTATTATGTGATGATGACGCGAAAAAGTTTAAATATAAGAGCAGAACAACTACCATTAGCTAAAATTTTACAAAGTGGCACTTGGTTAGCTGGCCGTAACCTTGCAAAGCTAAAACGCGCTGATGGTGGCCCTCCACTATCGATTCAAAGTGACGGAACTATATTTTAGGGTCTGTTTACAGCCCTTGAAAAGCTGGAGTAAAAATGACAAAGCTCGTAAATGTGGTTAAACACCCTTTAGTACAACATAAGCTCTCCATCATGAGAGAAAAACAAACCAAATCACCATTGTTTAGGTCATTATTAAATGACGTAAGTAAGTTGCTCGCCTATGAAGTCACTCATAATATGCCACTTACTCATAAGGAAATAGAAACCCCTCTTACCAGCACTTCAGCACCGTATCTTGAATGCCAAGAAATTTGTTTAGTATCTATATTACGCGCGGGTAATGGCCTACTGTCTGGAATGCTTGAATTAATTCCAGAAGCCAGGGTTGGCCATGTCGGCTTATACCGAGACCCCACAACACACGAAGCTGTGGAATACTACTTTAAAATGCCTCCACAAATAGAGGAATGCGATACGATTGTAGTAGATCCTATGCTCGCTACAGGCCACAGTGCAGTTGCTGCTATGGATCGTATAAAATCCATTAACCCAAAATCATTAAAGTTCGTTTGCCTACTAGCAGCGCCGGAGGGTATCGACTATTTTCATGAACATCATCCAGATATACCAATATACACAGCAGCAGTAGACGAGTGCCTTAATGAACGAAAATATATTATCCCAGGGTTAGGAGACGCTGGTGATAGAATGTATGGAACCCAGTAAATATTCGAAAAAAACTGATTTTATCTAAGGATTAACCCCTCTCATAAATAATTACTAGCGTCCTGTCTATTTAGGCAGGATTGCACTGTCAGAGCATAGAATTTTCCTCAATACCACATCTTATACCTCACCATTGAGTATTTGCCTGTGACTACCACTTCTAACCACTATAGTAGTAATGATCTGGAATAAGCCCGGTTTACATAATTCTTTAATTTCCATGGGTTATTAGCCAGACTAATCAAGTTTGATATCGGTATTACCGTTAGCTTTGTATATAGCGTATGACGGTATTTTTTAAATTAAGTAAATAACGACTAAATTTGCTGTTACTAGCCACTAACAAATAAATTTCTCTTCGGTAAAAAAATCATATAAATAAAATTATTTTTTGTTAGGGAAAGTATTTTTAATGATAATCTCACAATATATTAGAAACATCTCATGATTATTTTTGAATGTCATTTAAAAACCTTTTTGAACAACAAAAAAAATAGTAATTTAAATTAACGAGCTTAAATATTTGTATAAAAACATTTAAAACTAAAAACAATTGAAACGATATTTTCATACTTTTTAGAAATTAAGCGCTAATCGTTATAAACAATATTCGGTTAAGTTAGTAAGTTCTAAACTTGCATATGTGAATTTCATCAATGAAACAACTGATTAATTAGAATTAAATGAGCCTGCTTTGGGTAATCAACACAAGCAGTCTTTTTCTGCACATGAAGTGCAAAAATAAAAACACACAAAACATACTTTAAACAGACCTTCACACATACTCACAATTGTAGGAGATGAATAATGCCTATTAAAAAGTTAGCTGCATTATGCACGCTAGTGATGCTATCTAACACATCCCTAGCTCGGGATATTTATGTAGCTAAAAATGGTAACGATAATTCTTCTGGTACATTGAACAGCCCCTATTTAACTTTGAAGAAAGCTGCTGCAGTAGCTAGAGCTGGCGATGTGGTAAATATTCGCGCAGGAACATATGAGGAAATTCTTAAACCTACTAATTCAGGGGCAAGTGGTAGACCAATTATTTTTCAGTCCTACAGAAATGAAAAAGTCGTTGTCAGTGCAATGCAGGCGCTTAGCAATTGGACAATAGACTCAGGCTCTATTTACATGACTCAAGTAGATTGGGACATGGGACAAGATAACTTTGTGATGCAAAACAATGTTGCAATGGATCTCGCACGTTGGCCAAACAATACCGATGGCGATCCCTTTACACAAAATACTGTACGTAATACTGGTGGTAGCGGTTCGTCTGTTTCTAACAATGCATATTTAGATTACGGCCCAGGTATCCCTAACATTGATTGGTCAAAGGGAGGCTCAATACATTTTTATGGTGATAAACCAGGATCAGGCTGGATTGCTTGGCGTTCGTTTATTAATTGGAACAATAGAAACCGTTTGAGTTTTCATTTGAATAAAAACCCCGATTGGATACGTACATTCCATGCGCCTGCCGATAGAGGTGATTTTTTCTTACAAGGTGTCAAGGGTGCTCTGGACTATCAAAATGAATGGTATTTTGATAGATCGACAAAAACTCTCTATGTTCAATTACCCAATGGTGCCGCGCCTAAAAATGGTCAGGTAAAAATGCGACGACGCAATGTAACCATAGACTTGCATAATCGCAATCACATACAAATCAAAAACCTTGCGGTTTTCGGCGGAGCAATAAATGTTACTGGATCAGCATCAAATAATTTACTAAGTGGCGTCTCCAGTTTTTATGGTAGCTATTCTTTAGGTGTCGTTTCTGGATTTTTGGCCGGTAGTCAAAGCGTTAAAATGGAAGGCTCTAATAATACTATTGAAAAATCCGAAATAGCCTTTGGCTCTGGCAGCGGCGTTTTCGATAGTGGTAATGGAAATAAAATATTGAATTCTTACATTCATGACTTTAATTTTATCGGCAGTTATGATGCTGCGCTCATGGTTCGGGGTGGAAAGAATACACTAGTAAAAGGCAATAATATTTCCCGCGCAGGGCGAGATACTATTCAAGCATTTAACAACGGCAGTGAATTTTCATACAACGATGTATCCTTTAGTAACTTAATTGTTGATGATTGCGCATTATTTTATACAGTAGGTGGCCCACATAATATTGAGATCCACCACAACTGGTTCCATGATGCATACTCAAGTGGCAGTAAAACAAAAGCAGCCGGAATCTATCTCGATAACGATGCCGAAGCCTTTAAGGTACACCATAATGTTGTTTGGAATACCGAATGGAGTAATATCCAAATTAACTGGGATGGCAAAGACATTGATATCTTTAACAATACTTTGGTAGATGGCTCACAGGCAATGGGAGCTTGGCATAAAGCGGGAACATCATTTACTAATGTAAAAGTATGGAATAATTTGTCTGACAATAATAAATGGGAACCTCAGTCTAACAAACAAAATAATTTAACATACAGTACTAATCCTTTTGTTAATAAAGCGGCAGGGAATTTTCGTCTGAAGGCGAATTCACGACCCATTGACTATGGACGTACAATTTCAGGGATAACAAATGGCCATTCCGGTTCAAGACCCGATGCTGGAGCCTATGAGTATGGTGGCAATAATTGGGTAGCCGGGATTAACTGGGATCCAAAGAAAGGCGCAGCAGGACGTTGCTATAACTTACCAGGGGAAAGCTGTTCAGGCGGCAGTAATGGTGGTGGTAACAACGGCGGCACAAGAACGTCTATCCCAGGAAAAATTCAAGCCGAGAATTACAGTAATTACTATGATACGACTAACGGTAATGCAGGCGGACAATATCGTAACGATAACGTCGATATCCAAACAACAACAGATAACGGCGGTGGCTACAACGTTGGTTGGACAGCTGCTAATGAGTGGCTAGAATTTCCTATCAATGTTTCGCAGTCCGGTGTCTATCGAGCAGATCTACGTGTTGCCTCAGCTCCTGGTAACGGTATGTTCACTATTGAAATCGATGGTGTAGCCAAGGGTAATGCCCTAAGCGTTGCTAGCACAGGTGGATGGCAATCATGGACAACATTATCGACCTCCTTAGGTCAGCTAAGTGCTGGAAATCATACACTACGTGTGCAAATGCAAGCCGGCAACTTCAATCTTAATTGGATAGAGCTGGTACGTACTGGTAGTGGTCTCGGTCTAGATCAATGTAATACAACACAGCAGTGTAAAAACATATTCGGCAATCGAGCCACTGACTGCAAAAACAGTTGGAGTGACAGGAGCGTGTGTATGTGTGGCACATCTCGCTGCGATACACAGTAATATTTATACTCTCTAGACTTTATAGTCAGCCCTATAAGCCTTGTTGCTTATAGGGCTTTTTTATGAATGGAGATATTAGAAATTACAGACCAGCAAACCGTTTGCCCCATAGAACTGCATTAGATTTTGAAGGCTTAAGAGGAATGTTACATGAGCAGATTAGTGAAGCGATAGCAAAACCAACACCGACTAAAAAAACAGCTTTTGTTGACACCACCCATACCATTCCTAATAGAGCGGGGATAACAACCGCCGCGATATGATTAATGGTAAAACTCACACTTGCGGTTGAAGCGATGTCTTCTTGATTAGCAACCTTTTGAAAATAAGTAGAAACAGCAATAGCTAACGCAAAAAACATATGGTCAATAACATAAAGTGAAGCAGCAAAGGTTGCATTTTCAACAAATGCATAACCTAAAAATACACATATCAAACCTGTATATTCGAAAATAAGTGCTCTCCTCTCACCTATAACACCTATTAATTTACCGATGCGGCTAGCAAAGAAAAAATTGAATAAATAGTTCACAATAAAGAGTGTGCTAATGTCGGCAACCGAGTAGCCAAATTTCTCAACCATCATAAAGCCGGCAAAAACCACAAATATTTGGCGACGAGCACCACTCAAAAAAACCAAGGTGTAATACAACCAATAGCGTCGTTTAAGTAGTAACTGTTTTTTTTGACCAACACCTATTTGAAAAAGAGGGAATTTTTGAAAGATAAGCAAAGAAGCAATGACACCAATGGTGCCGATGACAAAGTACACCCAAACGTAATCCACACCTAATAGCTCCATACATACAAATATGCTTGCATAAGCGGCTAATGAAGCGACAGCTTTTACCGATAAGGATTTACCTAAAAAATAGGGAGCCTCCTCTTTACTCAACCATTGGAGTGTCAATGACTTATTCATGGTCTCAAAGTAATGAAAGCCTATCGACATAATAACCGTAGTAAAATACAGGCCATATTCAAAAGGTAAGAAACCTGTCATAGCGACGCCTAGGCACATGACTCCCAGTGACAACACTGCAAACACCTGTTCTTTAAGTATTAGCAATACAAATACTGCGGTAAATGCTAGAAAGCCAGGAATTTCTCGAACACTTTGCAGAATGCCAATTTCGACACCAGTAAAGCTTGCCCGCTCGACAACAAAATTGTTTAGCAAAACCTGCCACGTGGCGAAACAAAAAGACATAATGAAGACCATCGCCAAAAGCATAATATCAGGTCTTTGCCAATAAACACTATGTTTTCTGGGTGAGAGAGCATCAGATTCGGGAGAGGCCAAAATATATACCTATAAGATGATAGAGAAACAGCGACTATTATTTACGAAAGCGATTAACAAAAAAGATACTAAAAAGAATACTCAGCGCTCTGCCGTAACAAGTTTGAGTGCTAAGCCTACAAATACCACTCCTGCCACACGATTAAGAATTTGCTGCGCCCTTTCAGAACGGCGCAGCCATCCTCCTAGAGAACCCGCCACTACAGCAATAGAACTGAAAGTAAACAGTGCTACCACCATAAATATAACACCGAGGAAAATAATTTGAGGCATCAATGGGCCTGCATTCACATTAGTAAACTGAGGCAGAAATGCGAGAAAAAAAACTGCTACTTTAGGGTTTGTAATATTCATGATAAAGCCACGCAAATAAAGTCTCGCTAAGCCTAGGGAAGCAGAATTCTTCAGGTCGATTTCTTCTTTACCTGCTTTAAATGATAACCATGCAAGATAGAGTAAATAGGCGGCACCTAAGACTTTTAAAATGCTGAAGGCAAGTGGTGAAGATTGAAATATAGCGACAACCCCCAAGGCAACAGCTGCTGTATGTAAAACAAGCCCAGAACACAGGCCAAGCGTAATAAATACACCAGCAACACGCCCATTGACAGCAGCTTGAGTCAGTACAAAAATGTTATCTGGCCCTGGTACCAAAGCAAGTAAGAAAGATGCTGTTATAAAACCTAATAAAACTTCTACTGCTATCATGGTTAGGGCCTGTTATTACGATTATTTTTTGAGTCGATCTTCCCAAAATTTTGCATTCTTAATTTCTAACTTTTGAGGGTCAAAAGTGAAATTGGATACCCCTGCTTTTTTCTGCTGCTCATAATCTTTTAAGGCTTTTATCGCAGGACGGCCAACAAAGAAAATAATCAGAATACCTATAATATTGAGCCAAGCCATAAGACCGACACCAATATCACCCAAGCCCCAAGCTAAATCAGCGGTTTTTACAGCACCATAAAAAGTTGAGGCCATTAAACCTACTTTTAAGAACGCTGCTAAGCCTGGAATATTGGCAGATCGACGTAAATACGCTACGTTTGTTTCGGCAATATAGTAGTAAGCCAAGATTGTCGTAAAAGCAAAAAATGTAAGGGCAAAGGCCACAAAAATATTGCCAATTCCGGGAAACACACTTTCAATAGCGAGTTGAGTATATGCAGGGCTATTCGCCGCAACCTCCGCCGCAACGTTTTGCACAAGTAAAGTACCTTCCGCGCTACCGTGTACATTATATGCTCCGGTAATCAAAATCATAAAGGCTGTCGCAGAACATACAAATAGGGTATCGACATATACAGAGAAAGCCTGTACTAAACCTTGCTGAGAGGGATGCGCTACTTCGGCAGCGGCACTAGCGTGAGGTGCTGTGCCTTGGCCTGCCTCATTGGAATAAACACCACGCTTCACGCCCCAACCTATAGCGGCTCCAACACCCGCCATAGGGGAAAAAGCATCTCCAAGAATCATCATGATAACACCGGGCAACTTGTCAAAATTCAGCATAATGATGATTAATGCAATAATGATGTAAGCCATGGCCATAAACGGCACAACAATTTCGGTAAACTTCGCGATCCGCTTAACACCTCCGAAGATAATAAAGCCGAGCACAATCACAACGAAGCTACCTACAACCAATTTAGTAAAGCTGATCGCCCCCATAGATGTTTCGATTATCTCGCCTTCACCTATAGCTTGCGCAATACCATTGCCGATACTGTTTGATTGAATACCCGGCAACAATAGTCCTGTTGCGATAATCGTCGCAATGGCGAAAATCCATGCGTACCATTTTTGGCCCATTGCCTTTTCCATAAAATATGCCGGGCCACCGCGATATTGTCCTTCATATTCTTCTTTGTATATTTGCCCTAGCGTACACTCAACATAAGAAGTTGCAGCACCAAGAAACGCCACTACCCACATCCAAAAAATAGCTCCTGGCCCACCAAAGCCAATGGCGGCTGCAACACCAGCAATATTGCCAGTACCTACTCGCCCAGACAGAGACATGGTAAGCGCCTGGAAGGGCGATACCCCTTCTTTCGAACTCTCTCCTGAGAACAGTAAACGACACATCTCTTTAAAATGACGAACCTGAGCAAAGCGTGTCAGTACCGAGAAAAACAGGCCTGCGCCAAGGCACAAATAAATGAGTGCAGGACTCCATATAATCCCGTTGAGAAAGTTGACAATATCTTGCATGTATAGCGCCTTATTGGTTATAGGTTTCTAGCGTTTAAGTATATCGAAGTTAAAACGAATATGCTGCCAGCAACCTCCGCCTTATGCGAAATCTAATTCGGCGAAAACACAAAAAAGATACGATAATGAAAGACAATTTCGTCTTGATACCGCTATACTCCGCCAAATTATGGGGCAAAAAATATGAAGAAACTTTTAATTCTGACAACAGGCGGCACCATCGATAAAGTATATTTTGATGCAAAAAGCCAGTATGAAGTAGGTGAACCAGTTGTCTCCTCTGTACTCAAGGCAATGAACGTATCATTCGATTTTGAGGTCGAAGCTATTTGTAAGAAAGACAGTCTAGAACTAGACGATAGCGACCGAGCACAGATTGCTGAAAAAATCAGCAATAGCAATGCCAGCCATATTCTTATTACCCACGGCACCGATACCATGAGCGATACGGCTAATTATCTGCCGAAGCAAACACAGAAAGTTATTGTTTTTACAGGGGCAATGCAACCTGCAATCTTTAAAGAAACAGATGGTATTTTTAATATTGGCACTGCACTTGGCGTACTCAGTAGCTCTGAACCGGGTGTATATATCGCAATGAATGGCCGTAGGTTTGATGTCGACAACGTATTTAAAAACTACGAAACCAAAAGATTCGAAACCAAAGACAATATGTGAGGAAAGTAGTGGCACACGATTTAACGATTAATGATGGCAGCAAAGCTCAAAAATACGACGATGTCATTCCCCAAATCGAAGCACTTATTAGCGACGAGAAAGATATTACCGCTAATCTTGCCAATACCGCTGCTGCCCTTTGGCAAACTTTTGGCTTCTTTTGGATTGGTTTCTATCGCGTGGATGGTGACGAACTTGTGCTCGGCCCATTCCAGGGGCCTGTCGCCTGTACACGTATCGCTTTTGGCAAAGGTGTATGCGGTAAGTCCTGGCAAGACAATACTACAGTCATTGTCGAAGATGTAGATGCATTTCCCGGACATATAGCCTGCTCTTCTCTGAGTCGCTCAGAAATTGTAGTACCAGTGCGTAACAGTAATGGAGAAGTGGCCTACATCCTGGATATCGACTCAGATCAACTGGCTTCTTTTGATCAGCAAGACCAACAATATCTTGAAAAAATAGTAGATATTTTAGCCAATCGATTACAATAAGAAAGGGACGCAGCCCTATGAAGCCAGATTAAAAGCCTACAGCTGTGCTATTTGCTGCTCTTTAAAGAAAGCCTCTGAACGATGCTCAAGTTCTTCATTACTGACATCTTCAATATGAGTTGCCAATGTCCAGATATGGCCGAAGGGGTCTCTCAATGTGCCAGCTCGGTCACCATAAAAATGGTTCTCAACGGGCCTTAGCTCTTCAGCACCAGCGGCCAGTGCACGAGCAAACATGGTATCAACATCATCGGTATATATAATTAGGCTCACACTAGAGCCACCCAACGCTTGAGGGCCAAAGAAACCAATATCCGGACACTCTTCAGCCAACATCACTTGAGTATTTTCTATCTTGATTGCAGCATGACCAATTTTGCCATCAGGGGTAGGCATATGTTGCAGTTCTTCAGCACCAAACGCTTCGCGGTAAAAGGCAATTGCTGCCCACGCATTGCGAATAAGTAAATAAGGTGTCACCGAACCAAAACCCTCAGGTATCGCCGATACAGCCATGTGTAGCCCCCTTGAAACCCTCACCATCTCACACCCTAGATTAGACTAAAGCAGTTATTAGAATATAAGAGATGGTACTAGATATAACTTTTACAAAATCAAGACAAAAACTCTCTACCCTATTTATATTTTTACCATATTTCCTTGGCTCAGTATGTTATACAGTCAATTTTTTAGAGCTTTAATACAGTTTCGTGACATGAGTCTCGTAAAAAACAAGCTTCTAGACAATTAAGGACAAACCCAGGGTTATCGCTCCAGCAAGAAAATCATCAATTAATAAAATGCATACAACGACAAATGATGTAAAAATACATCGAAGTAATGACAGAGAGATTAATAGTAGAGGCAAGATCGCTCTTATCCGTTAATAACCTTAAAGCCTAATTTCGGTATAGAGCAATCTCTTCGAACAAATAAACAGCAAGGCGGAAAAGTGGACAACATTCTGACAACTATAATAAAAATCGCGAAAACGACAAGCTTAGTAAAGTTAATACTCATTGGTATCATTGCTGGCCTATGCCTCGCGTCAGTATCGCCGTCTGCGGGAATAGCCGTAGGATTGTTAGGCCAGCTCTTTGTCGGTGGCCTCAAAGCTGTGGCTCCCATCTTGGTATTCATACTGGTAACAGCTTCGATCACCAACCACAAGCCGGGCAACGATACTCACATGCGCCCCATCATACTGCTCTATTTTATCGGTACGTTTTTAGCTTCGTTTACCGCCGTAGTGGCAAGTTTTTTATTTCCTACAGAACTGGTTTTAGCTGTATCACAAAGCGATGCTAACCCTCCTCAGGGTGTTGGCCAGGTGCTGCATACATTGTTGTTCAAAATTGTCGATAACCCAATCAACGCCCTAAGCAGTGGTAATTATATTGGTATTCTTGCTTGGGCTATAGGCCTAGGCATTACGCTACGACACGCCAATGAGTCCACCAAGCAAAACCTAAGCGATTTATCTCATGCTGTAACAACAATTGTGAAATTTATTATCCGTCTGGCCCCCATCGGGATTTTTGGTTTAGTAGCATCAGTTGTTGCAAGCACGGGCTTTAAGGCGTTATGGGGATATGCTCAGTTACTAACTGTATTACTAGGCTGTATGCTCTTTATTGCTTTAATTATTAATCCGCTCATTGTGTTTTGGAAGATTAGAATTAACCCCTACCCTTTAGTATTGCGCTGTCTGCGTGAAAGTGGCATCACCGCCTTTTTTACACGCAGCTCTGCGGCCAATATACCCGTCAATATGGCTTTGGCAGAAAAACTAGAATTGCATGAAGACACATATTCGGTCTCCATACCTCTGGGAGCAACAGTCAACATGGCAGGTGCGGCTATTACCATTACAGTTTTAACACTGGCGGCAGTGCACACTCTGGGGATAGAAACTGACTTTGCCACGGCATTACTTTTAAGCCTTGTGGCGGCAGTATCTGCTTGTGGAGCCTCAGGCGTTGCTGGCGGTTCCCTTTTACTGATCCCTTTAGCCTGCGGACTGTTTGGAATTTCCAATGATGTGGCAATGCAAGTAGTGGCAGTTGGATTTATTATCGGCGTTTTACAGGATTCAGCAGAAACAGCCTTAAATAGCTCAACTGACGTTATATTTACCGCAGCCGCATGTAAAGCTAAGGCATAAAAAATACAGATATGGATTATCTATTGATTTTTGTCGATACTCTTACTGGAACAGCTGCATGGGTATGGCGAAATATTATTTTTGAAGTCCCTATTGTTGAAAACTATTTTTGGGGCCTAACTATTATTTCTTTAGCTGTATGGAGTGCTGAAATATTATTTCCATGGCGTAGCGACCAAAAGCTTATGCGTCATAACTTTTGGCAAGATGCTTGGTATATGTATTTCAATTTTTTTATTTTTAGCATCATGATAAGTGGTATCTATCAAGTATTGAGCCATATGTTTAATAGGCTTGGCATAGAGACAGATTCACTAACAATAATCGATTTATCTTCGCTACCATTAATCTTACAACTGCTAGTATTTTTTATTCTGCTAGATCTTCTACAGTGGTGCACACATGTTTGCTTACACCGCTTCCAAATACTATGGCGTTTTCATCAGCTGCACCATGACACAAAACAGATGGGTTTTGCTGCTCATTTACGTTATCACTGGATGGAAAACATTTTATACAAACCAATGAAGACATTAGGTGTTATGGTATTGGGCGGTTTTGAACCAGAGCATGCTTATATTATACACTTTGCATCAATTGTTATTGGCCACTTAAACCATGCGAATTTACGCTTAAGTTATGGGCCATTTAAATATATATTTAACAATCCTGTTATGCACCTTTATCACCATGCATACCATCTTCCTCAACAACACCACCATGGTATTAACTTTGGTATCAGTTTAAGTATTTGGGATTACATTTTTAAAACAGCTTATATTCCTGAATCTTCAGGCCGAGTTGTGCTCGGATTTAACGGCGATGACAATATCCCTACATCATTCTGGCGACAACTTTTCTGGGGATTTAAGAAATAAAACTCAAGCAGTTATCTCAACACTTTACTTTAAAAGATTTACCTTAAAGTTTCATCTCAAGCATTTATCTTAACATTTACTCCAACAATACTAATAATATAACTATGACTATAAGTACTGCATTAACTGAATATACACGAGACAATAAAATCAATATTACAGGGATACTTATTACTTTTATTATGTCTGCTGTGAGTATTTATTTACAATATGATATTGAAATAGAATTAGATGTAATATCAAACTTTAACTCTACAACTACACTAAGTGAAAAAGTAGAACATCGTCTTACTTTTATTAACTCGGGAAATAGATCCATCGCTATCGAGAGCGTCAGTGTCGACATAAAAAAACCCAATGGACAAATAGTAAACTCTGAACTCGATATTATTCAACCTTTTGTTTTAGATGCGAAAATGATGAAAGTAATAGACCTCAATCATATACTTATTAATAAAGATGTTTCGGGATTTCACGCAACGGCCATCAGCTTTTCAGTAATTGATGCAACCGCTAACATTCATAGGTCTAGCTTTGATTTAGGCGTATTGAATATCGGTGGTAAGTATAACGATGGTAGTTTGAGATACCCATCCTATCGCTTTAATCTTATAAAAAATACAAAGCAACTTATAGAGTAGACAGATAAAATAGGACACTGTTTCTTCATTTCTATTAACCCAGTAGATAACTACACTGGGTTAATACTTGTGAAGCTAAATACAAAAAGTAAATAAGCCTTTAAACTAATGTATGTATTAGTTTAAGCAACGCGCGTTTCAAGATAATCGATAATATCATTGGATTCGTACATCCAACGAACATGATTACCTTCTTCAATTCGTAAACAAGGTACCATAACCCGCCCACCGTTACTTGCCAGCTCATTACGATATTCTACATTATCACCAATATCACGAATATCCATATTAACATTGAGTTTAAATATTGCACGACGGGTTTTAATACAGAAAGGGCAGCCGTGAAGTTGATACAAAGACAATCCTTCCATTAACCCCTGTGCATGAGCCTGTTCCTCAGGGCTACGTTCAATAGGTTTTGGCCGCGTCATTTTATCAATTCCGACAATGACAGCCCCCAAACCTTTCCTAACAATTTTTAACAACACAATAATCACATCTCTATAAAATGTTAAAAAAATACTAATGGCCACACTTACAATGTGGATTCAGTATTTTATAGATAATCAGCACTAGTATACCCAGCAATAGACCCTTGAGTAGAAAAGTAGTTTCAGCTGCTTTCTAATATTCAAATTTTACCTTCAGAAAGCCTGCTCAGGATAAATACTATGTTTGATATATTACGTTTTTTCTAGACAACTTTAAATATCAGATTATTACAAATGTATAACGAATCGTATGAAGAAAAGGGCCGAAAATGTCGACCCTTTTGTACCAAGTAAACACATTGCTCAAGAAAAAATCAGCGCTCTAACATTTGTCGAGCATTCTTATTTCACCCTGTGAATAGGCAATAAGAAGATTAATTCTCTACACAACTACTAGGAGCATTAAAGTTACCACTGTGAGCACCTTGCATACCGAATGCTATGGAGGCGCCTGGTCTTAACGGATAGATGCTATTAGCAATAATAGTATTGCCCGATACAGTCACAGTGGCATTCCATGCATTAACAATGGAAATAGCGGTATTTACTGGAATTCTTACCGACCAGTTATTTATTGTGTCAGTACCGGTATTGGTTACTTCGATATTATTCAACACAAAACCACTATTCCAAATATTGGTGCCACCCAATTCGCAGCTCACGCCTGCGGGTGCGGGATCTACTACTGATACGCTGATAGAATCAGTAATTGTTGTGTTGTTGATGCGTAGCTCTATAGTGTGAGCTCCCGCAGCAAGTGGCCCTACTTCAACCGAACTGCCGCTGACAACACCTTGGCTTACTCCATCTACATACAAAGAAATATCTTTCTGCGTGTTACTAGAAAAACTGACCGTTATCACTTCATTACTGAAGAATTGCTGATTATTTTGTGGTTGGCCAATGCTCACTGTTTCAGCAGAAATATTAACTGAGACGGTAGCGACATTAGACACTAAACCATCATCATCAGTAGCAGTGTAAGTGAAACTATCCAAACCATTAGCCGTTGCATCAGCAATATAAGTGGCTGTATTACCCATCACTGTTGCACTACCTTGCTGAGGCGCGTCGACAATAGTGTAGGATGCGATAGAGCCATCTGCATCACTAGCACTTAAGGTAACTTGCGAACTTGATCCCGCCAAGGTTTGTATGGATACATCTGCGGCTGTTGGTGCACAGCTATTTGAACAAGAACCCAGTTTTGATGAATTTTCTTGAATATAAGTGGCTACCCATACCAGAGGTGCATTCCAGTTAATCGTATTTTCCTTAGAACACCATGCACTAGGCGCTGTATCAGGTGCGGCATAACCTTTGGCTGTAGCGACATTAAGTGGGGTAGAACTCTCACCGACACAACTATTGCTATTAGTCATGGGGCCACCACTTACCCAACCTTTCGGATAACTGATACCATTATTAATATAATATCCCCAGGCAAGACGATCATGAGTATCGGATTCGTTGAATTCTCCGTAACCGGTAATATAAGAGAGTTTCATGGAGTTATTACCCATCAAATAATCCATCGACTGTAACAGCCCATTTAGATATTTGTTATCTCCGCTAATTTGATGAGCGTAAGCCATAACAATCATGCGGTTTAATACGGTCGAATTCGATCCCCAATCATAACTAACAGGGTCATAAGGCGTTGGATAACCATTATTATTTAAAATATCTAAGAAATTATCTGCCGCAGTAATTATATTACTTCTTAACATGTTTACCTGTGCCGCTGATAAACCACTATCTTCAGCTGCAATTAGCGATAAAGTCGCAGAACCATCAACTTGTATCCAACCGAAATCGGCGATCTCACCAAAATGCTCACTGCTTGTTACTGTAGATTTATAGCTAGCTTCAGCGTTGTCTGATAAAGCTCTAGCAGTCAAATACATTTCCACTGCTGCTGCATAGCGATCATCTAGATAACTTCTATCCGCATATGGCCCGCCACCTTGTTCACCAACAATGGTCCACAGTGTTAAAGGCAGATTACTTGCTCGGTCAAAAGCATCCTTTGCAGCACGCCAAAGTTCATTCGCTTTTGCAGCATTGTAGGGTTGAATAAGGCGTGCAATATGAGCACTTGTTCTGGCCACGGCATATGTCGCGTTGGTAGAAGGCGGACGCACATGACGCGGCGTCGTATTTTCTGATGGGATGCTCGCCTCTGTTAAAGGGAAGCCACTCCAAGTGGTGTTATGTGCCTTGTGAGAAGCAAGAAGATTAGTATTTTTTGGTAACATACCTGGCATAAAAGTAGAGCCAAATACAACTTCATCGAGAATATCTGGTATACCATTACCACTTTCAGGAATATTCAAGCTATTATCTGCAAAGCGGCTTTTATCCGCTTCATACAAGTTAAGTAAAGTCCAAGCAGAAATGGCATGGTTAACAGCATATATTCCAAAATCGCCCGCATCAGCCCAGGAATCCTTCACATCAAATACTTCTCCAGCACACCAATCTTGGTAGCAAGGTAAAGCATCATCACCTGGATGTAATGCCGCACGCGCCCATGCAGGCTCGCTCACATGCTGTTCTAAAATAGGCTCACCCATACGATGCAAATAAAAGTATTCCATAGCTTCTGCTGGTAAATCAGGATAGAGACTATCACTAATATCAAATGCAACACTCTCCCCTTCACCTTGCACCCATAAACGATAGCTACCAGGAACACTATAAGAGGAAAAATCTACTTTATGCACATTATCCTGAGAAGCTCTGTCTAAACCATAAACGCTCGTATTGCCAGATAAAACAACGGTAGAACCTTGACGTAACTCCCAAGAAACCGATTGTGAAGCTGAAGTAATAACCGTCGCCACTTTATTTGCTAAAGGCAAATAGCCAATCTGATTAACACGAACATCACGAGTATCAACTGCAGACCAAACAGATGCAGAACTTAAAGGCAGTAGTAATGTAGCAGCGATTAAACTACCCGCTTTTTTCTTAAATTTGTGTATCATTTTATGTGACACCTTGAATTAATGTTATGGGGTTGGAGGCCACACATTAAATCCAAGATGGAAGACATTAGCGTTCATAACGATGCGTTCACAAACACTTTCTTTTATCGAAACTTTTAGATTTAAGTTTTTGCGTTAATACAAACTTAGTAGAATTTCACATAGTTTATTTTTTAGCTTAAAAAAGAATAAAAATAAGAAGAAATTAATTCACTGCGACACAGTTAGCAAATATAAAAATAAGAGTGGATAAAATGGCACGCTTATTATCTATTTTAAAAATAGATAATAAAATAAAAAAACCTCATTACATTTAAGACTGTACACATTATATCAAATAATTTTCCAGTTTATATGACATAAGTGTAATTAGTGGGACATAAGATATACTCTTCCATGAAAAAGTGGGAACTGAACACCGACTAGCACTATATACTAGCGCCACCGAAAACTACGATACACTGATATAAACACTTTTAAACGTACAGCGTAAATATCGCTTTATATACTTTCCATATAGCAGTGAGAGCTTACCGAAAGTAAATTCGATAAGCTCATCTACAAAGCGAGACTTATTTATATTTAGGATAAAAAAATGTCATCGACTGCGTATCCTTGCGTACGTCTCGGTAACGGTAGAGTAAAGGTATACGATCATTGGTCAAGTAGTTTGGTAATAAGTTAAAATAATTTGGGTTGCCAAATTCACCACTCGTTCCACCTGGCCATGTGGATTTAGCACGAATTCCTCGCCAATAGTTTTGTTCAGATACGAAACGATTGGCAGGCCCGTTAACATACATAAAATCATTTTCTGATTGTGCCGCTGCCGAATGAGATGATGCATCAACAACACCGAAACCTCCATCAGTAGGAATACCCGCTAAACCCTCGAGTGGTGGAGGAAAATTTGTTCCATTCGATGGAACGCTAAACGGTTCACCTAACGCACTACTAAAAACAATACGGTGTAATTTCCCCCAGCGATAATCATCAAGGTTTGTGGAATAATTAAACGCGGTAGCAAACTCATCGCCTCGCAACAGTTCGAGAGCTTTAGTAAGACTTTGCAGTAAAGCAATATCTCTACGATCTTGCGCTGAAGCGTTACTTGGCACGCTAAAAAAATTCAGACCAGAAGCACCAACACCATTGTTTACTGAAAAATTCTCCAAAAGGTTGCGCAAAGCCACCACTTCAAGGGAAGCATCAGGGCGCGCCAACTCTAGTGGTTCAAGTGTTTGGCCAAAAATATGCTGGATAACTTGACCACGCCAAACACTATAAATAGTTGCAGCTACACTCTCATCTATCTCTCTTTGTGTAGGTTCGCTAAGTTCACCATTTGAATCTGTGGCATCATAACCTTCTACAATTCCTGTGGGAGTATTAAAATTCCAGTGTCGTAATCGCTCGACTGCAGATAGTAGTACATTATCTTGCGCCAAGGCAGCCAACTCAGTAGCAACACCATTTTTAGAAGCTCTATCCATTGCATTTAAAATATGCGGAACAAAAAATTGTGCATCGAGCAATGCAACATCATTTTGTATCGCCTCCATTTCTTCAAATGATATTTTATTATCGCCTGTGTTTAAATATTGACGAATAAGTTGAGTAATACGGCCAGCTCGAAAGCCTTTCGCATAGTCTGAATTTAAATAATAAATTCCCCCTGTTGGACGCAATTGATTAAAAGCATTGTTATCCAGAGTGGTACCAGCGGGATCATTGTTGGCATTCACGAACCATCCATTTTTAGGATTGATGACTTGTGGCATTTCTGCAGCAGGCAAAATAGCATAGGGCAATGTTTGATTTTTCTCGGGTTCGGTTGCAGGCAACCATTCGTTTCCACCTGAGCCATTGCGAATAAATGAGGGAGGTAAACCATTGATAAAACCCGCTTCTAAATCTTCACGTAGAGGCATTTCAGCACTAGTAAAATAAGCGATATTTCCACGGCGATCAGAATACACAAAGTTTTGCGAGCCGACATCAAAGAAACTTACAGCATGCTTAAAATCTTCCAAATTGCGAGCCTCATTAAACCCAATAAATGCATCTAATTCGCGGGTTGCACTAAAGCCTGTATATTGAATGCTTAGAGCAACGCCTGTCGCCTGATCAAATTCAACAATAGGACCCTGATTGCGACGAGGAACAATCAAAGTGACCGCTGGTATATTATCGCCAGAGACAACTACCACATCGTCATTCTTACCATTGCCAATCTGATTCACTCTATATTGCTGCGAAATCGCCTGAATGTGCTCACGCTGTCCTTGAAAAATAGTGCTCAAGCCACTGGGTGAAGAAAGATCAGGCACGACAGTTTCTTGATAAACATCAGTAACATCCATAGGGTTTGTGGTAGATCCCCATGTAATATAGCGATTATGACCAAGCACAATAGAAGGTGTACCAGGAATGGTATTGCCCACTGCATTAATACCAAAAAGAGAGCGAATTTGCATAGGGTAAAAAATTGAAGGGGTAGTAAGCCCAAGGTGTGGATCATTAGCTAAAAGAGGATGTCCTTTCTTTGTTAATCTGCCACTTATCGCCCATTCGTTGGAACCTCGCGCCACATCATCGGCCATTAATTCGCTAAAAAAACTGACTTTTTGTAGGCGCTCTAAATAATTACCAGCAAGCCTTGCTACATTTAGATCAATTCGTTCAGTTACTTTTTCTTCTTCAACAGTAGTAGATAAAGATGCCATTGTAGATAGCCTTGGTACTGAAGCAACATTGGAAGCTGAAGATGTATCAGGAATAGTTGAAGCGGAGTCAAAAGGTGCCGTACGGTATAAATCTTGGAAAAATAAAGCCGCGCCATCGAAACTATTGGCTACGCCACTGGCTTGAAATTGAGACAGAGTCACAGTACGTAGAATATCTTCTGTATCAAAAGATAGACTTAAGGACAAAGCTTTAGCGATAACAATACTGTCAATCGGAACCCATGGTTCAAAGTTTGTGATTTCGATTGCAGCATATTCTAGGGGCAGGCCATGCTTCTGCACGTAAGCATTAACGCCATCACAGTAAGCTACAAGATCTCGCCTTGTTTGCTCAGAGAGTGCATCAAAAGATCTTTCCGCAGCCCGCCGAACGCCGATGGTACGCAGTTCAATATCTGAAGGTAGCAGCTCGGCACCAAGTAGTTCTGCAAGTGTTCCACTAGCTTGCCGGCGACCGAGATCCATCTGGAATAGACGATCTTGTGCATGCACATATCCCTGTAGAAAGAACATATCACGCCTTTTTAATGCAGACACATGTGCAATACCTGCGCTATCGCGACGAACGAGGCCCCAGGATTGCAAACCATCTATGGCAGACCTATTACTAGCAGTTTCTGCAAATGACGGTGAGGACATCAAAACTAACCATATAATACTTGTTAAATACATTATTATTTTCTTCTTCATAACAAACTATTCTCATTATTATTTATTATTAGATCATATTTAAATAAATCTACTACGGTACATCCAAAAAGGTGAGGCGTGCGGTAGGAGCGTGAAATACTTTGTTTATACGAACATTATCCAAATTCACTATGCCAAAATCGCATATATTTGTCGTGCCATTTTTATAAATAAAAGAGCGATGTATTTATACCAAAAGTAGAAAATAACGATTTATGTGACAAGCGAGAAGACACGATCTGAAAGCGTAGATTTTTGCGACAAAGCAGATGAAAAGCACTACCAAAAGTTCATTTCATATAGCTCAAATATAAACCACAGAATGCGTGGGCATGCTCTTTATGTAGTCTACAATGAAAGAAGTAGAGCAAAGAAAGATGCCATATAGCTGAGCGCTTCTCAAGCATTAGCTCATATATTTGTAATAACAAAAAATGAAACTAATGCCATAGAACTGACCGCCAAGTTCGTTATTGCACATTGAAAACTACCACTTAATAAGCGATATAAGAATGCCTAGAAGGTCGTACCATTGTAACTTGAGTTTATTAGTTATCTTAATTTTTATCTTGTCTATCAAGACCTGTGCGTTTGCTTCAACGGTGAATAACCTTACGATAAAAATAGCGCTTGACGCTGATTGGAAGCATCATCAAGCATCCGCAAATTCAATAGAGATGGGGATAAGAACCGCATTTGATGAGATCGACAATATAGTACAAAACTATAGTATTGAGTTTGTGCCTATGGACCACCGAGGCAATGTCACACGTAGTAAGCTCAATATGAAAAAAGCATTTGCCGATCCAGACACCTTGCTAGTGATGGCCGGTATGCATTCGCCACCTTTGATAAAAAACCGCACTCTGATCAATGAGCAAAAGATGTTGACTCTGGTTCCATGGGCAGCGGGAGGCCCCATAACACGCTATCCATCTGAAAATAATTGGGTATTTCGGTTATCAATCGACGATACCAGAGCAGGATTAAAGATCGCCGAATATGCTATCAATGAACGTGCATGTAAAACACCTCACCTATTACTCGAGCAGACCCCTTGGGGCGAATCTAACCGAAAAACAATGACTCATGCTGTAAAAAAACTCTTAAACAAAGAGCCCTCATTAACTTGGTATAACTGGAGTGTGTCTGAAGCAAGCTTAAGGATAAAACTTCGAAGTATAATTGAAGATAAAACAGATTGTATTTTATTTGTTGGCAACGCCAATGATGGAAAAACACTTATGCATGCCATGCTTTCTATGGAAAATAAAACGATACTTCCAATATTGAGTCACTGGGGTATCACAGGTGGGGAATTCCATAATGTTGTCGATGCTAGCATGCGTGAAAAGCTCGACCTGACTTTTATACAAACATGTTTTTCTTTCGTTTCTTCTAAAGAAACTCCCTTTTCACAATCTGTTTTCAAAAGAGCTCAGAAATTATTTCCCGAACTTAGAGTTGAAAAAGACTTACAGGCACCTGTTGGTTTCATTCATGCATACGACTTGGGAAAAATTTTAATCCAAGCATTACAAGAATTCTCTCTTGTAGAGGACATGGATATTAATCGAGAGAAATTAAAGCTAGCATTAGAAAATCTCGAATCACCCGTGCAAGGTCTCGTTAAAAATTACTCAAAACCCTTTTCCGTTTTTACTGAAGAGAATGATACGGCCCACGAAGCTTTAGATATATCAAACTTTTGTATGGCCCGCTACGGAGAAGAGAATGAGATTATCGTCATGAAATAAATACTAATACGTAAAATATCTAAAGCAAATAGCACCAGATTTATTTTTTTAGATACTCAGTAAAAAAATGTTCTCCATAAACAAAGATTCATTATTCAGTACTGTATCCTACTCTCGCGGTTTTCTAATCACGATATGTTTGTCTTTTTCGCTAGCCATAGTAATCGGTCTTTTTATAACAGTTCCTTATATTGAAAAATCTATACTAGAAATACAAGAAACAGCAAGCCAAACTGAAAAAAAATTGACCAGCGAATATCTAGAGCGTTTTGTTTTGGATAGAGTTTCTGTATTACAAGATATTTCGCGTTATCCCATAGTTAAAAATGCCGTTATGGGTTCTGGTATTTCTCAAGCAGACTTAAGTGATTTTCTGGATGATATCACCATTCTAGGAAAACATGAGAATATGACACTACTCAATATAGCCGCCGAGTCCGTCTATTCTCGCACCGTAAGTATGCAATTTGAATATGATATGGAAAGCCCATGGTTTAATAGACTAATCGAGGGCGAAAGTCCTTTTGAAGTCAATCTTGTACACCAAGAAAATATAAACTACTTCCAATTAGCAGTTCCAGTGGACTTAAGGAATTCAGTAGAAGGCATCTTAGTGAGCGAGATTGAAATAGATCTACTAGCTATGATTTCCTTATTCTTCTCTTCTGGTGAAAGATCTTTAACACTTAGTAAGAATGGAGTAACACTAGATTCGGCTTCGAGTGGAGCCCCAAAACAAACCTTGACTTTAACACATACCATACCTTCGCTTAGTATCGAAATGCAATACAAAATCGACACGCAAAATATGGCCGCGCAAAAAGATGCGTTTTTGTGGAGAATTATGGGTAGTATTGCTTTAACGATGGGATTAACTTTCCTCGTCATACTAGTTTCAGGCAACATAACCATTATTGCTCCCTATAAGCGATTACAGGAAATAACTGAGGAGCGAAACCAAGCGAGGATAGCAGCAGAAGAATCAGTTCGTGTTAAGGGCGAATTCCTTGCAAGTATGAGTCATGAAATTCGTACACCACTTAATGGCGTATTGGGAATGCTCAGCCTACTAATGAGAGGAGACTTGAAGGATCAACAAAGACACTATGCAAAGCTGGCTAAAACAAGTGCCGAATCATTGCTGACCTTAATAAATGACATACTAGATTTCTCGAAAATAGAGGCAGGCAAGTTAGACTTAGAAATTATTGACTTTAATTTAAGCACTCATCTCGAAGAATTTGCTAACGCGATGGGCTATCGTGCTCAAGAGAAGAAAAATGAGTTACTTTTAGATAGCAGAAAGATAACACATTCAATGGTAAAAGGTGATCCAGGTAGGCTTAGACAGATACTCACAAACCTAGTAGGAAATGCAATAAAGTTCACTCAAAAAGGCGAAATAGTTATCCGAACTGAACTTATATTAGAAGATAATGGTAAAGCAAAATTTATATGTTCAGTAAAAGATTCAGGTATTGGGATACCCAAAAATAAAATAAATAAATTATTTAAATCCTTCAGTCAAGTGGATGCTTCCACAACACGTAAATATGGTGGTACAGGCTTGGGGCTCGCAATAGTCAAGCAACTATGTGAATTGATGGATGGTTCTATTTCCGTAATTAGTGAAGAAGGTATCGGCAGCGAATTCATATTCAATGTGACATTAGGGATAAGTGAACAAAAAGTACATAAGATACCAGCACTTAACATTCACGACAAATACATACTTGTGGTAGACGATAATACGACAAATCGTGAAATTCTGCGGGCTCAACTAGAGAAGTGGGGAGCAAAAGTCATAGAAGCAATAGATGCTCAAGCAGCGCTAGAAATATTGGAAGATCGTGTAAAAAATAATACGGATGAATTCTTTTCTGTGGCTATTCTAGATATGCAAATGCCTGGTATGAATGGCGCATCTTTAGGAAAAAAAATCCGTAAAAATCAAGCTTTCGATAGCATGAAAATGATAATGATGACATCAATGGGAGAAAGAGGCGACGCCCGTTATTTTGCTGACTTAGGTTTTGCAGCCTACTTCCCAAAGCCATCAACTGAGTCGGAGCTGCATGATGCTCTGGCTATCATCATGGAAAACGGCGAAGCTCTAAGTCAAGCTATGCCGTTACTTAATCGACACAATTTAAAACAAAATACTTCCTCTGACAGTTCCATAATTATAACACCCGACCAAAGTACGATATCCACAAACCCCCATAGAATAAGGCTCCTACTGGTAGAGGATAACCCAATTAACCAAGAAGTTGCTTTAGGAATACTAGAAGATTTATATGTTCATACTGATATTGCTAATAATGGCCTAGAAGCATTAGACGCTTTAGAAAAATCAAATGAACAAACACGCCACAAATTAATACTTATGGATTGCCAAATGCCAGAGATGGATGGTTACCAAACAACAAAGCAAATCCGAAAAGGCGGAAACAATATACCTAACCCAACTATTCCAATAATTGCAATGACTGCTAATGCTATGAAAGGCGACAAAGAAAAATGCCTTGCATCTGGTATGGACGATTATCTCACAAAACCTATAGACCCCGACGAACTTACAAAAAAACTGAAAAAGTGGCTTAACAGCGAATTAATTACTGAGGTCAAAGACCTAGGAGATAAAAAAATATCAAATGTTGTATCTCTAACAGAGAGCATATGGGACAAAGAATCTGCGTTGAAGCGAGTAAGAGGAAAAGAAGAACGTCTAAACACCTTAGTTAACATGTTTCTCGATAATATACCAGATAAAATAGATAGTCTTAAAGAAAATATTGCCCAAGGCAGCACAGAAGAAGCAAGCGCTATTGCTCATTCTATCAAAGGTTCCGTCTCTAATTTAGGCGCTATAAAGTTACAGGAAATATCACAAGAAATTGAGCTAGCAAAAAACGACGAGAATAAAATGAAAGAACTATTACCTGAATTTATAAAGCAATATGAACTTCTAAAAGAAACCTTAGAAAATCACTCTTCAAGATAAGAACACTTCCATCATATTCATATATCGCTAGTATTGGAGCCCACTCACATAGAGATAAGTGAAAGACTCCATACTTTTAAAAATCAATTAATTAGCGGAAGCTTCCTATAGTAGCTCTACGAGTTTCGTGAACACGCTCGTTATCCGCAACAGTGGAATTACCTAGCGCACCACCATTAAATGTTTGATCATCTGTCGAGAAGAAACCTATGCGTGGTTGAGGGTTACTGTTGACAGCCATAACAGTTCGGAAGTTTCTTCCAGCATTCACAAATCCATGACCGAAAGCGAAAGGAGTTCTGGTTGGATCATTGTCGTGACGAGCACCAAATAAATGTCCAAGCTCGTGAACAAAAGTAAATCCTGTACAAGTATAACGTGAAACAAAGAAACCATTACTTTGTCCCCCACCAATCGCATTTACTTGCCCACAGGTGCGATCCCCCTGATTATCTGTAATCAAAGCAACGATATCCGCCGAACGATCATCTCTAACACTGCCGGCGAAATTATCTAAGTAACCATCGTTGGGCGATTGTAGACCTCGAATATTGGCAGAGACACTTGATAGCTCACTTCGGCCAGAACTGAATTTTCCTGCATCTTGTAAAACGATATCAATGTTATTGTTTGCATATACATCGTTTGCTTGTGCAATGAAAAAGTTCATTCTATCTACGACGTTATTAGTACCGAAGCGATTTAAAGCTGTAGTAGATGCAACTTGTAGTACACGTATTGTTGTCGGAGCTAGAGCAGCACTTGTTAAAGAGTTAGAAGCCGTAAATGAAGTTTCAACGGGTAGTTCAGTATCTGGTGTATCATCACCTACACCTAATTGACTAAAATCACGTTCGACCATCATATGTTTACCGTTTTCCATAGTCATAATTTCGAAAATACGACCATCAACATTAATTTGCCCGAAAACACGATTCTTATTTCTGACAAATACGGCACGATTGGTATTTTTACCTTTAAATTTTCTAGCGTTTTTCATATTTACTTCGCCAGCCCACGCTTGATAGCCTGAGTTTAGCCAATAGCTTTTAGAAAGTTTTATAGGAAACACCATTCCCGGCCCGAATGGTAAGTACATTTCATTTATCGAACCATCAAGCATATCAGCATTTAAACGAATCTGATCTGCAGATAAAGTACTTGCGTCACTACTCAACACAGACATAGATGCATCGAAAGTTGAGGCTTGCAATGCATTTTTTTCAACAATTTCAAATAATTGAGCGGACTTAGCGGCTTTATTAAATGCACCCTTATCTAAATTTTCTATCTGTGCTAAGGCAGGTTGTGCTGAAAATAAATAACTTGCTATGGCAGTTGCGAATAATAATTTTTTCTTCATTTTCTTACCTCTTATAATAATTTCTCTAGTTGAAATGGGTATTATTTAATTGGGCATTAACACTTCTTAAAAAAGATATGTTATAACGTATTAAAAGATATGTTATAACGTATTATTAGAATTAATTTTGTGAATAACTGTTTTAACGAAAAATATAATTTTCAAAAAACTTTCGCTAATTTAATTAATTAATACTTTGATTTTTTTAATCTGTGTTGTATTGCGAACAAGGAAATATCAGCTTGCTATAAAATTTATACTCACAGTTAGTATTTAGGCGCCATATTTTTCATCCTAGTAAAACTCGTGAGTTTTTTTTACGAAAAATTACTATTTATTTCGGCATTTCATCAAATGAATTCATCATGCAGACAAATCATTTTTTCTAAAACAAATTATTAAAAAATTCGACAAAGCATAGACATGCAAATAGTTTGCACTAAAAATCGTCATTTAAAATAATTAATTTCGTTATTGATCTATGTATTTTCTTATTTTTTAAAATTCTTGTTGTCATGTACTCGCTTAAAAATTTACAATAAAAACGAAGTATTCGATAAGAATAAAATTCTGTATTTTATAAAATTTCTTTCGATAAAATTTATGAAGTGTAATGAATGAGATAAATTCTTATAGAGAATTGAAGAAAATAAAGTAGTAAATTAAAAACCATAAATCAGAGTGGATAGATGCAAAGTACTCTATCTACTTAACTAGGTGTTGAATAATTATTAATACAGATTATAATCTATAGACTTTTTAACATGTATTTTTACTTATGAGTCCCATTCTCTACTCATTTAGGCGTTGCCCTTATGCTATGCGTGCAAGGCTAGCAATCAAATCAAGCGGTATTCGTGTTCAATTAAGAGAAATAGTACTTCGTAATAAGCCCAGCGAAATGTTGGCAGTTTCTCCCAAAGGCACTGTTCCAGTACTAACAATGCCTGATAATAAAGTTATTGATGAGAGTTTAGATATTATGCTGTGGGCTCTCGAGCAAAATGATCCAAACAACTGGTTAGCTGGAAACCCTGTTGCTGAAGCTACGTGCGCTCTAATACATGAAAATGATTACGTTTTTAAAAAATGGCTTGATAAGTATAAATACTATGATCGTTATCCTGAATATCCTCAAGCGTATTATCGAACTAAGGGAGAGGCATTCTTAGAAAAACTCGAACTAAGGCTTCACAGTACTCAGTATTTAACGAATGAAAACATCGGATTTTCCGATGTTGCAATTTTTCCATTTATTAGACAGTTTGCCAATACAGACAAAGAATGGTTTTATTCAACAAATTATTATCAATTACAGAAATGGCTCAGCAACCTTGTCGAATCAGAACTATTTAATTCTATTATGAAGAAATATGCGCCCTGGGAAAGATCAGAAGCTATTATTTATTTATAATCTTCGCTCAACTTGCACCTAAATATCACTATACTAATAGTATATTGGCGAACCTCCAGTCTTTAAATGAGAAATACAAATATTAATAAATATTTATCTAGAAAGTTTTAGAATATTACACTCTTATTAAGTTAATTAACAACAATAGATTTAATATTAATGAAAAGTAAAGTAGGCGTTATCGGAGATATTCACGTTGAAGACATACGCTTGGAAATAATTCTAAACTATCTTGCTTCAGAAGAACTTGACGGTATCTATGCAACAGGTGATATCGTTGACGGAAATGGTTCTGTTGATCGTTGTTGTGAATTATTAAAAATATACAGTGTGATATCAGTCTTAGGTAATCATGATCAATGGTGCTTAGAAGAAGTTAATAGACATGTCGATAATGCTTCTAAAAAATCTCACCTGGAATTATCAACTCATAGCTTTCTTTCCTCACTGCCTAAAACTCAGATAGTCGATACTGTACGAGGGAAGGCCATGCTATGCCATGGTTTAGGTGAAAGTAATATGGCCTCAGTAAAGGATTGGGATTCTGTGGATTCTATCTTTAATAATTTGGAACTTTGGGCTCTTCATAGAAACTCGGAGTTAAAGTTTGTGTTCAATGGTCACTCCCATCGACCAAATGTTCACACTTTTTCTCATCTTACAGTTATTAATGCTGGAGCACTAAATAATAAGGAAATTGCATGCAGCGCAATAGTCGACTTTCAAAACAATAAAGTCAGATACTATGGAGTTGATGAACTACTTAGTATATTTTTTTGGAAAGAATTTGATTTTTGATTTGATTCAGACCATTAACGTCCAATGGAAAATGGGTGGTGTTATATCTTGCTCTTTTGCCTCGATTCCGTCACTGCTCATAAATTTTAATGTATAAGAAAGGTAAAAAATTAAAATAATTATCGGCATTAACGCTAAAATTTTATTTTTCCCAAAGAAAAGTTAATAATAATTAAACTAATATAGAGTCAAATTTCTTACTATTACTTTGTAATTTAAATACGTTTTTATTTTAGATATATGCAAGAAAAAAATGGAATGGAATAGGCAAAAGACAATTTCCATAATTTCAATTCAACTCGTTTACTGTATAAACATCAGATATGGTATTAATAAGAATAACTAAGGAACCCTCATCTATACCGAGTAAAAGGTTTCCTTCATGCAAAAATAGCCTGCCTATACTAAAACGAAAAGTATAAAATTTCAAATATTAGCACCACCTAGAAAAAGATGTCACATTAATGAAATTCTAGATTTCTTTGTTTTAAATTATGTCAACAATAATTAAGAATATAGACGTAGAAATTTCTCTCACAATACAAATTCGGATATTTATATTTACCCATACTCTTTACCTAAGATAAGGTGAGTGCATACACACCTAACAAAAATATAATTTAGGCAATTTTAATTAATTTTTCGCAATTGACATTTTAAATAAAACCTTAGTTAAGTGTTCTTCTACTAGTATTGAAAATTTTGTGCTTATTAAATTTAATTATCTAGCAACCACATAGATTAAAAGTGAACGTCAAAGAAATATCGAAATTTAAATATAAATAGTAAAAATATTTTATTGTTTTCGGCGAAATACAAAAGAATAAAGTGACAATATCATTAATGTAACAAGCGGTTCAAACAAAAAATATTTTACTCATGGTAAAATTTTTAAAGACAATAAATAATCTAAAACTTAGACGATAATAGCTTAAAATATTTAAAGAGTTTCTACCGATTAGAGCATAATAAAAATTATTCCTTACACCATCTCTCAAAAAAATTAACAACTTTAAACTAGCTTCGTATCTTTTTATTTTATGAAAATACATCAGAAAGATTATGATATAGCAAGAAAAATTAGCGAAGAACAAAGTAACGACTTCCCATTTTTAACTGATAATCAATGCCATGACATTGACAAAAAATCAGCTTCTTACCAGGAATGGTTTAATTGCCATACAAAAATTCATAATATTATTTGCATATTTGTCACGACAATAATATTTTTTTCTGATTTTATTGTGTTGGTAAAGTTTCCTGAGTTATTTACATTTGACCCAAAATCGAGTGCTATTCCTTGGCAGGCAATTGTCATAGGTATTTTGCATGGCTGGTTAATGTGTGGATTAGCAACATATTTTGTACATGAGGTCTCTGCACACAATATGTTTTTTCGTGGAAAGTCATCATTTGTCAAATGGCTCAACAATATTGGGAAAAATATATGTCGGCTTTCTTTCGCTGATCCTCATTATTATTCTCAAGGACACCGCAAACATCATCAATATTTTACCACAGAAAAAGATGGATCATTTTCAAATTTTGTCGATTTAAGAAGATTGTTACTGAGTCTTATTCCAGCGGCCCCTTTAATGAGTTTTTCTGATTTTTTTCCTTGGCGACCTCAAGAAAAGACACCAAGTAGAAGACTATCATCGATTTTGGGTAAAGTTTACGTTGGCTTTTATGCAGTTATTATGATTCCAAAGTTTGGAATTGTTTACAGCATTATTGTATTAATTATGGCCGGCTCATGGATGTCTTATATTTTTGATCGGTTAAGAGAGTCAACTGAACATTTCATGATGCCAATGGATAAACACAATGGTACACGCCAACTAGGCCTAGGTTTCTGGGGCTTACTACTTGGTGGCGGCCCGTGGGGTCAGCCGTGCCATATGAGCCATCATTTGGCACCAGGTTTACCTTGGTACTTGCAAATTCGTTTGCATTTTTACCTGAAAAAAACCCTAACACCAGAACAAAAAAAAGTATTTTTTTTAACTCCATTTATAGGTTTTCCTAAGCTATTTATCAAGCTAGTCAAAACCAATATGCAAATAAAAGGTGATAGCTCTTGGTTAGTGCCTACAAAAAAAACCAGCTAAATGACACACATTATGATGCAATAGTAATCGGTTCCGGGATAGGAGGTTTAGTCACGGCAGCTTTGTTATCGAGACAGGGTAAAAAAGTTATCGTGCTAGAAAAAAATCATGTTATTGGTGGTTTAACTCATTCATTTAATAGAAAACGTTATGAATGGGATTCTGGATTTCATTACATCGGCAATACACACAACAAGACGCATATTCTACGTCAAACTTTTGATTACATTACATTAGGTAGACTTCAATGGACAAAAATAGATGGCGCTTACGATCGTATATTTATATCAAACCGTCAGATTTCCTTAGCGGCAAAAGTAGAAGGTTTCGTTGAATCTCTGAAAATTGAGTTTCCAGAAGAAAGCTCGGCGATTGACCAATACCTAAAGCTTATTAAAAGAGTTAGCGATTTATCGTACTATTACTTTGCAGAAAAATTACTACCCAACTGGCTAGGGTATCTACTTTATCCATTTTTGGTTGGGCGATTTCGTAAATATTCTGACAAAACAACGAAAGAGGTGTTAGAAACTCTAACAACAAATAAAGAACTAGTTAGAGTACTTTGTGCACGTTATGGAAATTATGGTTTACCACCAGGAAAAAGCAGTTTTGCGATGCATGCACTCGCTGTTTTCTCATACTTGGATGGGGCAAATTATCCCGCAGGTGGCGGTGGCGAGATACCTCGTCTTATTGCTAAAACTGCAGAAGAATTTGGATGCACTCTACGAACCAAAGCTTCTGTAAAAAAAATTATCCATACAGCAAACAAAGCTACCGGTGTTGAACTAGAAGACGGAGCAATTATAAAAGCTAATTATATTATTAGTAACGTTAATTTTCATACCTCATATAACAAATTGTTGTCACTACCAGAATCGGCCAAACGAGAAAAACAAGAACTTAATAGTTCCGTCTCACACATGGCGCTTTATGTCGGCCTCAAGGGTAATTGCCAAGAGCTACAATTAGAAACTGCCAATCACTGGCATTTATGTGAGGGGGATTTGGATGAAAACTTAGATAACTATCTTTCACAGCCGGACTCTCCTTTTCCATTTTTTTTTGTTGATTCCCCATCGGCAAAAAATAGTCGCTGGCAAAGAGAAAAGCCTGACATATCAACACTTTCTATTATCGTTCCTGCCAATTTTCGATGGTTTGAACAATGGCAGCACCAACCTTGGAAAAAACGAGGCCAGGAATACCTTCAATTAAAAGATAAATTTAGTCAAAGAATCTTACATACTCTCTATAGCTATTACCCACAGCTGAAAGGCAAAGTAAGCTTTCACGAGCTTTCAACACCTCTTTCTACAAAGCATTTCTGTCAACAACCTTTTGGTGGTATGTATGGCTATGAGCATTCTCCTGAGCGTTTTAAAAAACGTTGGCTACGACCAGCATCACCAATTAAGGGATTATTCTTTGTTGGGCAAGATGTGATTACAGGCGGGGTTGGTGCATCCACCATATCAGCTTTACTTGCATGCTCACTTATATTGAAAAAGAACGTAATGAGTTTAATTCCACAACTAATTAAGCAGGAAAAAAAGGCGTATTTATGAAGCTTTACTTTCGACTATTAATTACTCTTATAAAAAGCTTTTTTCAAAGTAAGCATTCTCTCCTAGATAAATATCAAAGCCATTGGCGAGTACTTCCTACAGATACCGATCTCTTCGGTCACATGAACAATGCACGCTATCCAATGATTATGGATTTAGCTCGTATCAATTTTTTAATTCGCGCAGGATTATTTTCACTAGCATATAAGAATCGTTGGAAAATGCCAGTTGGAGATATCAAACTTGAGTATTTAACTGCATTAAAACCATTGGAACAATATAGAGTGGATACTCAACTTGTTCACTGGGATGAAAAGTGGTTCTATATTCAACAGGATTTTCGTCGCGCTCATGCTCCCCATGGAATCGTAGCGAGTGGCTATGTCAAAGCACTGATCCAAACACCTCATGGTGTGTTATCTACATCTGAGGTTATGAATTTTCTTAAATCCCCCTTAAACAAACCCAAACTCACTCATGAACAAGCTCGCAAATTTGGCTTATTGGATCATTTACAACATGGCGCTCATACACACGATGCGAAGGAATCCAAACAAGAAAAAGAACAGAGTGTGCGGAGGAAGGAAAAAGATCAAGCGATAGCAATTGTTGGCATAGGTTGTCGCTTTCCAGGTGGAATAGAATCCCCGGAAGATTTTTGGCAGGTATTGCTTCAAGGTAAAGATTGTATCGTGGATATACCCAGCGATCGTTGGGATCCAAACAAATTTTTTGATGCCAGTGGCAAATCCCCTGGTCGTTCTCACGTGCATCGTGGAGGTATACTTCAGCAAGATATTCGCTTATTTGATCCAGCATTTTTCGGTATCACCCCTCGCGAGGCCGAAGTACTCGACCCAATGCAACGATTATTGCTGGAAGTTTCTTGGGAAGCATTTGAAGATGCTGGAATTAATGTTAAGGAATTACAGGGGAAATCAGTAGGCGTATTTATCGGTGGTTTTATGACAGATAATATGCTCATTCAATCCGGCACTTTAAATAGACGTAAACTATCGGCTCAGTCAGCATTAGCCAGTACCTTAACAATGCTCTCAAATAGACTTTCTTACTTTTATGATTTTCGAGGGCCAAGTTTTTCATTAGATACGGCATGTTCTTCATCTTTAGTAGCAACGCATCAAGCATGTCGGAGCCTTTGGAGCGGTGAAATCGAAGCAGCCGTTGTAGGTGGTGTTAATATAATGCTGGCTCCAGAGACACAAATTACCATGTCTAAGGGTCAATTTCTTTCTGGCAGAGGTCGTTGTAATACATTTGATGAAGGTGCAGATGGTTATGTCCGCGGTGAAGGCGCGGGGATAGTGGTGCTCAAGCCACTAGAAAAAGCATTACAAGATGGCGATCAGATATATTCAGTCATCCGTGGCAGTGCTGTAAATCAAGATGGAAAAACTAACGGTATTACTGTTCCTAACGGGGATTCCCAGATGCGTGCTATGCGTGAATCCTATGCCAAAGCAGGAATATCTCCATCGCAAATTAATTATATTGAAGCCCATGGCACAGGTACTCCAGTTGGTGATCCAATAGAAGCCAAGGCGTTAGGTACAGTGCTGAGAGAAGGACGACGAGATGATACACCCTGCCCAATTGGTTCATTAAAAACCAATGTGGGCCACATGGAAGCCGCCGCCGGTGTCGCCGGTATGATCAAAGCAGCACTGGTATTGAAAAACCGTACACTTGTTCCACATTTACATCTAACTAAGCTTAATCCTAATATCGATTTAAAAGAGCTAAAACTCCATATTCCAACTAAGGTACAAACACTAAATCAAAGCGGAACTCTCTATGCTGGAGTAAATTCCTTTGGTTACGGCGGTACAAATGCACATGTAACATTATCTTCACCACCGGAAGAAGCCGAGCAATACAAAGTTCCAGGAAAAACAGACCAGCATAACTTGCATGAATCACGCCCGATCGCGATCCCCTTATCCGCAGCTAGTGAAAAATCTTTGCAGGACTTAATAGCCAAAGCGCGTTTAACGTTAGTCAATAATACAAATGACGAGCAGGACTATAAGAGAATCGGCGCAGCATTCGCCATGAAGCGCTCCCCCCTTACCTATCGGGCGTGGATTTACGGAGAAAATTCTGTTGCGATCGATGAAATTATGGCAGGTAATTTAAATGAAGTCGGTGGCGAATTATTAAAGGGGAATATACAAGAAACAAAAATACTCTTTATATACACCGGTATGGGCCCTCAATGGTGGAAAATGGGAAGAGAACTTTTTCATTCAGAAAAAGTTTTTCGTCAGACAATCAGAGAATGTGATTCTATCTTCAAAGAGCATTCCGGCTGGTCTATCCTAGATGCATTATTAGCTGATGAAGAAACATCCCAAATAACACGGACCGAAGTGGCCCAACCTGCTAATGTTGTTATACAAGTTGCATTAACGCGCCTACTGGATTCTTGGGGTGTAAATGCGGACGGTGTACTCGGACACAGTATTGGAGAAGTGGGTGCTGCATGGGCTGGTGGCGGCTTAACTTTAGAAGAAGCCTTAAAAGTAGCCTTCCATCGAAGTCAGCTACAGGCCAAGCTTGCTGGTAAAGGAGGCATGCTGGCCGTTGGAATCTCAGCCAAGGAGTGCAGTGATTATATTGATGATCTCAACGATAAAGTATCTATCGCTGCAGAAAATAGTCCAAATAGTGTAACTCTTGCTGGAGATCAAGTAACACTTAAAATTATCGCGGAAAAATTAGAGAAAAATTCTATTTTTAACAAGTTCTTAAAAGTTGAAGTGCCCTACCACAGCCCAGTTATGGAAAGCATTAAGAGCACACTCTTCAATAATTTAGCTGAGCTAACAACAACGCATTTTAATTTACCAATAATTTCGACAGTTACCGGGCAAATTCTAAAATCAAAGCACGACGCTAATTATTGGTGGCAAAATGTTAGGCAGTCAGTGTTATTTACTAAAGGAATAGAAACTGCTCTAGAGCAAGGATTCAATACCTTTGTTGAAATAGGCCCTCATCCGGTATTAAAAAATTCTATATTAGAAACAGCTGAGCACCATGGTAAAAATGTAAACGTAGTTTCTACTTTAGTAAGAAATCAATCCGAACAATTAAGCTTATGTAAAACTATGGGGCAACTTTTCATTTCTGGTTATACTCCCAAATGGAAAAGTTATTTTGCAACACCTGCAAATTGTAAATTGCCTCGCTACCCATGGAATCGGAAAATATTTTGGTCTGAAACAGCAATATCCCAACAGCACAGACTACCTCATAATGGTCACCCATTGGTTTCCTTGGAAGCAGAAATACCTAATCTCACTTGGACTTGTGAACTTAATCTTTCAGCACTACCTTATTTAATCGATCATAAAGTTGCGGGGAGTGTTCTTTTTCCAGGAGCAGGCTATGTCGAATTAGGTCTTGCCATGGCCAGACAGTTATTGTCGTCTAACACTGATAAAATAGATCGAGGGGTCACCTTAGAAAACGTCAAATTTATCGCACCGACCTCACTACTAGAGGATCAATATTCATCACTTTATATTGTCGCTGATGGCGACCATCAAACTTTCTCTATTAGTAGCCAAACTGATGATCAACAAGCATTCACAAGTGCAAAAGGTCAATTTTTTTCTGGCAGCTGTAAAGCTTCAGAAGTAGAAAGCATACCTTCTATTGATGGAGACGACCGTTTCCACACATCCTGGGAACCTGAAATTCTTTACGCAAAACTTAAAACTCGCGGCTTAGAATATGGTAAATATTTCCGTGCAGTTAAGCGAATTAGAATAAATGAAAATGAGGTGTTTGCTCATTTGTCTTTACCAGAAGCTCTAAGCAGCAATGGTTATCTACTACACCCCGTTATGCTAGATGCAGCGATGCATAGTTTAATTGCTATTGACTTTGTTCGAGGCGACGATACCAGTGAACTATTGCCAGTAGCTATAGATAAAGTGCAATGGTTTGGTAATGCATCAGATAATTTAGTAGCTTATGGCCGCATTCACTCCCGCCAACGAAATTTAATTGTCGGTGATTTGAGAATATATAATAACGACGACAATTTAGTGGCAGACCTTGCAGGTATTCGTTGTCAAGTTATTTCATCTGACCCTCGAAAACATCTTACAAAAATGGAGAGTTGGATTTATGAAAAGAATTGGAAGCA
Organism: Agarilytica rhodophyticola; assembly: GCF_002157225.2. Taxonomy (NCBI): domain Bacteria; kingdom Pseudomonadati; phylum Pseudomonadota; class Gammaproteobacteria; order Cellvibrionales; family Cellvibrionaceae; genus Agarilytica; species Agarilytica rhodophyticola. The sequence goes on from NZ_CP020038.1 coordinate 6,625,533, forward strand.
GACCAAGCCTAAATCAGTGCCTGTTAGCCAAGATAACTTTTGGCTGTTACTAGGAAATATTCAAGGCGAAATACCTAAGAATACTTTCCAAATACCCGATAATTGGTCGGTAGATGACTTAAATAAATATATCGAGCATTCCCAGAGGAAAGATTTAAATATTATTGATGCTCGATTTATAGACTCAAAAAAAGAAGATATTCCAGTTACAGATGATAACCTAGCGCTAGCAAATAAGCTTTTAGGTACTATAAAGCATCTTCGACAGGGAGTTAAACGTTATTGTATTATGACTCGAAGCGGGGAAAAAATACTCGCATCAGATATACTTGAACTTAGGTTTTCAGCCTTGACAGGTGTTGCCAAGACAGCGATGTCTGAATTTCCTCAACTAAATATTACTCTATGTGATTGTGACCCTGACAAAAAAATAATAGATGTAATGAATACACTAGCTCAGTTTGAAAATGAGCATGAATTAGCTATTAGAGGAAATAATGTATTTATTTGCCGTCTAGAAAGAAGTGAATTTGAAGAGGTATCTGAAGAGATACCTAAGATTGCATCTTGCAAAGTAGAATCTTTCGAAATTATACAGCGGCAAAATGCGCGTATTGATACTCTGGAATATCAACAGTGTGAAAAGCCAAAAATTAACAATAATGAAGTGGAAATAGCTGTAGCATATAGTTCTCTGCATTTTAAGGATTTAATGAAGGCCATGGGAATACTTTCGCACGATGCTGAGTCCAACACCTATTTCGAGGGCATATTGGGCATGGAAGGGTCTGGTACCGTTGTATCTGTCGGTAGCAATGTTCGTGATCTAAAACCTGGAGATAGGGTTTATTCAAGAGGCTCTTTTTTGCGATCTCATATTATTACCGATGCATCACGAGTATTGAAGCTTCCTGATAACATAAGTTTAATAGATGGCTCACACATGGTTACCTACATGACGGTTTACCATAGCCTCGTTACGATTGCCAGGGTAAAAGCAGGAGAAACTTTACTTATTCACAGTGCCGCTGGTGGCGTTGGCCTAGCGGCGATTTCACTGGCGAAAAAGCTAGGGATGAATATTATCGCTACAGCTGGTAGCGAAGCTAAACGTAGCTACCTCAATGAAATTGGCATTGAGAAGGTATGCGATTCGCGAAGCTTAGAGTTTGTTAATAAAGTACATAGTTGGACACAAGGCCGCGGCGTAGATGTAGTTATTAATTTCACTCCCGGCGAGATAATGAAAAAAAGTGTTGATTGTCTAGCTCCATTTGGGCGTTTTATCGAGCTCGGGAAAATAAGTGCCGATAGAAATGAGGCTCTACAACTTAAACCTTTTAACGAAAATTTGATATTTGCATCGGTCGATTTTGATCGAGTTATTAATACCCAGCCGCTTTATGTAAAAGAAATTGCGCAGTTAATATTACAGTGGCTTTCTGAGGGCCTTATATCGCCAGCGCCGTGCAAAGTCTTTAAAGCATCACAGACAATTGATGCATTTAGCTATATGGCAAGGGCGCAACATATAGGCAAAATTACAATTGATTTAAATGATAGCGACCTTAAAATACAAGCTGCAGAAGATGGCGCTCTTTTTTCTGATAAGGCAAGCTATATTATTACGGGTGGCACAAGTGGTTTTGGGTTAGATGTAGCACAGTGGATGGCAGAGAATAGCGCCGGTAACATAATTTTGTTAAGTAGGAGTGGAGCTAGGACTACAGAAGCGAAAAATGCCATTTCTCTTATGGAAAAATCAGGTGCTAGCGTATACGCACCTTGTATTGACGTAGCCGATGAGGAACAAGTAAAAGAAATTATACAAAAGTATAATACTTTAGATAAACCGGTTAAGGGTATTATTCATGCAGCTATGGTACTTGATGATCGCCCTCTACAGGAAGTAGATAGCACATCTATGAGAAAAGTGTTTAACCCTAAAGGAAAAGGAGCTTGGTTGCTACATGAATATAGTAAAAATTTAAATCTGGATTTCTTTGTACTATTTTCTTCTATATCGTCATTAGTAGGTAATGCTGGACAAACTAATTATGTGGCAGCCAATTACTTCCTTGATCAGCTGGCTATTTATAGGAAGAGCCAAGGTCTACCGGCCTTGAGTATTAATTGGGGGGTCTTCCAAGATACTGGTGTCGTTGCTCGAAATGGTCAATTAGCAGGTCATTTAAATGCGATAGGTATACGCGGTTTTTCCAGTCAGGAAGCTAAACTAGCATTGGCTGAAGCTTTAAAAGGCACAAAATCGCAAATAGGTATTATGGATATAGATTGGCGATCTTTCTCAGAAATGTCTGGTGATGACATTCCTAATCCACGCTATGAATCACTTATTGAGCAATCAAAAACATCACTTTCTTCTACCTTAGATCCTGTTTTACAGGCAACATTTCAAAATCTTGACGGACAAAATAGGCAACAACTTATCGCATCAGCGCTGTCTGAAACTTTAGCAAAAGTCATGAGAATTGAAGCAAACGAAATTTTGCCATCTCATAATTTGAGGGATTTAGGGTTAGATTCACTGATGGCGACAGAAACCACACAAGAGTTTCGACAAAAAACAGGAATTAAAATTCCAATGATGGAACTTACCACAGCACCATCGATCGGCACTTTAAATGAACGAATTTTGCGGATTGTGAATGAACAGTTACCACTAGAAGAAGTATCAGAATCTATGACATAGATAGGCAATAGTTTTTATCAGGCGGGAAAATAGAGTTTCCCGCCTGATTCAAAAACTATTTAATGCGCATGTCCACTTGCAATTTCTTCTTCCGTAGCTTCTCTTACTGCCACAACTTCTACTTGAAAATTTAATGGAACACCTGCCAGAGGGTGATTTGCATCGATAGTTATATCGTCACCATCAATATCTTTTACTACCACACTCTGTACAGAACCATCTGCATCCTGGGCTTCAAACGCCATACCCACTTCAATATTTTCGACGCCATGAAAAACTTCTTTTCCCATGGTAGTTATCATTTCAGGGAGAATTTCACCGTAACCTTCTTCCGGCTCCAAACGGACTTCTAATTTATCTCCAGCAGCTTTACCTGACATGGCTTTTTCGAGGCCGGGAACAATATTTCCAGCACCATGCAGGTATAAAAGAGGAGAATCACCTTCCGATGTATCGATTAACTCACCTTCATCATCAGTAAGTTTGTAGTGCATACTGACAACAAAGTTATCAGCTATTAATAAAGACATAGAACCTCCACAATATAGAACTTTTTAACACTGCTAAAAGAGTCCCTAGAATATGGTTACTTTTTAAATGTATATGTATCTTTCTATTGAATGTAGTTCAAATATATTTGGCCACTCGACATTCAATAGTACGTTGTTTCAGCCGACGGCTATTGTCGACATTTGGGACATGATAAGCAATGAAATTTTGAGGTTAGAATACCTTTATCTTAAACATTGCAATCTTCTTGTTGCGCCGGCGCTGCATTAAAAAATGCATCCAATGAGTTACAGTGGCCTTCTATGCGCAATAATGTGGGGAATTTATCAAGGGGAACATTAAAACGCCTCGCGTTCCATATTTGAGGGATAAGATAAACATCCGCTAGCGTTGCTTGTACTCCATGACAAAAATCTCCTTTAAAATATGGACTTTTTTGTAACATAGACTCAAGCGAACTAAAACCTTCTGTCACCCAATGTTCGTACCAAATTTGAACATCGGCTTGTTCGGCGCTAAATTGTTTTTTAAGCTTTCCTAATACTGCGATATTGTTAAGTGGCTGAATATCACAAGCGATGACATTAATCAGTTGACGAATCCATGCTCTTTCATCTGCTGCTTTCGGGAGCAGGGGTTTATCTGTATAAGCCTCCTCTAGATACTCAAGTATCGCGGTTGATTGAGCAATTCTAAGATCACCATCAATAAAAAATGGAACTCTACCTTGCGGGTTAATGGCTAAATAATCATCATTTTTTTGTTCATTGGTGTCAGGATGAATATTGACAAAGCAGTAATCACAAGCAATATTTTTTAAATGAAGCGCTATTCTGATCCGGTAGGAAGATGATGATCGAAAGTATGTGTATAAAGTTGGCATAGATATATAAATCCCCGTATCAGGTATTATAGTTTTAAGGGCTTGCGCTTATTCCTTTAAGCTAAGAGCCTTTGAAACTATTAAAAATAGTTACTGCACATTTATTTTAATTATGGACACTCGCAATAAAGACTTCTAAGACTTAGTCAATTTTTGTTCAATAGAGCCAAAAATTGAATGACCTTGTGTATCGAGCATTTCTATTTTTATCGTATCTCCAAACTGCATAAAAGGAGTTTTCGCTGCACCTTGCATAATTGTTTCAATCATACGAATTTCAGCAATACAACTATATCCAACACCACCGTCTTTTATCGGTTTCCCCGGTTCACCATCAAGTTTATTAGACACTGTTCCTGATCCAATAATAGTACCTGCACACAAAGGCCTTGATTTAGCAGCATGGGAAACAAGCTGCGAAAAATTAAAGGTCATGTCAACGCCAGCATCAGGTTCACCAAAGGCTTCGTTATTTAGTGTTGAACGCAAAGGCAAATGAAGTTTAGAATCGCGCCAAGTATCGGCCAGTTCATCTGGTGTGACACATACTGGGCTAAAGGCGCTAGAGGGTTTTGACTGAAAAAAGCCAAAGCCTTTTGCTAACTCTCCTGGAATTAAACCACGCAGAGAAACATCATTGACTAACATTAGCAATTTAATATGGGAGTCAGCATCCTGTGAGTTCACCCCCATCGAAACGTCATCGGTAATTACTGCAATTTCCGCTTCAAAGTCTATGCCCCAACCGTCAGCCTGAGGCATAAGGATATCGTCTTTTGGTCCTAGGAAACTGTCGGAACCGCCCTGGTACATAAGCGGATCGGTCCAAAATGATTCTGGGATTTCAGCTCCGCGAGCCTTGCGTACAAGTTCTACATGATTGACATAGGCTGAACCATCAGCCCACTGATAAGCGCGCGGTAGCGGTGAGCTACATTTAGCTTCATCAAATACTTCCATATTATCTACGGAATTATTATTCAGGTCGTCGGATAATTGCTGCAAATCATCTTTAACATCTGCCCAATTATCTAGCGCATATTGCATAGTGGGAGCAATCTTGGCAGCATCCACCATCTGTTTTAAATCCCGGGCAACAACAACCAAGCGTCCGTCGCGCCCATGCTTTAACGAAGCGAGTTTCATAGATCGTTCCCCCTATTTTTTAACTCTTCTAAATTAAACGGTTTGCCACTGTGTAACCAATCTGCATGGTTAGGTGCTTTTTTTGTTTTTGACCATTCTTCTAACATTGCAGGAGCAACGCGTTTAAGTTCAGTGAGCATACCAGGCTGATCGGTATTCGCTGCTAACTCGACACGATGACCATTAGGATCAAAAAAATAAATCGATTTGAAAATAGTATGCTCTGTCGGGCCGAGAACATCGATACCTCGTGCCACTAGTTTTTCTTTAGTTGCTACTAGAGTTTCCACGCTATCTACCTCAAAGGCAATATGCTGTACCCATTGCGGTGTATTTTCATCGCGTCCCATTTGCGGCGAGTTAGGTAATTCAAAAAAAGCTAAAACATTACCGTTACCCGCATCGAGAAAAACATGCATATAAGGGTCGGGGGCTTTTGTTGAAGGCACTTGGTCTTCGGCAATAGCCAGCAGGAACTCCATGTTGAGGTGCTGCTGATAAAACTCAACGGTTTCTTTAGCATCGTTACAGCGATAGGCCACATGATGAATACGCTGAAGCTGTAACCCTTGGGTGGCTGCTTGCATACTTATTTCTCCTCACCAATCACACCACGTGCCAGTTGATCTCGCTCGATAGATTCAAATAATGCCTTAAAATTACCCTCGCCAAATCCCTCGTCTTTCTTACGCTGGATAAACTCAAAGAAAATAGGTCCAACGAGTGTTTGCGAGAATATTTGCAGCAATAAACGTGGGTCACCTTTTTCTGTAGAACCGTCGAGCAAGATACCACGCATTTTTAATTCTTCTACTGGTTCACCGTGACCTGGCAAACGCTCATCCAACATTGCGTAATAAGTATCAGGTGGAGCAGTCATAAAAGGTACATCGAGGGCTTTGAGTTTATCGAGGCAAGAGATGAGGTCATCACATGAGAAGGCAATATGCTGGATACCTTCACCGTTATACTGCATTAAATACTCTTCTATCTGGCCAGTGCCACCTGCAGACTCTTCGTTTAGAGGAATACGAATCAAACCATCAGGTGCGGTCATTGCGCGAGAAACTAGTCCCGTATATTCGCCCTTGATATCAAAGTAACGAATTTCACGGAAGTTAAATAATTTTTCGTAAAACCCCGCCCAGTAATCCATTCGGCCACGATAGACATTGTGTGTAAGATGGTCGATAACATTGAAGCCACAACCAATAGGGTTACGATCAACACCTTCTATCCATTCAAAATCAATGTCGTAAATAGTATTCGTGCCCTTGTAGCGATCGATTAAGTAGAGTGGTGCACCACCAATACCTTTAATAGCGGGCAAATTTAGCTCCATGGGCCCAGTAGGCATCTCTATAGGCTGAGCACCCAGTTCTAATGCACGCTTATATGCTTTTTGGGAATCGCGAACTCTGAATGCCATACCACTAGCACAAGGGCCATGCTCTTCCGCAAAGTAATACGCAGGCGTTTTGGGTTCATAGTTAGTGATGAAATTGATATCACCCTGGCGCCATAGGCTCACATCTTTGGAACGGTGTGTCGCTACTTGGGTAAACCCTAAACTTGCAAAGACCCCTTCAAGCATGCCTTTCTTAGGCGCTGAGAATTCTACAAATTCAAAACCTTCTAATCCCATTGGGTTGTCATATAGATCTGCCATGTTACACCTTCACTCGTTTGTATATGGAAATGTAAAACTCACTGCAAATAAACCAAATTATCGACAGATAGCTACATTTTCATGCTAATTTTGATGACCTGATTGTCTTTATCGCCATTTTTTTTGAAAATAAAGGCAAAATTGCTTTCAATTTTTGCCCAATAATAGTTTCATGTGTAACCAATTACAAGAGCTTCTACTCGGAAATAGACATTATGAGTCAAAACGACGGAACCACCTTACATTTACATGAATTCCTGCCTTATCGCTTATTCGTTTTGGCAAGTCGAATAAGCCAGTCTTTGGCAAAACACTATGAAGAGCGATTCAATATTTCCAGGCCCGAATGGCGCGTTATTGCAGTTTTAGGAGAAACCCCTCATTTGTCTGCAGCCCAGGTGGCCGACCGAACTGCAATGGATAAAGTTGCGATATCAAGAGCTGTAAGTAAGTTGTTGGGAGCAGAGTTATTGCAGCGTAACTTTTCTGAACAAGATAAACGTCGATCAGAGTTAAGCTTGTCCTCCTCTGGTATCGCTGTTTATCAGAAAATAGCGCCTATTGCCCTGAAATATGAAAAAATGATTCTCGATCAACTAAGTGACGGCGAACAAGAACTATTGACTAAAGTACTGACAAAATTAGACGCACTAGACTTAGACTTCGATAATGAATGTGAACAAAACTGAGGCTCGTTTACACGATAAAGATGAAAAATAGTTACTATTATCAACTTTTTATTGAATGTATTTCTTTTAATATCCAGGTTTTCAATAGAACTTAAATAAAGTAGCTTGTGCTTTTAATTAAAGATATATAATTGACACCAGAAAAAGATCATGACATTTAAAAGCCTCGCATCCATAGCTATTTTTTGCGCCATACTAGCTCATCATACAACAGCCAAAACAACAGCATCGCAGTGGAATATTGTTAAGTCTGATGAACTTCAATGGGGATATTTAAACCCTCTGCGCGGCGACAAAAGCCCAGGGGCAGCTAATATTTGGGGAGATCGAACGAGAGATTCAGCAACAGGCATGTTAGTTAGGTTTAAACCAGACTTTTCTTCTCCTCCTCATATACACAATATTTCATATAGAGGTGTCGTTATAGAAGGCATGATTCATAACGACGATCCAAAGGCAAAAAAAATGTGGATGCCGGCGGGGTCTTTTTGGACTCAGCCAGCAGGGGAAAGTCACGTTACTGCCGCAAAAGCCGCAAAGAACCTCATCTATTTAGAAATTGATAGCGGACCTTATTTAGTAAAGCCCTCTGCTGATGAGTTTAATAATGGCGAAGCACCAATTAACATACACAAATCTAATATTGTTTGGCAAAGCCAAAATGATCCTGTGTTTGTAAATAGCAGGGAGCCTGAGACAGCCAATTTGTGGGGAAGTACAAAACGTGGCGAATTAGGTGGTTCACTAGTGAAACTTCCTGCGGGCTTTAAAGGGAAAATGCTAGTAGATGCAAAGGAATTTCGAGTTGTCGTTGTTAAGGGGCAAATTCTTTACAATAATTCGGAAATCCGTAAGCCTGAAACCCTATTGACTGGAAGTTACTTCGATTCAAGAGGTAACTTTAGCCACCAAATAACCTCCCCGGAAGAGACTATTTTTTACGTAAGAACAAATGGCATATATAGAATAACTCAAGGCTAAGATGCTGGTACATTACAAACGCCATAGTGGCCGTTTTATGGCAAGATAGGTAAGTGTGGTTTATTCTTAGCAGTACACCTTTAACTATATTTTACCGTCATGTCTAACAGTACCCTCCCTATATTGCTTGTCGAAGATAATGCCGATAATCGCCAACTTGTTACATGGATTTTAGAAGACGCTGACTTTCAAGTAGCCGAAGCAGAAAACGCCGAGCAAGGCTTGGCGATGTTAGAAGACAACCGCTATGCGCTTATTTTAATGGACATTACTTTGCCGGGAATAGACGGCAAAGAAGCGACACGTATTATTAGACAAAACCAAACGTATGGAGACACGCCAATTATCGCTCTAACTGCACATATAGTGGCTGAAGAAAAACAGAACATCATGGCAAGCGGTGTAGATGCTCTACTCAATAAACCTGTTGAAGAAGAAGATTTATTGGCTACTATGTCGACGCTGATGAAATAATACTATTCACAGATGATGGTTCAGCGTGTGAATAATATATTTTTTCCTCACCGCTACGCCAGTGAATGACATTTATATTCGGAAATACTTTGGCACTTGCCAAACTTATGCACACTTGGTCAGAAAAGTGAAACACTGTGAAGCAGACATCTTCAAAAAGATAGCGTTTACCTAAAGAAAAATCAGAGTAAAATTTGATCTTAACTCGGTTTTTTTCACTATACATGGTGCTGTTTTTCAACTTAATATAACTTTCAATACAGCTCCAATGTTCAGCAAAAAACTCGGCGCGTTGTTGATCACTGCTACATCGATCGATAAATTTTTTTGTATAACCACTTAAAAAAATTTCTGCTTTAGGCCAGTTCTTTTTACACATGGCAATATCTTTCACATCGATACTAATCGGAATTTCACCGGATGTTCGGGCAAGAGCAATAACAATAGATGAATTGTTATGGGAGATATCAAAAGAATAATGTGGCGTATTCTTTAAGGAGAGTTTGTTGTTCTTAGAAGAAGAAAATTTAATATCTCCAGGCCAACATCCAACTTTTCTTGCTAAGACTGTTTTTAATATGCGTCTAGTTTGCAAGTAAACCGCTTGTGGGCGTTCACTTTTATAGGAAAAATAATGATCGCTTTCTTGTTCATCCAAAAAAGGCAAAGCATCATCTAGATCAATGTCGAAACCATCGGAATCAATGGGCAAATAATACAGCTCTACGACTGACGACACAATTCCCCCAGTAAATTACTATCGTTTAAAATAATGGGCATATCTATTGTTAGAGATAGCCTGATGGGCATTTCCGACGGCATCTATAATATTATACTCGGATAAGCTTGTTTTTTTACAAGCAAGGTACTTACAAATGATAAAAATCTCTAAACAAACTATAAATAACTTTTAGTATTGTATTTAGGCGTAGCAACTGACGATAAAGAATTAATTTTCAGTTTTTTCTTCAGCATCTCCGGCAATAACACACTGATTACGGCCCTGATTTTTAGCGCGATAAAGTGCTTTATCTGCACGCTCAAAGACGGACTCGACAGAGTCATCTTCATTAAAGCTCGCTAATCCAAATGATATCGTAATTTTGACAGGATTACCTTTAAATTTAAAAGGTGTTTTACCAATAACGGCTCGAATCTTATCAAGTACGCTTACCGCTTGTTCTGGTTCAGTTTCTGGCATTAAGGTAACAAATTCTTCGCCACCATAACGAGCAACAAAGTCTACTTTTCTCAGCCTTGTGGAAATTAATTGTGCAATAAGTTTTAAGACTTTGTCACCTGCTTGATGCCCATAGGTATCATTTATTTTTTTAAAATGATCAATATCGCAAACCGCTAATGTTAACGACCTTTTATAACGATTAAAACGCTGTAGTTCTTGAAAGGAACGCTCATTATAAGCTTCCCTATTCGGTAAACCAGTGAGTGCATCATGAGTTGCACGATGGCGTTCCTCTTCTAAAAGTGCTTTTGTTTTCTTAGATTCACTTTCGATACTTTGCACTTGATTAATTAACGACTTGAGTTGATCCGTAATCGAATCAGAATTTTTTTTATTTGCATCGTAATCTCCCAAAGCATCTTGGATAACGCCTAAATGATCACTAACAGCCAATTTTAACTCATCTACATTGTTAGAATTTTCCATATTTGTGCGCATCTTTTTTACCTGTCCTGAGACAGTGGAGGAGAACTTATCCGATGCTTGCCGTTGGCGCTCATCCTGATCAGAAACCAAGCCGAGAGACTCGCTGATTGTACGTAACTCTTCGTTTACGCGTTTTAAATAATTACTGAATTCTTGGTCATTTTGCAAATAACGCAGTAACAAAATATCTCGTATATCTTCTAGAGTTATCGCCAGAACATACCAATCCATGCCACGTTGTATACGTAGACGAACAATATCAATTTTGTGTCTTACCACATCATTTGGTTCAATACGAGATACAAGGTTCTCTAGTGTCCTAGCAATACGCTGGGCAACTTTTTGGTAACTATCTTCATCACCCGCATCAAACGCACCCACATCTTCATAAGCTTTAATTAATTCACCTTCCTTTGGTGCCAGGTCAACCTCCATATCCTCCAGCACTTCTTCAAACGAATTCGCACCTTGTTCAACAACATCGCTGGCGGTACTAGCTTCACCATCATCAACAGTTTTAAGAGTATTACCACCTTTTAGACGTTGCCAAAAGCTCATCGAAGGGTTGCTTGCAGCTTCTATCGCAATACTCTGCATTTTGCTTAGTTCTTCAAGTACATCGGGATAATTGCGATAGGCGGTCAGGCGCTTTTTTAAACCAGCACTATAAGACTGTAGACTGTCTTTAACTTCCGAAGGGAGCTTCAACTCTAACAATTGGTCTGTGATGCTACTTATTTGCTTTGCTGATTTTATATTACTTGCTTGGCGGGAATGTTCGTAGTCAGCGGCGGCAGCTTGCACGCGCTCCATCTGTTCAAGCACTTGGCTACCTGTTGCCCCCCGCATTTTTTCCTTCAGCAGAATAAGGGACGCGTCTAAATGTTTGTCTAAGCCTTTAGCTGCGGCACTTACGTGATTTAAGGTTTTACGCAAGGCGTCAAGCTGAAACTTGAATTGCTTCTCCATACGCTCTTGTTCAGCGATCGCTTGGCGATACTTTTCCCGATAACCTCCCCCAGCACTTTCAACCATATAAACTCCCACACCTTGCAAAGATCTATTGCCTATACACTCACCAAAGTATAGTCGCTAACATCTTCATTTGTGGTGGCAGATAATGCCGCCATCAGCAATGAGCAGACACAAAAAAAGCGGCAAATGCCGCTTTCTATGTTTATATGGGAAATAGCGCTTAGGATTTTCCAGAAGCTTTTTCAGCGCGGATTTTTTCAACTAAGAAGTCGACAACTTCTAGCATACCTTCATGTCCCATTTCACGGGTGGCAGCTACAGAGTAGCGACCATCGACGATCATTTGTGGGGTGCCAGTAATTTTCATGCTATGCGTACGCGCTTGAGCTTGCTTGACTTGAGTATTGACACTAAAGGAGTTGTAGGTTTTTTTGAAATCTTCCTTTGAAACGCCTACATCTTCAAAAATCTTAGCAATTTCATCTTCAGTACCTAGTCTCTTACGCTCCTTATGAAGGGCCGTAAAAACGCGAGCATTCACTTCCTTATATTTATTAAGTGCCTTACCGGTGTACATAATACGAGCAAGCGGCTGCATGGAATTGCGCCAAATAACAGGTAACTTAACAAGTTCTACGTCGTCGGCTAATTTCTTTTCCCAGCTTAAAATAAGTGGTTCGAAGTTGTAACAGTGACCGCAGCTATAGGCAAACGCCTCTGTAACTTCGATTTTGCCTGGAGTAATAGTCTTTACAGGCTTATCTAGGAGTTCGTAATGAACTCCCTGTGTATATCTCTCTACACTAGGTCCTTGAGCCCATACGGCAAAAGAAAAAACACACCCGAGTAGCATTGTCAAAATACGCATTGAAGGCTCCCACTAATATTATTTATAAGTGCTTGGTTAGAAGGCTCAGAATAAAAAGAGTTTCATGAATCCCGGCTTAATGAAAAGGTTTTGTTGCAGATTATTGAACTTATAGCAAATCTACTTATGTTTGAGGCAAGTATACATAAATTCTTTTTGCAGTTACATAGAACGGATAGATTGCCAACTTACAATTGAAGGGTGTGTAAACGATCGACGAGGCGCGCAAAACATCTTAAGAAAAATTCTTAAATAGTGCCTATCCATAAACAGGCACTATTTGCATTGAAAGAAGAGTGTTGTAAACAAGGCCCACAATACAATTCACACTTATGAGCGGAAACTAATCATTCTCGATCATTGAATTAGTTGTACTTGCCTTGATGAGGTATATCTTTGCAAACCAAAGTGTCCGTAACTGTAGGTGTAACTTCTATTTTCGTTTTTGATTCGGCTGGAATGCACGCCATAGACTAAGCAGACACCGGTACCACACACAATTTGATCAATCCAACTTTTAATGGAAAAAACTCGATCGGCGATTTTCTTATCGTATAGATCATCTAAAAACGGGCTGGATACAGATAAACCATCGGCGCCACAGGTAGCATTGGAAACATTAAAAGGATAAACACCACAACTGAGCAACCCCCGATATGCACCAGCGATACCGACAAAAGTATCAACCTTGTTGGCGGCATTTAGCTTAATTATCTGCTGAGCCGAAAGCGTAACCCCCATGGAGTGGGCAATAATATCGATCTCGCCAGTACATGACTGAGCGAGCGCACTACTGATGGCATTGCGCACAGGCGTTTCTTCCGATCCGTTATGATCATTACAGGATGGGCAGGATTTAGATCCCCAGTCAGGCAGAAATATTTGATTTTGAGAGTAGCCTTCATTCAGGAGACGCTCCACCGTATTTTCCCAGTCGTCTGGGTTTCCAGTATTACCGTGGACAAGCACAACGTTATCGATACAAGCTGCGCGCAGAGCGACAGAACAGGTAAAAGCCAAGAATACTAGAAGGGATTGAATACAACATTTCATAGCAAACCTCCGACATAGATATAGGTCGAAAGACTATAAATGCACCATTATCGAGCTACAACTAGACCAAAGGAGGATAATATTATTCTCTATATCCGATGAAAGCTGTTATTAGAATTAGAAATGAGAAAAAAGGCGAAAAAAGTAAAGGAAACAAACAACACAGATAAACAATACTGTTTATCTGTGTTGCCTCGCTCATCGAGAAGATACTCGCCAGCAAGTTTGACTAAATAAGTGCAGACAGGCCCTAAGGCTTAGTTGAGTCCAGAAATAAAGTTAGCTACAGCTTTAATTTCTGCATCGCTCATTTTAGCAGCAACCTCACGCATTACTTGGGTTTCACCATCATTGGTGCGATCACCCGCGCGAAATGCCTTTAACTGTTTTTCAATGTAGTCTGCATGTTGGCCACTAAGTCTAGGGAAAACGGCTGGAGCATTTCCCATACCTGTTGGAGAGTGACAGCCTGTACATGCTGGAACACCGGTCTCTAGATTTCCTGCACGATATACTCTCGCACCGAGTTTTAAACCATCAACCTTGGCACCAGAATTTACTTGCACTTGCACATCTTGAGCGCCTGAAAGCTGCATACTTTGCGCTGCATAGTAGGCCGCGATATCTTCAAGATCCTTATCCGTCTTATTGTCTAGCAAGCCGGCCATTTCATTAACTTGGCGCTTAGGCTTCTTAGGATCACCGTTTGCAGAAGCGTTCTTGATGTCAAGCAATTGCTTGAGTAAGTACTTATCTCCCAACCCTGCTATCTTGGGAAATGCTGGCGTACTACTGTTTCCGCCTTGTCCGTGACATGCAACGCACTCAGCGTTAGCAATTTTTTCACCGTTATCTACATCGCCAGCGGCAAATACACCAAATGAAGTGCTGAGTAACCCCATGGCTAAGAAAGATTTACAAACTAGGTTCTTCATTAAATTTTCCGTACTGTTTTCTACTGGATATCGGTCATCACTAAGGATTACCGGCTAGCAGCTTACTTTTGTTAATTCGCTTTGGCTTACGATTTTATTATATTCGAGGATATGCCACCCCCCAAAATAGCCGGCATTATAACCACAAGCTGAGGCACTGTCTCATATTAAATGTAGACGGTTATAGTGTTTTCGCTTAAGCCTATTGTGCCATGTTCAAAAAACACTCAAAACAGTTAAGAGTAAACCTAAAACGAGCACAAAGCTCTGAATTTGCTCACCCTCAAATCTGTTGTATACGAGGCAAGTAACATTTAGTATCGCCGCATTACTACCTATATCAGCTATCTATACCAGCGACAGGCCAACATGTCAGAAATCAAATATCAAAGCGCTCGTTTTTTAACCAGCGCCCCCTCCATCCGTCAATGTCCAGAAGAATCTGGGAGCGAGGTTGCTTTTGCAGGTCGTTCTAATGCCGGTAAGTCTAGTTCAATCAATACCCTTACGGGTAATGGCAAATTAGCACGTACTAGTAAAACGCCGGGTAGAACCCAGCTAATAAACTTTTTTGGCCTCAATGGTGGATCAGAATTACGCCTTGTTGACCTGCCAGGTTATGGTTACGCCAAAGTGCCACAAGAAGTAAAAAAACAATGGCAAGCGAATCTATCAGAGTACCTTTATGAAAGGGAAAGTTTACGCGGTTTGGTGCTTGTTATGGATATACGTCATCCAATGCAGGAGTTCGACAGCATGATGATTAACTGGGCAGTAGATGCCAACATGCCGGTTCACGCACTATTAACCAAGAGTGATAAATTGAAACGTGGTGCAGCAAAATCTACACTACTGCAATTTAACCAGCATATGAAAAAAGCGCGGGTAGACGACTTAGTATCCGCACAATTATTTTCAGCCTTAAAAAAGGATGGCGTTGATAATTTACGTGACAAACTTAACACTTGGCTCACACCTGAAGAGCCATAAAAAAAGCCCGTTAACCTTGGGGACAATTAACGGGCTTGAAATTAGATGCTCTACTATAAAATTCTTTCAATGAGCATCAAAGGGCATATATTGAGACTCGCAATTGAGAGATTGGTTCCGGTGCTGATGAAGAAGTTATGGAGTTTGAAAAATGATTACGAAATAAATAACGGAATTTAAATATCATTAACTTCTGCATCGAAATAAATATGAAATATCAATGCAAAAAAAACCCTGGTCAGCTAAACACTGCCAGGGTAAATTTATCTACTTTGGGGGAAAGCAACATCAACTACATGTAAAACTAAGAAGAAAGATACGGTGAAAAATTTATTACCACATCATTTGTTCATGCATTATATGACGGCTAAAAGCTGAAAGGGTTCAATCATTTTTGAAAAAAAATGCAAACTTGTCGCCAAGTCTATCTTTAATGCGCCTCATCCCAGTTATTCCCTACACCCACATCGACTACTAAAGGAATTGAAAGCTTTATCGCGCCAGACATGAGCGTTGATAAATGGCTAGAAACGTTATCTATCATTTTTTCTGGAACTTCTAATACAAGCTCATCATGCACCTGCATAATTATTTTGGCTTCTACTTCTTTATCTTTGTCTAACCATTCATCTACATCAATCATCGCGCGTTTTATTATGTCTGCTGCACTTCCTTGCATTGGCGCATTAATTGCCGTTCTCTCCGCTGCTTGACGTCTCATAAAATTATTAGAGCGAATTTCAGGTAGATATAAACGTCTACCTAGTATTGTCTCTACATAGCCTTGCTCTGCCGCTTTTTCACGGATGTCAGTCATGTACTGGGCAACACCTGGATAGCGTTCAAAATAAGTATCGATGTAACGTTGAGCGTCATTACGGCCAATATGCAATTGTTTGGCTAAACCAAAGGCTGACATGCCGTAAATCAAACCAAAATTAATGGCTTTAGCACTGCGGCGCTGTTCACTGGTAACACTATCTAGTTCCTCACCGAATACTTCTGCCGCAGTAGCACGGTGAATATCGACGCCCTTGGAAAACGCATCACATAAACTTTTATCATGTGATAAATGCGCCATAATTCTCAGTTCGATTTGCGAATAGTCTGCCGCTAAGATTTTATGCCCAGGCGATGCAACAAAGGCTTGCCTAACACGTCTTCCCGCTTCTGTTTTTATGGGAATATTTTGTAAGTTTGGATCAGTTGAAGAAAGACGACCTGTAGCGGCAACGGCTTGGTGATAAGAAGTATGAAGACGCCCACTCTGCGAATTAACCATCGTTGGCAGCTTATCTGTGTAAGTAGATTTAAGCTTTGCCAAACCACGGTATTCAAGAATCAGTTTTGGTAGAGGATAGTCAAGTGCCAACTCTTGTAACACTTCTTCTGCCGTTGAAGGTGTTTTAGATTTCGTTTTTTTGATGACAGGTAAACCGAGCTTTTCAAACAATATGGTGCCCAGCTGTTTCGGCGAAGCGAGATTAAATTCTTCTCCAGCCATGTCATATACTTGTCGCTCAAGTTCGCTTATACGTTGACTATGCTCAGCACTCTGTTGGGCCAAAAGCTTGGTATCTAGCAAAGCCCCATTGCGCTCTATACGCGATAAGACTGGCACTAGAGGTAACTCCACTTCCTCAAATACTTTGCGTAGGCCCTCTTCTGCGCTGACTTCAGGCCAGAGTTTTTTATGTAACCGCAGCGTTATATCCGCATCTTCAGCAGCGTACTTACTCGCCTCCTCTAAAGGGATTTGGTTGAAGGTAAGTTGTTTTGCACCTTTACCCGCAATGTCTTCAAAATGAATAGTCTTAAGGCCTAAATGATTCAGAGCCAAAGTATCCATATCGTGACGTGAACCGACGGAGTTAAAAACATAAGACTCAAGCATGGTATCGTAGGCAATACCTTGTAAATCGATCCCATGATTTTTCAGTACATTAGCGTCATACTTTAGGTTCTGCCCGACTTTTTTATGATCCTGACTTTCTAGCAGGGGCTTTAATTTTGCCAGTACGGTAGCTTCGCTCAGTTGTTCAGGAGCATCAATATAGTCATGACCAAAAGGGACATAGGCCGCTTTACCCACCTCAGCAGAAAATGAAACACCAACTACGCGAGCATTCATATAATCCAAACTAGTAGTTTCGGTATCGAAAGCGAATAGCTCTGCATTGCTGAGTACGTCAATCCACCCATCGAGAGCTTTCTCGGTGAGCACGCAATCGTATTCCACTTCAACCTTAGGGGTTTGGTTGTCACTTGTAGCGCCGGCACTGTCGCTCTCGTTATCGAGTTCCACAAGCCACGACTTGAATTCTAATTCGGAAAATAGCTCTCGAAGAGCTGTATTATCAGGATCACTATGCTTCAACTCTTCCACTTTTTGCGGCAACTCAACGTCTGTCTTGATAGTGGCAAGTTCATAGGATAACTCGGCTTTTTCACGATTTGTTTCGAGCTTCGCCCCCATAGTTTTGGCACCGCGAAAACTTAAACCACTGACCTTATCGATATTATCGTAAATATCTTTAATGCCGCCTAGATTTTGAATGAGAGCAAGTGCGGTTTTCTCACCTACGCCGGGCACACCAGGTATGTTATCGACTTTATCACCCATCAAAGCTAGATAATCGATAATGTAGCAAGGTGGAATACCAAACTTACTCTCTACGCCTGCAATATCCATCACAGTTTCTGTCATGGTATTAACAAGTGTTACCTTATCGTTGACAAGCTGCGCCATATCTTTATCGCCAGTAGAGATAATGACATCGAAATTTTTGCTCGCAGCCTCTTGGGACAAAGTTCCAATGACATCATCCGCTTCAACACCACTAATAACCAACATCGGCAGACCCATGGCCTCGATGATCTTGTGCAAGGGCTCTATTTGTGAACGCAAATCATCTGGCATAGGCGGTCGATTAGCTTTGTATTGATCAAATATTTCATCGCGAAAAGTTTTACCTTTTGCGTCAAATACCACCACGATGGGGCTTTGGGGATAATCTTTGGTCAGGCGCTTAAGCATATTAATGACGCCTTTTATAGCTCCTGTCGGCTGCCCTTTTGAGTTAGATAAAGGTGGAAGTGCATGGAATGCACGATAAAGATAAGAAGATCCATCAACGAATACGAGAGGTACAGATGTGCTTGTCATTGGGTTTTGCTTAGTTGTTATTTATTGGTGATAAAGGATTGGTAAAGGTCGCGATCACCATGATGATCGTTTCAGGTGTAGAAGGATACTCGTATAGGTGAATATTTAATATGGATAGGCCTCTGTTATTGCATTTTTGTTACCTTTTATCACGTAAAACAATAAAAGTGGGTGAACAATGCCTTTAGAAGAATTTAATTGATGTGATTCCTCCTCCTACAAAATTATAAATTGATTAGTAAATAGGAAAAAAAGCAAAAAAAATTGAAAAATGTTGCAATCGGCGTCTTTACTTTTTAATTGTCAATAATTTTTAATAAAAAAATGAAAAAAATATTTGCATAATCCGGAATTGTTTGTTACCTTATGTAACGTGAAGTGTTACTTCGCACTGAAGACCTAGACACAGGTCATTCGGTATCAACTTTAAACTTATATATTTGTAATTGGAGAACCATCATCATGAATAAAGTACTGCTATTGTTACTCGCAGTATCGTTGAATGGTGTTGCAAGTGAAGAAGTTGGTGCCCCTTATCCTCAATTAGCGACTTCCGCCCACTCAGGTTTAGCGGTAGCTGCAGTTGCGGAGACAGGCGCCAGCAAAAGCTGGGCAGCACAACCAACGGTTGAAACGTCTAAGAAAATTGAAGCGAAAGAATTTGAAATGCGCGTCGAAGGGTTCGACGTTAAGCTGAATCAGGAGCTAGATAAAATGATTTCACACAAGCTCGATTCACTATTAGCTAAGGACTAATTGCTAAGATCTGTTCATACTCATAGCACCGTGCCTGCCAGAGCTTGACTTCTAGAGGCCTAGGCTATGAACAGTCTTTAATATTCAAGTTATCTAATTTTGTTTCTGCCGGGTAACAGCACATGTTGTTACCCGGTTTTTTTATATGGATTTCTTATATATTGCCACCCAGTTATTTTTCAGTGCTCAAACATTCAACAAAAGACTGAGCAATAGAGGCTAAATAGCTGCTATAAGAAGAGATCGAAAGATCTGATGCCAGTAAGTCGATACCCACCAGCGGCTTCTCAAACAAATCTGCATACCTTTTCGCCTCGCGCAAGTCAGCTTTTTCAGTTAATAAACAACTCACAGGCTCTATACTATTTCCTATCTGATTCAAACGCTTGGCGCTAATACGTTCTTGCGGTACTTTTGTTAGAGTAATCAACTGATTAAGCTTGTAAGCTTCAACAAATGCACTGTAACCATCGTGATGAACAGCAAATGGTATTTCTCTATAAGGTTCAAGCAATACATTTAACGCGCTATTTCGGCTACTCAACTCTTGCTTAAATACCTGCAAACGATCATCTATAAGCGACTTTTTATCTGGCAACAACGCTTTTAGCTGTAGCGCCAATTCTTCAGAAAATACCATGATATTTTGGTAACTCAGCCAAGCGTGAAAGTCTCTTTGCTCATGTTTATCATGATGATGGTTACTGACAGCTGATGTTTTGAGCATCGCTACTGCTTTTTTGGCTTTAAAGCCATTAGCTAAAAACGTTTCAAAATCAGCCCCAACCCATACCAGTAAATCAGCATCACTTAAACGCATTGCCTGAGAAATGGTCATAGAGAAGTCATGAGGAGAAGCGGAGTTTTCAACTAGAATCTCAGTACTGACGAGATCTCCAGCCAAGTCATTTATCACCAAGGCAAGAGGACGAATACTTGCTACGACTAAAGGTTTTTCAGCACGAACAGTGTTACCTATTAAGAGCAAGCATATGGATAAAAAAATATAAAACAGTTGGGAAACCCTTCCGCACGATGTACATCTTGTAAACAAGCTTTTTACCTACAATAATTAAAATAATTTCAATGTTGTTATATGATAACATAACGTATCATTAGGAAAGTATTGAAAAAATGTCTTCCTCTGCAGAATTTGTTAACAATACTCAATCACAATTATATGACAACGCAGCTATCGCCAGTGCCATTAAACGTGCAAAGGAGATATGTCAGATTAATGATGTCCGATTGACACAGTTGCGCGAGCAAGTTTTAGTTTTAATCTTAAGACACGGTAAGCCCCTAGGTGCTTACTCTCTGATGGATATGTTGGAAGAGACTTCCGATCGTGAACGAGTTGCCCCGCCAACCATTTATCGAACATTGGATTTTCTTTTAGAATATCGCCTTATACATAAGATTCATTCGCTCAATGCTTATGTCAGTAACAGCAACCCTAGGCGTGAAGAAAGTTCGGTTATTCTCATTTGTTCAGATTGCGGTAACGCTCAGGAAGTGCCAAACAACACCATCCAACAGGCCATCAATTTAAGCGCCTCACAGCATCGCTTTTCCGTACGCAAACAAGTTATTGAGATTACTGGGCAGTGCAGCTCATGTAAGCAAAATGGAATATAAATGGATAACCCTATCCTCCTAAGATTGCAAGATATCAGTTTTCATAGTCAGGGCAGAAGTATTCTTGATAAGGTAAGTTTTGACTTATCCCGTCGCGAAATTCTCACGATAATTGGCCCAAACGGAGCAGGCAAAAGCACTTTAATGAAAGTTATTTTGGGCTTAGTTTCTATCTCTGCCGGTGAAATATGGCGCGAACCTAATATCATTACCGGCTATGTACCTCAGAAACTATCTTTAGAGAGCACCATGCCAATGAAAGTCAGCCGCTTTCTGAGTTTGGCTCAGGTTGCCAAGGAGGCTCGTCAAGAAGCACTTGAACGCCTCAATATTACCCATTTATCTAGCCGCCAAATGCATAAGTTATCTGGTGGCGAACTGCAAAGAGTTTTATTAGCCAGGGCTATATCACGCCAGCCTGATATTTTAATGCTTGACGAGCCTTTACAAGGAGTTGATGTAACGGGCCAGATTGAACTCTATCAACTTATCGCATCTCTTCGTGAAAGTTTAAATTGTGCGATTCTAATGATCTCCCATGACCTGCATTTGGTAATGGCGCAAACAGATTCCGTCATATGCTTAAACCATCACATCTGTTGCCATGGTAAGCCGGAGAGCGTTAGCCAACATCCAGAATATCTTAAACTGTTTGGCCAAAGAGCGATTGATGGGATAGCTGTATACCAGCACCATCACGATCATCATCACGATCTTCATGGTGACGCTGTAGACTGCGATGAAGGGTGCAATCATGCCTGACTTTTTACTCTACGCCTTTGCCGCAGGTACTGGAATTGCGCTTATTGCAGGCCCACTGGGTGCCTTTGCTGTGTGGCGACGTATGTCTTACTTCGGCGACACTCTGGCGCATTCAGCTCTTATTGGCGTGGCCTTTGGCTTATTTTTAGATATCAATATTACCCTTGCTATTGTGCTTGCCTGTGGCATGATCGCATTGGCATTAGTGTTTTTGGAAAGAAAAAATACACTCTCTACAGATACCCTTTTGGGTGTGTTATCCCATGGTTCGCTCGCTATCGGCTTAGTTTGTGTAAGCTTTTATTCGCAGACCAGGATCAACCTTTACGGCTATTTATTTGGTGACTTTTTAACAGTCACAAGTAACGAAGTGTTGTATATTTATATGGCGGTTGCAGCGATTGCTATTCCACTTGTTATACTCTGGAAGCCTTTATTACTGCTCGCGGTGGATGAAGATCTTGCCCATGTTGAAGGGCGCAACGTCGCAGCCTTAAAGCTCGTCCTCATGCTAATGATCGCCTCAATTATCGCTTTAGCAATGAAAATTGTTGGGGTAATGCTAATTACAGCACTGTTAATTATTCCCGCCGCAAGCGCTCGACGTTTCTCCAGTTCCCCTGAAGTTATGGCTGGCCTCGCCTCTTTAATCGGCATGGTATCGGTCACCTTTGGCTTGTACAGTTCCTTCCAGTGGGATCTTCCGGCAGGCCCTGCTGTAGTTCTAGCCGCCCTTGGAATATTTATTGTCAGCGGTGCCTTGCCTCAGAAGGCATAGAACTTGTTAACGAGGGCAACCTTCCATCGGTAAAATACAATAACCATACTTCTTAATTGATTCGATGACCTTTGGGTTTGCCGACTGAGAATGACAAAAATTACACCTTTCTTGTTTTAATTGGCTGCCGTCTTCACCAATGCCAGGGCTTGTCTGCACTAATTTAATCACACCTGCTGGAAGCATTTTTTTGCCTAGCTAGGCAACACGAACGAGATTTAGTTATTCTAAATGAGAGAGTGTTAACAACGCTAGGCGGAAAAATACATCCAGCCCTTCGGGTTTGCACTCAAAGGCGCTACTCTGCGTTACTCATCACTCATTTAGAATACTAAACTACGCTCTTCGCGCCTTGATTAGTGCCTTTGAGTGCAAACAGGAGAGGTTAAATTAGTGCAGACAAGCCCTTATACCTCATGGCATACTGATAAGCTTTATCCGCTGCAACGCCGCTTTCAATAAACACATCAAAATGGATAAGCTCTCCTTGCTTAGATTCTCCATAAGTGTCGTACACATCTATCTTCATTTTTGCTCCTATTTATTTCTACTCATGATTTATTTGCACTTACTTACATTTGCTCTCGACTCAAAATGGTTTTTAGTCGAAACCATATTAACTTTATAGAGAAGGCAATGTCTTGTCAAGATAGTTTTGATTCGATACTATTAATTAAATAACGCTGTAATAATTGGAGATATACTATGACTGAGATCATTAACTGCGAGGTGCATGATCATTTCGAGATTGCATGTATGCGACGTGCCTTAGTCGAAGTTCAATTCAAAAATGGAGAAACAATATCGGGGCGTGCCATAGATTTGCAGAGTAAAGATGGCAGAGAGTACTTCACAATGGAGGTGGAAAGAGGCAAATACGAATGTAATCTAAAAGATCTTAGTACCTTAACTTTTATCGACAGTGGAAAAAGTATTAATGTATTTTGAGGTGTTTTGTACACTCTCTTCAAGAGTATCTAGCTTTAATTAGCTTAAATACTTTTTGAAGAGAGCAGAGTATAAGCTCTTGTTTCAGTCTTAAAGAGCAAAAGATACAGGCACTCGAAACGTTAATGATTCACCTGTAATTCCATCGGGCATTTTGGGAAAAGGCAACGCACCTTCAACACCTTTTTTGACCGCATTATTTAACAAACTATATTTCGATTGATTTTCAAATTCAAAACCAATCATTTCACCATCCCGAGCGATAGTCACTAAAGCGACGACATTGCCGGTCTGCTTAAACTTTTGAGCGCGGCGAGGATATTCTATGTTTTTACGCGCAAGCCTTGTTAAGTCAGCCATGTAAATTTCACGCAGCTTGTTTTCTTCGGCTTTGAGAAGCTCTAGTCTTGCCAGCTCTTCTTGCCTCGCCAATTCTTCTTGTTTTTTCTGCTCTGCTAGCCTCTGTTGACGTAATTTTTCTGCTTTTATTGCCGCAGCCCTCTTTCTTGCTGCCTCTTCCTCTTTGGCTTTTTTCTCAGCTTCTGTCTCCTCGGCTTCGGCCACTACAGCAGCTCCTGTTTCGCTAGCGACTGCAGCCGCTTTCTGAGCAAGAAAGGCGGTTATTTCGCTTTTTCTCGTTTGGCTATATTGAAGCGAATCAAACAATTGCCTCGCGTCCGAGCTATCAGTGCTACCGATTAGACCGTCTTTAAACTCACGCGAAGGCGGCTTATCACCAATATATATGTTGAGGAAAATGAAAAACAACTCTTTTGATTGCACACTGCCTAGCTCAACATCATTGAGAATCATAGAGAGATTATCGCCACTAATAGCAAAACTCAGATGATCGCCTCTGTGCAAATTAGTTGGAATCAGACTCGTAAACTCCTTAAAGCTTTCTCTATTTCTGGTCATTACCTCAGCGGAGTTATTTATTGCAGCACTATTGGAAAATAAGCGAACTAAGCGCCTAGCACCAAGCTTTTTCGACACAATTTTAAAGTCCAAACGTTTAACATCAATGGGACTCTCCATACTTCCTGAATCAGTAAACAATGCAGTAACAAAAACGTCGTCCGAAAGTTCTGCGTATTTTGCATAACCAGTTGCCGATAGCTCAGCAAACACTTTATTCCCTGCCAATAGCCCAAACAAAAAACATATAACAATAAAGTCTCTTCGCAGCAGAGCAAACATTAGGGGTGCCTCACATATTGAACATTTTTATTAAACGAAAAGGTATTCGATAGTCACATAAAACCATAAAAAAATATAGGCAGACTTTTAATTATCTTACAGGAAACGTATTAATAGAAAAATACATGCCAAATTGTTGAATTAAATCATCGAAAGAAATAAGCTTTAATTACCATAAGTGTCAAAACTTATTTTTTGACGAATATTTTTGCTAAATTCAGAGCTTGCATATGCCTATTTTTATATCATTTAACATGTTTGCTTTACACTTTGTGTGAGTGTAGGGAATATCATTGAAATATTTATTACCGAGTGTAAATAAACGCTAATCCTGGGCTTAGGCAAAGATTTTGTTCTCTACTGTTTAAAAATGTGGCATGATGCTGGTCGATAAAACCGATGATTATCGGTCAATATTTCAGCTATTTAAGCTGTTTTTAATTTCTACTCGATGATGTATCTGGAATAAATATCGCAATAAATCTTTGTTATAGTCTAATTTTACTGATTTATGACATTGCGCGCCATTTTGTGCGCATTGTATTGGGGCGAAGCGCACTGCCAGAGTGCGAAGCGTAAAATACAGTCAAGATCATGTACTAAAGTAGTAATCTGACGGCATCTTAATGTTGTATTCACTAAGAAGCCAAAAGATACGACCATTGAAATATGTTTTTGGGGAAGACATGAATAAATTATCTAAATACCACGTAACTGCATTAGCGAGTGCGATCTCACTAGTTTTAGTAAGTAATGTAAACGCACAAACAACGCAGGCAAATGCGGATCTGACACTTGAGGAAATAATAGTATCGGCACAAAAACGGCAAGAGAGCGCGCAGGAAGTTCCAATCTCTATCGCATCTCTTTCGGGTGAGCAGTTTGATACTATCTTCAGCGGTGGTGAAGATATTTTGGCACTATCATCAAGAGTACCCGGCTTATACGCAGAATCATCTAATGGACGGGTAGCACCTCGTTTTTATATTCGCGGCTTAGGAAATATTGACTTTGATTTAGCAGCATCGCAGCCAGTTTCTATCGTTTTCGACAATGTTGTTCAAGAAAATGTTGTTCTTAAAAGCTTTCCAATATTCGATGTTGAGCAAGTAGAAGTTATTCGTGGACCACAGGGAACACTGTTCGGTCGTAACACCACAGCAGGTATTATTAAATTTGATACTCGTAAACCAACACAAGAAGCAGAAGGTTATTTAAACGCAAGCTACGGAACTTTTGATACAGTTAATATAGAAGCAGCAGTTGGTGGTGCTTTGGTTGATGATGTTCTATCAACTCGTGTTTCTGTACTTTCTCAGACTCGTGAAGACTGGATCGACAACAGTTTTACCGGCCAAGCTGATGCTTTAGGCGGCCATAAAGAAAATGCTGCTCGCATACAATTTTTGTATACACCAACAGATTCATTTTCAGCCCTATTTAACTACCATATACGCGATCTCGATGGCACGGCTTCGGTCTTCCGTGCAAATATTTTCACTACCGGTAGTAACGACCTTAACGAAAACTTTGACCGCGACGTAGTAAATCATAACCAAGGAGATAATAATCCACAGGAATATGAAGCTTCTGGCGGATCATTAAAATTAGATTGGGAGTTCGATGCCCATACCCTAACATCGATCACAGGCTATGAAGAATCTGAAGGCTTCAGTCTCGGTGATATTGATGGTGGTACAGCTCAGAATAATCCTAATGCTGGCCCAGGATTTATTCCATTTGATGCAGTTACACAAGATAATGCAGATGTGGAACAATTAACCCAAGAAATACGTATCGCCAGTAACTACGATGGTCGTTTTAATTGGCAAGCAGGTGCTTTCTTTTTTGACTCAACTTTGGATGTCAGTACAACGGACGGTTTTTTTGGTAGAACCACTGTATCTCACGAAAATACTACTTGGGCTTTCTTTGGACAGGTTTCTTACGACCTTTCTGAGAGCTTAACTTTGTCAGGTGGTTTACGCTACACCGATGATGAAAAAGACTTGGTTGTACTTGAGCAGAACGTTGACAGCTTTGCGTTATCCATAGGCCAGGCAAGCATTCAAACCTATGAGCCAGTCAACGTCGCCGATGATCAACTAAGCGGTGATATTAGCGTGAACTATCGACTGAGTGATACTACAAGTCTCTACACTCGTGTTTCTAGTGGCTTTAGAGCACAGAGTATTCAAGCTCGTGACGTTGCCTTTGAGGGCAATCCATCAGTTGCAGATTCAGAAACTATTACCTCTTATGAACTTGGTTTTAAATCTGACCTATTTTCAGAAAGCTTACGTTTAAATGCGGCACTGTTTTACTATGAGATCGACGATATCCAATTATCAGCTATCGGTGGTGCCAACAATGGCAATAGCTTATTAAACGCAGACAAAGGTGTGGGCCAAGGTTTTGAAGTTGATATGGAGTATGTACCAACTAGCAACTTGAGAATTACCGCAGGTTTCAGCTATAACGATACAGAAATTCAAGATTCTGACTTGTTGACTGCGCCATGTGGTTCAGGTGCATGTACCGTGCTCGATCCTATTGTGACACAAGGTGGAACAGATCTCGCCCTGATTGATGGCAACCCTTTCCAATCTGCTCCAGAGACAATATTTAACTTCACACTTCGCTACCAAATTCCTGCCGGCGACAGCGGTCAGTTCTTCGCTTTCACCGATTGGGCATTCCAAGGCGAAACCAGTATCGCATTATATGAAGCAGCAGAGTTTATTACCGACGACCAATTTGAAGGCGGTTTACGTTTAGGCTACGAAAACTTCGAAGATAATTACCAAATAGCACTATTCGGACGTAATATTACGGATGAAGAAAATGTTAAAGGTATCATCGACTTTAATAACAACACTGGCTTTGTAAACCAGCCTAGAATCGTAGGTGTTGAATTCAACGTTCGATTCTAAACTTAAATGGTAGTTAACCCGGCAGTAAAAAGCGACGGGTTAACAATCGCAGCGCAAGGATGCGCGATCATCAATTACCACTTAGAATTTGCGAGTCGCTAATTTCTGGATTCCACCAATAATCGTCCTGCGGAAATGGTGACGTGAGCGTCGATAGAAAAGCAATAATATTTTCTAATTCCTTATCGTTTAATTTCAGAGGTAAAATATCAAAGTGTGGACGATTAGGGTGTTGTTCTCGATCATAAAAAGGTGGCTTCGGCAGATTGTAATGTGCCAGCACTTCCTTTAAATCTTTAAACTGACCACTTTGCATATAAGGCGCTGTCGCTGCAATATTACGTAGAGTCGGTGTTTTAAAAGCGCCAACAAGTTCAGGCCCACTCTTTTTAAGATATGTCATCTCTTCACATTCGCTTTCTTTGGCATCACTCCATTTAGAAAGGCAAGTAAATTCATCTTTGACTAAATCTAATACACCTTGGTAACGACCCAGATCTACTTTGGCTTCGTCACTTTCTGGCGCGCCAATATTATGAAATTCAAAATTGGTAAATAGTGGGCCATTGTGGCAACTAAAACAATTAGCTTTGCCCATAAATAAGCGTAAGCCATGTACTTCACTCTCACTTAGTATGGAACGATAGCCCTGATCATTTTTTTCTTGCATTGCATCGATAAAGTCATCAAAACGAGAGGCAGGCAGCTTAAGCTGACGCTGATAGGACATCAGCACTTTGCCAATATTACTAAAAGCGCGATTCACTTGATCCTGCTGATAAGAAGATAGTTTGTGCCAACGTTTCTGCGATCGCTTATCACCAATAGGGCTTGCCTTCTTAGGCAACTTTTTAATAGTGCGATAATCTTCAATCTTACCAAAAACGTATTCATACTCCTGCCTGTAGAGACTCAAGACTTTACGTACAAAACCGGATCGATCCATCGCCATTTCGTTAGGATGCTCTATCGGGCCTAACGCTTGTGACCAAAGACTATCTTTGCGCCCATCCCAATACTGCCATGGACTCCAAGCAACACCTAGCAAGCTCGGAGCACTGCGCTGTGTTTTACCAAGGCCTTCAGATAAAGCAAGGCCATCGGTAAAATATTTTTTAGGAGCATGACAACTAGCGCAAGCAACTTTTCCATTTTTACTTAGACGCGAATCAAAAAATAGCGCACGCCCAAGGCGGGCCGCCTCGATACTATCTGCGATATTATTACTAGGAGCTTGCGGTATAGGAGATAAATTACTTAACGAAAAATTCTTGAGGAAATTAATATCAGCAGAAGTAAATGCATATACATCTTGCTGGTCTTCTCTATCCTGCGAAAAAACACAAGACGACAAAAATAAAAACAAAAAAATAGGATACTTAATTGCAGTCATATCATAACGCCATAACACATAACAAATAGAAGGAGAGATTTAAAATACTAAATTAAAAACAACAGAATCATCTTTACTACTTGCTTTTTCATCAGTAACGTTGAACTGCATTACCCACCAGCCTTTCATTTGAAATTTTACACCTTCAACCTTATAAACTCCCGGTTCTACTTCCTCGGTCACTCTTGGTTCTGTGGGAAGGCCATGAACATGCCCTGGCATATGGCCTATAATTTCCACATTGGCATTCTCGATAGGCTCTCCAGACAAATTGCTCAATATCAAATGCCATTTATGTATCTCATTTAATGGCGCTAAAACTTCACCTTGTTGAGTAGTCGATACCACCTCAATATGGGCGAAGTATTGTTGTTTTCGTGAGATTTGAAAAGAGCTAATATCTAAGTCTGGTGGTGCATTTTGCCCAGCTAATGCAGGAACTAACAGTGACATTTCTTTATTAACATTCTCAGGGTTAATATTATCCGTTGGCGTACCCATTTTATTTAACATATTGGGATGAACACTGCGAAAGCGTGTATTATGAGAAATAAACGAAGTGGTCTCACTATCCATAGATACAGGCTTACGGTTACGAATTTTTTTCCCCCAGCGTTCAACAATAGCTTCTTCAAATACTTCTAAGGATTGCTTAAATAGATGCTTATTTTCTTCACGTAACTTGCTACCGCTGTCCTGAAGATTTTTTAGCTGTGATGCAAGGTTATCGGCTTGCTTTGTTAAATTATTTCTTTCACTACTATCTTTCGCTTTTCTTACTTTTGAGCGTAGCTTATTGAGCTCTTTGCGAATTTTATTTGCACTAACAATTTCTTCACTGGATTTTTTCTCAGCGAGGTTGGCCTTGTCTAAAAGATTGTTAGCATGATTAAATAAGTTATTGCTCTGCTTTGAGGGAACAGCAGAAACAACTGTGCTAAAGAACGTTAAGGAAAGACATAAAGCTAAAACGTTATAGTTAACTTTGAAAATCATAATAGCTATATTTTTGATTTATACATGTATTCGAAATAAATTAAGAAACACTGAAAGCCGTCAAAGCGCACATAAAAGCACTTTGACGGCAACTCATAGCACGAATTAGTTAGAGCATATATTAACGTCGTCGATACCACACTCTACTAAGTCACCCCCAGCGGCTGCATCAGAACATTGCACTCTAAGAACAACGTTTGAGCCTGCAGGGATTTGCGCACTAGCATTTGTCCACGACGCATTGGAAATAACATCGCCAACAGACACTAGCGAATTAAAGCTATTACCACCATCGGTAGAGAACTCAATACTAAAGCCATCTCCAGCATCATCACCACCATCACGCTGACCGTGGAAGTAAGCAAGAGATAATGTGGACGCCGAGCCAACGCTATAGCTTGGCGATGTAGCGATACAGGTACCACCATCCACATCGTTAGAGCCTGCAGTTGTGTTAGTAGCTGTGAAATAAGCATTACTACCTGTATTGGCACCGCCAACCTGAGTTGTCACACCACCATTATTTTGCTCTGATGGAGTGCCAGTGACAAAGTCACCTGTGCTACAGCTTGATGCTGTTGAGTTTGTCCAACCACCGCTGCCGGATTCAAATCCTTGCTCAACTGTACATGTAGGTGCTGGAGTAGGCGTTGGCGTGGGAGTTGGTGTAGGCGTTGGACCACCTGGTGCTGTTGGACAAACTAACACTTGGTCGATGCCGCCTTCGATAATATCACCACCAGATGCACCATCTGTTGCACGCACGCGGATTTGGATAGACCCAGGATTAGCCACTGTTGCTGCCGCGTTGGCCCATGCTGCAGCGCTAGCAACATCACCAATATTAACCAATGTGTTAACTACGTTACCGTTATTTAATATCTCGATAACAAAGCCATCACTAGCGTCATCACCAGGATCTCGTTGCCCATGGAAATAAGCAAGCGACACATCAACACTACTTGCACTAGAGGCATCGATGGCAGGCGACGTGGTCTGACAAGTTCCACCGTCCACATCATCAGTACCGATCGCAGTATTAGGTGCAGTAAACCAAGCACCCGAACCTACGGCAGCTCCGCCAACTTGCAAAATCGCACCGCCTGTTGTGGTTTCTGTTGGTGTTCCACGAACGAATGAGCCAGTGCTGCAGCTACTGCCGGTATTGGTCCATCCTTCGGAAGCGCTTTCAAATGTTGCTGCATAGAAACACCCATTGGGCAATGGTGTTGGCGTCGGTGTCGGGGTTGGCGGGTTGCCGTTAATCGCATCCCAATCGGGCGCAACCACAAATAAACCTGTACCGATATCACTTAGGATTACATTGCCACTTTCGAAGTAAGGATAACTACTCCATGCACCAGACATCTGTGCACTGTTAGACCCTGGAATGGTATCAAAAACAGCAACTTCTTCTAATTGACCATTAGTAATATTGTCTGTCGATAAAATACGTAGTCCTGCTCGGTAGTTGGCTTCAAAAATAAAGTTATCTTTGGTATACAAGTTATGATCAGTTGCAGCAGTTGGCCCTACATAGCGACCAATTTCACGAGGATTATCGAGGTCACTCACATCCCAAATATAAGATGTTGTATTAATCCCACGTCGCGTCTCATCCAATTCATCATTCATAATGAGAATTTCATGACTATCATTTAAAAACCAGCCTTGGTGCGTATAGCGAGAGCCACTGTAACCTTCACGTGAAATTTGAACAGGGTTAGACTTATTAGTAACGTCAACAAAAGTAATCGTGTCTTCGTTATAAGCGGCACATATTTCACGTCCACGATAAGTGGTATCTGGGCCGGCATAGACTACACACTGAGTATCATGGGTATAACCATCAGCAGAAAAACATCCCGCGAAAGAAGGCGATGTTGGGTTGGTAATATCAACCATATATAACCCACCGCTACACTGGTTGCTACCAACAATATAGGCATAACCCGTATCTTCATTAATCGCAATATTATGTGCAGGACCAAAACCACCTAGATGTGCTGTTTCACTTAAAGTCCCACCGGGGTTACTAAGGTTTCTCAGGGTATTCAAGTCAAATACTTGCAAACCATGAGTAGGGTTACCACCACCATCAGCAACGATGAAAGCATGGTCGTTATATACTTTTATATCCCGCCAAGAATCCCTTCCACCATTATGAGATGGCAGATATCCTAGAAAAACAGGGCTTGCAGGATTGGTAATATCAACAAAAGAAGTTCCAGCAACTCTTCCTACAATTGCTATTTCATTACCAGTAAGAGGGTCTGTCCATCCCCAAATATCATTCAAATTTCCGGAGCCGCCACCCATATTTGCTTTTGCAAGAAAAGATTGAAAATCAACCTTATCACAGGGGAAACCATTAGCAGAGCCACCTACACATGTAGAAGCTGCTACAGCCGAACTGCCTTCTTGTAGAGACTTTAGTAATGTTGTGGGAGTACCTTCGTTTGAGTCATCAAACTTAAAGGAATCCGGAAACATGGCACTATGGCCAAAAGCCACAGAAGACAACAACATACAAAACGATGCAATATATCTAAGTTGCGTGTTCTTCATTTTTATTTACCTTATTGCTTTCTAGATATTGCATACCAAAGCAGCTAATAACTTAACGGGTATTATTAACAAGCACTCAAATACTTTTCATTGCACCTCAATTATTTGAGAACTGGAAAACATATAAAAACAAACATATGCGCCATACGAACAACTATTAGCAAAAAAGATGATTTAAGCGAAACATCATTAATACCAACAACTTAAATAGTTCGTTCAGCTGTCAAACCACTTGTTTAAATAATTACAATCTCTTCGAAAAACCGTTATTTGGCATGAAATATTAAAAATAGAAATGATGAAAATATTTTTTGTTGGAGCAAATTAACATCATTTGACCTGCGTCAAAGTGTCGCACCTAGCTTAATTCAAAGATTTACATTTCACAAGGTAACCAAAGCCAATATGTGCGCCATAATACGATTAGTTTAAAAAAAAATTTTATGAAGGAAGCCGATGTAATTTATATATTTAAATTAATGTCGTCAGAGAAATGAAAAATAATTTAATTCGACGAAAATAAACACTCTAATAAAAAATTACAAAAATATATTTTTTAAATTGATTCTCTATATAAAAAAATTGCTTTTATGCTTAGCTAATTTTTTGATAATAAAGTTTAATAGAACGCCAATAATGCTTTTGTGAAACTGTTGACATAAAAGTCAAGTTTAGATGGAAATGAGCCTATTATTAGGCTCAGTATTCATTATGAGAAGTAAGGGTTATTTAAACGGCGCCCAAAAATATCGATTTGATTTATTTTAAAATCTAAGCAAAGCCTGATTTATAAAACTCTATTCTATTTAAATAAGATAATATTAGTTACAAACTAAAAATAGCCTTAGCGTTAAAGCTACTTGTATTATTCCTGTCTAACACGCTTTGAAAGCTATTGGTCTGTTTTATAATTTCCATTCCAACTTCAGACAAAGTATCTGTAGTGTAAATGTTCTTGGAAAGTAATGGATTGGTATATATTTGTGTAAAAGCATCGTAAGCAACCATAGTATTCAGTAAATCACCGAATAGGGCATCACCTTCACCACTTTGCGCAAAAATACCTATGACGAACTCAACATTATCAATATCTTTATATAACTCTTTTAACTTAGCGGCAAGACTGGAGTCATGAGTTAGCTCATCAAAGGATGATAGTTTATCGAGTCCATACAACTCCCGGTATTTATTATAGGAGCAAAGTCTAAAATCTCTGCCCATCTTTAATGTTGCATATTCAGCACCAAGCATAAAAGTAGGAACGTTTTTAAGACTTATTGTCCCTGCATTTTGTTTAGATACCGCATCGATTAGCTGGACTAAGCCTATATCTTCAAGCGCTCCATTATTCATTCTATATTGTGTGTGACCATATTCTTGATCGCCAAATTTTATAACATCAGGTATCAAGCCGTGCCAACGATATAACAAATCAAATTCAATACTAATCCAAGGCGTTCTATACCAGTTTTGCTCTTCAGCAAAAGTATGATCAAGATAAAATAATTCCCCACCAGTAATATGATTAATATAATCTTGGATAACCAACTTTAATAAAATTACCGTGTTAATCATTCTTGCGGTCTGAAATAGGCGTTCATCATCCCAAGAGGGATAAGCTCCTGATAATTCATCGCACAGTCGATTGTGTTCTCTCATAAAAATAGTACTAATTGCCACATAACCAATGGAAGAGTTCCCTCGCTCCAAGCCTGTGGCATAAAGTTTATGCTTTCTTGAATCATCCCATCCTCTTACGATTTCATTTAAAATTTTTTCGGAGGTATAAGGTAGGCCTTTATAGCAATCTTTAACTTTCCATTTTCCATCGCCACCAACTTCGCCAAGATAATCCAGATACTCTTCTCCATTAATTTTTTGGCTTTTTAATTTGCCCTTCTCTTTGCTTCTTAAAATGTTGGCTGACTCTTCAGTAAGCCCATATATTTGGCACAAATCAACATTATGGTTGGAAGTGTTTTTCCTTCTATCTGAGGAGTCAACTCTCAAAACACTATCTGTAAACCACTGTGCAAAAAACATAAACAGCATAGACGAACGTCCTGTTTTCATCTCTCCTTCTCGAGCAAACAGTGCGGTAATATCGCCAACAGTATTATTTTCAGGGTTATAGGCTACATCTTTAGGTAAACGATCTATGTATTCCTGATCAGCTGGAGGTAAATGTCTTGCGGAATAACGCTTATCTGTCAACATAGGCCAAGTGGTATACTCACCTACGGGGCCCTGCTCATCCTTTTCTTCTGGTTTAGCAACATGCGACCATAAACTAAATGCATTTGGCCTAGGTTTTATTGAGTTACAAACACTATTGGTAGCGATTCTATTTATAAGTTGCTTTGTGCACGGAATATGATCCTTAATCTTAAGGGCTGTATTGATAATACTCATAAAAACTCCTTACCTAATAAACTTCTTCTAACCCGCACTTTATAAAACTGACTTTTAATCTCTATAGTTACTTTATTCCGCATAACAGCAGAACCTTTACAATATAGCGGATCACCTTTTTAAGAATGACGGCAGCAAAAGCAACAATGCTTTGCATCATTAAGTTATATTATCGTCTTAAATAAAAAACGAATACGATCCAGCACACATCACTACTCGTATTTATAAACGTTGATAATGTTGTAAATATCTAGATATAGCCCGTCTAATCATATTTCAATTAGCACATACTTAAGTCTTTTTATAAAAATAATATAGGCGGCTATAATAATTGCAGTTTTTATACACCTGTAAATTGATATCCATACCGCAGCCGAACAATAGTACAGTTTAAGAATGAGAAATATAAGATATTTTTTTTATGAAAATTGAGTATTGTCAGCCATATCAACTATAAAGTTATCGCTTACTTATGGGCTAAAATAATATCTCAAGTGACACAAATAAAATACTCTTATAACTGTTCTATTTACTATGTATTACTATCTAATACAAAACAATAATGGAATTTAATACTTACCTTTCACTTTAACTGATTACCCATACATAATAATATCGTTAACTAATTAATGAAAATTATTAGAATTTAGTTAACAGACCATATCATAATAATTATCTATACGATTTTTCCTTAGCTATGTGACTAAAATTATAAAGAGGTTACTTATGAAACTCGGTGCATTTTCAGTTAGCTTAAAAGTTAAGGATATTCAAAAATGAAGAACATGTGATTGGTCTTTTCCAGGGTATTTTTGAAAAACATACTGACTTTGACCCTGGTTGGAACAGCAAGGCGATTCACTTAGATGACTTTACAGATGTTAGAGAGATTCAAAAACAGCTAGGGCCCGGCCAGTTGTCTTGTTATTGATTCAGATGGCAATCCAATTCTTATTGATCAGCATGTATAAGCATGAACAATTTTTAATGAAACCGCAAAAAGAAAGTAAATATCAAATTGCTCACCTGTGAGCATGATAGACAAGAGAGGTGTATCTACTTATCAGAAAAGTGCTTCGCTTAGTGCGAATAGCCGCTAGATATTATAATAAGCACCTTTGGCATATACTAAAATATCGGGTTCGCCACTGCCAAAATGTACTTTGCGAATATTACCGATATAAATATTATGAGTGCCGTAAGGTACTACCTGACTTTTCTCACAAATAAATACAGACAGAGCATCTTCTAAATACGATAGACCTGTAGTTTTATCCACAGACCAATTGCCCACATTAAAGCGGCTCTCCCCTTCCGCGGGTTTTGCACAGGTATTAGACACCTCTTGTTGATCTTTACTCAAAATATTGACGGTAAAGTCCGATGTCTTAGCTAAGGCTGAATCCATTTTTGCCGCTTTGTTGACACATACGAGTAACGAAGGAGGGGCGTCAGACACAGAAGTGACAGAGGAGGCCGTCATTGCAACTCGTTCTCCATCTTCTGTCAGAGCACTGATCACACAAACACCAGAGGCAAGATTCCGCATTCCTTGTTTAAGTGCAACTGATAATTCTTGTTCATTACTCATTCATCGATTCCAAATCTTAAAAATAAAACACAAGGCTTCTATTAAACTAAACAAAAAACGCAAAAAAACAGATAAACAAACTAACATAACCCAACTAGACACCGGCCCGCAGCCTAACGCTAGTTATAATCTAGGGCCTGTTGACCCTAGCATAGCACGATAAAGTCAGCGCCTATTCTAGTTAGAGTAGCTATTGCCTTTTGATCACTTAGTTTTGGGGTCTGCCTTTTCTATACATTCACGTAGTTTAGTCGCCAAAACTCTTACATTGGGTTCTAGCACCATGGAGTCGTGATTGCCGGGAACTTCAAAGACCTGCAAATTATCGACATATCTTGGCCAGCCATTATCCTCATAAATAACCTGCCGATCCTTATTCGCGACCCGTCCGCCACTGAGCCGATATTTAATAGGCAATTTAGGGCGAAAGAGCTTTGCATCAATATTCATAGGCTTTATATCATAATGAGATAAAGCCCTATAAAACGCAACTTCCATTACACCAGATTTAAACTGAGCAGGGCTTTGGCTGGCCTGTTCCACTTCGCCAAAACGGTTGCGGAATTTATTGAGCTCCCAGTGATAGCGATTTTTAGCCCATTCGGAAAAATAGGCAAAACCTTTATTTTGAATTCTTTGCCAGTGAATAGACATTCTATCTACTGAACTTAATGGTTCATTGTAAGGTAGAGGTGTATCCAGCAAGATAAGCTCCGCCACTTCTTGTCCAGCTTGTTTCAACTGACGCGCGATCTCATAAGCAGTTATACCGCCGCCAGAGAAGCCACCAAGAATATAGGGGCCTTCAGGCTGCACCGTTTGTATCTCTTTGATGTAATCCCTGGCCATTTCTTCAAAAGTTTCATGGGGTTCATGATCACCATATAAGCCTCTTGCCTGTAAGCCATAGAAAGGACGGTCGTTGCCGATCAGCTGGGCGAGATGACGAAGGTTCAGTACATTCCCAAACATACCAGCCACCAAGAAAAACGGCGTCACTTGTGTCGACTTGCTACTGTGCATTGGCACGAGATGGGTATAACGGGCTTGATGGGTTTTATCTTTTGTTTCGCTTGAGGAATCACTCAGGCCGGTATCACCAACGACGTCGCGGATCATATCGGCACAGGCTGCAATAGTCGGCGCCTCGAACAGTACAGAGATGGGATAATCAACATCATAGGTTTGTTGAATTTTGGCAAACAAACGCACTGCAACCAATGAGTGTCCACCTAGGTCAAAAAAGCTATCTTCCACTCCAACTTGGTCCACACCAAGAAGCTCTTCCCAAAAACTGACCAAGTTGCGCTCAATATCATCCTTAGGCTCAACATAGTCATTATCTAATTCTGGACGTGCAAATTTGGTGTCATCATCTTCTTTATGCAGCGATGCTGCCGTAGCATCCACTTCTTCTATTAACGACTCTAATTCCAACGAAGAGATGATAACTTCAGGTTCATCACAAACATCAAGTACATTAAAGAGCGCAGCACTTCCTTCCTCGGGCAAAATACCTTGTGAGAGATTATGCTGGAAAGCCATTTCTGAAGGTGAAAGGGAGCGAAACTCAGCATCACCAGAAGCCCGATCTAACTCATCCTTTTCCAGGCGGGCAGGAGTATTATCTGCTATCGAGAAATCTACCTCACCTACCATTTTGCGAATC
Source organism: Agarilytica rhodophyticola (assembly GCF_002157225.2). NCBI lineage: Bacteria > Pseudomonadati > Pseudomonadota > Gammaproteobacteria > Cellvibrionales > Cellvibrionaceae > Agarilytica > Agarilytica rhodophyticola. The sequence continues at coordinate 6,663,898 of NZ_CP020038.1, forward strand.
GTTAGCTTTTCAACTTGCGCTAACAAATTCCCTTTCCAATCAAACATACTTATGTCAAAGCTAGCAAAATCATCATCGACTTTGTTAGCTCGACTGTTGCGTACCCAACTGTAAATGCGTTGGGTCAGTGGTTTGTAATATTTAAAGCTGCCATAAGACACGGGAACCCAGAGGTTGTCCGATGTACCATTATTCAAGTAGCCAGTAATCAGCTCCATTGCATAGCCGGTAGCAATATCAAGTAGTGCGGGGTGAATTTTGAAGTGCTCTAAATCCCCTTCAAATTTATCATCTAAAGAAAGCACCGCAGCCGATTCATTCTCGGCATATTTTGCATCACGCAGCACTCGCCAGCGAGGCCCAAAATTAAGATGTTCTTCTTGCAAGGTGCGTTGCGCGGGCGCTGTGTCTGAATCGGATATACGCTGCAAGCCAATACGAGACATCACCTGATAAACATCTTGTCTGTCTTGTGGCTCTTCAACCCCGATAATAATTCGCGCTTCGGCATGGGTCTGCCAACCACTACCTGCGTCGCCATCGTTGACTTCGCTTTGAATTGCGACACTATAGCCTTCAATAGTTTGTTCAAGCTTCACTCGCGCCGCTAAGGTAATATTTTCAGGTACATATAGGGCTTTTAAGAAAATCAGCTCTTTGATCTCAAAGCCACTACTTTCGCCACATTCATTCAAAGCCGCTCGTATAAGCTCGATATACCCCGTACCAGGCAATAACGCTTGGCCTTTCTTGGTTCGGTGTTCATCTAAAATCCAATGCTGCTTGGTGTTATAGTGGGAAGTTAAATAATGAACATCGCGTCCATTTTTCGACGTTTGAATATGTTTTTCAAACAATGGGTAGTGGGCATCGGAGACATCTTTATTGGCTTGTTTAGCAGTGTCATAACCCATATTTGCCGCGCTGTTTGCAGCCATACCCACTTCATTCCACACGCCCCAATTCACCGCGACAGTATAGCCAGCTTCTTTATTATTACGCTGCTGAGCATAGGCATTTAGAAAGGCATTGGCTGCGACATAATCAATCTGTCCCACAGGAGCAATGACCGTTGAAGTCGATGAGAAAAGCACGAAAAAGTCTAACTGTTTACCAGCAAAGATATCCCCTAATACCAATGTGCCGTAGACTTTAGGGGCGAATACTTCCTCCACTTCACCTTGGCTTTTCATTTGAATCAGGTTGTCGTTAATAGTACCAGCACCGTGGATAACACCATTTATTTCACCATAATGATCATTCCCTTGGTTGACAATTTCTTGCATGCGATCCGCGTCTGTCACGTCACCAGACAATACCAAGACATCCGCCCCCAGTTCTTCCAGTCTACGCACCTTGCCAATGCCAATACTGATTTTGTCATCGTGACCATGTTTGATTAACCAATTTGCCCACTCGGAGCGACTCGGTAAAGGCGTGCGATTGACAAGGATAAGCTTGGCGTTATAGTTCTCGGCTAATTGTTGAGCCATAACATAACCAATACCACCGAGACCACCGGTAATAAGATATACACCCCCTTCGCGGATGCGTTTGTTGACCTCATTTTTTGGTTTGTCAGTATTAACGTCAATACGATCATACTGTCGCTGCCAACGGACATTATCGCGATAGGCATAAAGACCATTAGCAAGCGGCGCATAAAGTTCGTTGGTCATTAAATCTAACAGGTCCCCAGGGATCTCAGGCGTTTGTGTTTTATTGCCAAACAAGCCAGCGCGCTCTGGCTTTATGGGTAAATTGATATCAAAACAAGCAACACTTACTTGTGGAAACTCCCGAGGAATAATTTTACAAGGGCCTAGTGCCGTGGCTTTTTCTGCATAAGGGACAGCTTCATCGGCAACCTGCATCATGCCATTGGCATAGACCAACATTTCTACTTTGCGATCTACCTGCCCTTCATCAGCAATGGCTCTAGCTAGGAAAAATAAACTATAAAAACCGTGTTCTTGATTGCGATGTAAAAAGCTAGATCCAGGACGGAAGCTTTCATCTTGAGTCAGTAACCACAGGTGCAAAATACGATCGGGGAAACAACCACTGGCCACCAAGTCTTTGATCAATGGAGTGTAGGCATCTAACCCCAGCTCTGGAGATAACTTGTAGCTTTCTTGACTCACTTGGTAGTAAGCATCACCTTCTTCTACTGTAACAACGGTATGACCATCGGCACGGAGTGTGTGAACAAGTTTTTCACCAAGCCCACTTTCATCCATAAAAACCAACCAGTTTTGCTTGGCAACAGGTTTTGTCAAAACTCCTTGTTGCAGCCATACAGGCTTGCGGTACCAATCTTCGAGTTTTTCTATTTTTTGAATGGCTGAAAAAATCTGACCATTTTCTTTACTAGGTTTACCTGGCTCAATAAAGTATTGGCTGTGATTAAAGGCGTAGGTAGGCAAAGGAATACGATGGCGCTTCTGATCTCCCCACAGCTGCGATGCTGTCACTTTTAAGCCAACGCCCCATAAACGGCCAAGTACCGTATAAAAATAACTATCGTCTGCAGTTTCTTCCTTTGGATGACGTAAGGTAGAAAACACTCGCTGAGCAGGAGCATCTTGATTTTGTCTCGTCAGAGAACCTAGGGTGTTACCCGGCCCTACTTCAAGAAAAATTAAATCATCACTTTCTAGCAACGTATTAATTCCATCTGCGAAGCGCACTGTATTACGCAAGTGCTTAACCCAATACTCAGGGTCACAAGCTTGCTCGGCAGTAATCCATGTGCCGGTATAGTTGGAAATAAAATCCATTTTTGGTCGGTTAAGGGTGATGCTTCTCAGGTAATCGCCGAAGGGCTGCAATATATCATCGAGTAACCACGAGTGAGCAGCAATATTAATACGAACGGCTTTATTGTCTATCTCAAGGGCGGTGAGCTTCTCAGATAAATCGGCTAAATCTTGCTTAGTGCCTGAGGCAACTGACAGCATTGGGCTGTTAACTGCCGCCATAGCTAGTTTATCGTGTAGATGCTTCTCCAATTCATCAGCTGGAAGTTGCACACTTAACATACCACCTTCGGGCACATCATCCATAAGTTGGCCACGCAATAACACCAGGCCTAAAGCGTCGGCAAAACTAAACACTCCCGCCAAACAAGCTGCGGTATTTTCACCCATGCTGTGGCCGATTAACGCTTTAGGCTCAATTCCCATGGACATCCACAACTTCGCCAATGCATATTCAACCATGAAAATAAGGGGCAATTGCACGGAAGGTTTTTGTAACTCTGATTTAACTGTATCCAGATCCTGGTCGTCCACAAACAGGAATCGTTTATAGTCGAGATCTGTTTTTGCTTTGAGAATAGCGAAACCTTCATCCATGTGTTGTTTAAACACTGCTTCAGTACGGTAGAGGTCAAGACTCATATCCGCATATTGAGCACCCCCACCCGGGAACATAAACACAAGTGATTTATCGCTGCCATCTGCAGAGTGGGTAAAAAGACGTCGCTGATCATTATTCTCAAGTAATGCGATAGCCTCTTCGCGATCCCGCACGGCTAGAACACGACGGTTTTCGAAGTCTTCTCGACCTTCAAATAAGGTATAGGCAACATCAGCCATATTGACATGGGGATTGTCCCTTAAAAACTGAGCAAACTTTTCAGCATAGCTATCTAAAGACTTCCGACTCTTGGCAGAAAAAGTAAGTAGGTGATTGCTCTTATCATAGGTATCAGATTCAGAAAGTGCCGGAGCCTCTTCTAAAATTACAAAGGCATTAGTACCACCGACACCTAGGGAATTGACTGCCGCTCTGCGAGGCTCCTCTCCTTGCTTCCAATCCTTAAGTTTATGATTGACATAAAAAGGTGAGCGAGCGAAATCAATAGTTGGATTAGGTGCTTCGTAATTAAGACTCGGCGGGATTTTTTTATTTTCCAAAGATAAGGTGGCTTTAATAATGCCAGCCACACCAGCTGCCGTATCCAAATGTCCAATGTTAGTTTTTACTGAACCTAAGCCACAAAAACCTTTTCTCTCAGTGGTTTCATTAAATGCTGCGGTAAGAGCAGCCACCTCAATAGGATCACCTACTGGCGTGCCGGTTCCATGGCATTCAACATAACCAATAGAATCAGAATCTATGTCTGCAATCTCCATTGCTTCTGTTATCGCTTCTGCCTGCCCTTCCACGGAGGGAGCTAAGTAGCCAACTTTACTGGAGCCATCATTATTCACGGCCGAGCCAATAATGACAGCATGTATATGATCGCCATCGGCAATCGCATCTTCTAAACGGCGCAGTACAATAACACCGGTGCCACTGCCGAAGATAGTGCCTTTCGAGCGATGATCAAAGGCGCGACAATGACCGTCCGGTGAAAGTATTTCATTTTCCTTATACAAATAACCGCGATTGTGAGGCAGATCTATGGTAACACCACCAGCCAAGGCCATATCACACTCTTCACTGAGTAGGGATTGGCATGCTAAATGGGTAGCCACTGAAGAGGTTGAACATGCGGTTTGCACATTCACAGCGGGACCTTTTAGATTAAAGCTGTATGACACACGAGTGGTGAGAAAGTCTTTATCGTTGCCGGTATGACGTAGGAGAAACATACCTACAGAATCCACCAGCTCTGGATTAGTCATGATATTTTGCGCTAGGTAAGCGGCCATACCTGAACCACCAAATACACCTATTGCACCATCAAACTTGGAAGGCGGATGGCCTGCTCTTTCGAGAGCTTCCCAGCAACACTCGTAAAATTGTCGGTGCTGAGGATCTAAGATACCCGCCTCTTTTGGGCTAAAGCCGAAAAAATCAGGATCAAAGTGATCGAAATTATCAAGGTGTGCTCCAGCTTTAACGTAGTGCGGATTCTTCAAAAGGTCAGGTGTGACACCTGCCTGCGCCATTTCTTCATCGTTGTAGAATTTTACCGACTCGATACCCTTTTCAATATTATTCCAAAATTCATCAGGCGTCTTTGCACCGGGGACTCGGTTCGCCATTCCAACAATTGCAATACCATAACCACCAAAATCTTCAGCTTCTGAATTGTCCATTTTTTTATCTATTTTTTTCAAGTTAGTAAAAATTCAGTGGCCCTAATAACTATTCAAGACCACCTGTAAATCTATTATTAAACCTCTAAAAAAGCGCTACTTGCGGCCTCTTTTGCGCAAGCCCATGCGCTCTCGTCTGCGGGATGCTCTGTCGCTACTTTTCTTCAGGGATTCATTTTTTTGATCCGAATTGAGAAATTCTGTTAAGGATGAAATGGTCGGGAAACGATACAAATCAGTTAGTGATATAGGCTTATCCACCTTTCCTTTGAGTAATTGGTGCACACGCACAATAAGCAAAGAATGGCCACCTAAATCGAAGAAATTATCGTTGACCCCTACCTTATCGAGCTTCAAGGTATCTTGCCAAACATTGACGATTGTTTGCTGTAATTCGTCGCGCGGTGCTTCATAAATGGCAGAAGATGCCTTGCTTGCAGCATGGGGTTCTGGCAATTGTTTACGATCGATTTTACCGTTGGGCGTTAGCGGCATCGCATCCAAAATTACGACATCGTTAGGCACCATGTATTCAGGTAAATCTTTGCGCAAGTGCTCGCGGATATCATTAGCGTCAGGAAGAGCGCCAACTTTAGGCACTACATAAGCCACCAAGCGCTGGTCGCCGGGACTATCCTCGCGCAGTAACAAAACACATTCATTCACCTGTGTATGCTGACTTAGTTTCGATTCTATTTCCCCAAGTTCAATGCGATAACCACGGATTTTAACTTGATGATCCGCTCGGCCTAAAAACTCTATCACACCATCATCCCGGTATTTGGCAAGATCACCTGTCCAATAAATGCGCTCATCCGCTTTAAATGGGTTATCAATAAAGCGCTCATCGGTTAGTTCTGGACGGTTAAGGTAACCCCTCACAACGCCTCGGCCACCGATAAAGAGATCCCCCGGAACCCCAGTGGGAACTGGCTGGCGGCTTTCATCAAGAATATAAATATCCGTGTTAGCAATCGGCAAGCCAATGGGGATATTAGAAGTATCCACCACATCATGAGTGGTGGACCAAATGGTTGTTTCGGTCGGCCCATACATGTTGGTTAAACGACCATTGAGCATAGCTTTAAGGTCTTGGGCTAACGTGGTAGGCAGGGCTTCACCGCCAACCATCATATGTTTGAGTTTACCCATTTGCTGCTTAGCATCGTCGTCGAAACATAGCATGCGTGCCATTGATGGCGTACATTGAAAATGCGTTACTTCATGACGCTCCAATTGTGCGGCGATGGTTTGATCCAATTCCTGTTCTTCATTCTGTCCAGCATTGGCGTAATGGTTCGCCATATCGCGAACCTCTTTTAGCATTGGCAAAGATTCCATCACCTTGGCAGTTTCAACACCAAAATCGAGTAGACAAGCGATTTCATCGACGTCCGCAGCTTTGCAACGGTCGATCATTTTAGAACAGGTTTCTGGGGTACCAAAAAGGCCGCTGGTTTCAAAATAACGTTCAAACGCGAAATCCAGGATGGTATCAGTTTCTTCTTCAGTCAAACTTTTAATATCAATATCTTCAGGCTTTGAATCTGCGCCTCCAGGGCGCTTAAAAGCAGGAAATGCCCAGGCGAAATCCAGTACTAATTTCATCGCACTGCGAAGATAATCCTTCATCGGTTCGCGCACTAATTCGCGCACTTCGTCGTTATTTTCACCGACAAAGGTATGCAACATTAAGGTGACTTTGCCGGCTTTTGGATCGAGCCCTGCGTCGGCACGAGCTTGACGGTAAATGCGAATTTTTTCTGTTACTTCTTCAACACTTTGGCCTAACAGGTGGGTCAGGACATTTACACCTAAAGCCCCCGCCTGCCGGTATGACTCAGGGTTACCCGCCGTGGTCAACCAAACTGGCAGCTCTTTTTGCACAGGTCTTGGCAAGGTTTCTATTTCCACCATATTGCCCAGAGGGTTTTCAAAAGCAACTTTCTCACCACGCCACAGTTTTTTAACTGTCTCGATCTGCTCGAGCATTACCTTCTTATTATCTTTATGATTTTGCGGCATGATCACAAAATCATTAGGCTGCCAGCCTGCAGCAAAAGATAAGCCCACCCTACCGTCACTTAAGTTATCGACAACTGACCAGTCCTCAGCAATACGCACGGGATGATGCAGAGGTGACACAATGGAGCCTGAGCGAATGGATATATTCTTGGTAATGGCTGCCAATGCCGCACTGGTAACCGAAGGGTTGGGATATGGGCCGCCAAAAGCACTGAAATGACGCTCTGGAGTCCATACTGAATCGAAGCCATTTTCGTCAAAGTACTTGGCACCATCCATCAGAAGCTTATATTTTTGGCTGCCGGGAGCATCGTCATTGCCCCACATAAACATGCCAAATTCCATTGGCCGACGTTGTACTTTCTTAGATACACCATCAGTATTACCACTGCGATCCTCTCGATAGATGATCACTTTAAAACCACGGGTTAAGGTCCAGAATAATTCCAATACAGAAATATCGAACGACAAGCTAGTGACGGCCAACCAAGTGCCCACAGTATCACGCTCAATACGCTGATCCATACCGACAAAAAAGTTAGTGGCGTTACGATGCTCCACCATAACACCTTTAGGATTGCCGGTAGATCCAGAGGTATATATAACATAAGCCAGATTGCTAGAATTCATACTGACATTAGGATCAGCTACTTCGTCTGCCGCATCGCTAAGATCATCGACACATATAACCTCGGCCTCACAGTGAGGTAAATCGGCTTTTATTTCCTGTTGGGTAATAACGAGCTTCATATTGGCGTCATTGACCATGTAGGCAATACGCTCTGCAGGAAAAGCAGGGTCTAAAGGCACATAGGCTGCACCTGCTTTATGGACACCGAGAGTTGCCACCATCAAGTCGATGGATCGATTGACATTGACACCCACTAAAGCATCAGGGCCCACACCTTTTTCAATAAGTAAATTCGCTAGCTGATTGGCTTTATTATTGAGAGCTAAATAGGTAATTGGCTCATCTTCAAACACCAATGCTGTTGCATTTGGATGCTGGCTTACGCGCTTTTCAAATAAATGATGTATACATTCACTATCGTCATAGCTGACGTCAGTAGCATTCCATTGTTCGAGTATTTGTTTTTTCTCATCCTGTGTTAGTAATTCAAGCGCTGCGACTGGGCGACTATTATCTTCACTGATATTACGAATTATCGCTTGTAATTGCTGAGCAAATTTCTGCAGGCGGTCTTCACTGATACGTGCTTTATCGAAGTAGATGGCCATGCCTGAGCTATCAACGCCAGAGTCACCAAAAGTAGTGCTTAAAGTTAAAGTGGTACCTACAATGGGGGCATCGATACCTAAACTTACACCCAGCGGTAACGCTGTTGAATCAAGTAGTTCTGGAATAGCGCTTAGCACTGGTGAACGGCCGATAAGATCTTTTGCCCAACCTCCCCGCCGATTAAGTTGAGCAATCTCGGCTGCTGTCTGATCAATAACTTGTGCAATACTATCTTTGAGATCAAAGGCTAAATGGAGGACAGCGTATTGGTTGTATACACCGGGACAAGCCTTTGCAGCCTGAGCGATTTCGTCGCTGGCAAAGGCTAAATCAAATTCATGCTTGCGGCTCAAACGTCCCAATAATAGGCTGCAAGCACCAATGATGATTTCAGCTGAAATCCCTCCAGTAGCTGCCGCATTCGACTCAAGAGCTACCTCAAACTTGGCGTATTCACTTGCATCTGTGAGAGCAGAGCTCTCGTTTTGGCTATAAGGCAGCTCGACTGGATCGAGATAAGCTAAGCGCTTGGCCCAATATTGATCGGCTCTTGCCAACTGCTTACTGATAGGCGTTAAGGCATCAATTTCTGCTTGAGTAATAGTATCGAAGCTATCGCACACACTTAACTGCCACTGATTTTGCAATTCACCAGGGGCGATGGATTTGCCATTCAAATCCTTGAACTTTTTAAGGGAGATAACGCCTTCGCCGGTGGCGACATCAATCTGTCCCTCGTCCATCGCTACGATACTGCCTATTGCAGCATCCACATCCATTTCCCTTGCTACAGCAGACTCGATGGCAAAGATATTATCGTTGATACGAACCTTCGGCATGGCTAATAAATTAGGATAATCACCAAAGTCTAAGGCTCGTACCAACGCTTCTATTTGAGATGCGGTTTTGTCCCATTGCACCATGCCATCAGCTATGGGACGATCAAATTTGCCAAAATAGCTACGTTGACTTAAATCCTGTGCTATTGGCGATGTTGTGCCTGCAGCCAGTTCATCAACTAAAACAGGGAAGCTCTCTAAGGCTGCTGCGAAACACTTAGTATTAATAGAAAGTGACGTTTCATCAGGAACAATATCAAAAAGCGTTTGCTTTAAAATATCTCCCTCATCAACACCCGGTGTAATTTGATGCCAGGTAATGCCATAGCGCTCTTCGCCATTCATAAGTGCCCAAGCAGGCGTATTGAGGCCTGCGTATCTAGGCAAAGGGCCATCATGAAAATTAACCGCGCCTTTCTTAGCAAGCGCTAGCACTTCATCTTTAATAATGGCGAGATGGGTAATACTGAAAAGGTAGTCAAATTCTTTATCTTGTAGGTATTGAGCATATCCCTCTTGATAGGGAATCACAGGAATAGATTTGCTATGCGCCCATTGGCTGATCCTTGGTGCGGCAGTAATAATGCCTAAAACTTCATGATTTTTAGCTAACAAGACCTCGCCGCACTCTATTAGCAGCGTATCTTCCCCTATTAAATAACAGCTAAAATTCGCATTCATACTCATTCCTAAGAAGCTCCTGTATACCGTATGATGTTTCGTTCCATATAAAGTGCTCATCTAAAAGCTGTCTTTTTGTGCAAGTTCTGCGCAACGCAGTGCTTCCTTGATGTTGTACAAAAATCCTAATTTTTAGAAGTGCCTTAAAGGTTGTTAAATTTAACTAAATTTTAAAATATATCGGCTATTTTTTTGGCGGCATTCAGCGGTGTTATCTGCCCCGCAATCACCTGTTTTTCTAATTCTTCTCTGAGACTTTTATAACTCGCATGAGCCTGCATTTTCAGCTCTAAAAGATCGACAAATAATTTATTCATCCACTCTTTATTTTGCCGCGCACGTTTGTTCGCAAATTCACCCTGCGCTTGCTCACAGTACTCGTTGACCATCTGCCAGACACACTCAATATTTTTATTTTCACGAGCCGAACAGGTCATGACTTTAGGTCGCCAAAAGCCTGTATGCGCTAACAAATTCATAGCATTCTGATAGTGCTGCTTTGCTTGCTTAGCAAAAATTTCACCCTTGCCATCTGCCTTATTAATAATTAAAGCATCTGCTAATTCCATAATCCCTTTTTTTATCCCTTGTAAATCATCGCCCGCATTGGGTTGCATAAGTACGGCAAAAAAATCCACCATGCCTGCGACCTCAAACTCAGATTGACCAACGCCGACTGTTTCTACTAATACCACGTCAAAGCCGGCTGCTTCGCAAAGTAACATGGACTCACGCGTTTTTTGTGCAACACCACCGAGTTGCCCTCCTGCAGGGGAAGGGCGAATATAAGCATTGGTGTCACGCGATAATTCTTCCATGCGTGTTTTATCTCCTAAAATACTACCTCCAGCTATCGGCGAACTAGGATCAACGGCTAACACCGCCACTTTTTTTCCGCAACCAATAATATGCTTGCCAAACGCTTCGATAAAAGTCGATTTGCCAACTCCTGGCGTGCCAGATATACCGATTCGAATACTGTTGCCGGCATCAGGCAACAATATTTCCAACATTTCCTGGGCAGCGATACGATGCTGTGCCAGTTTACTTTCCACTAAAGTAATAGCTTTTGCCAAAGCCCGTCGGTTACCTTGCCTTAATTTTTCAACAAGTTGCTGAGTCATTACTCTTGAAGGCTGTTATTAATTTGCGCCAACACTTCTTTGGCAGCGTCAGGAATATGTGTGCCTGGACCAAAAATCCCTTTTACACCGCAGTTTTCTAAAAACTCATAGTCTGTTTTTGGGATAACGCCACCCACCACGACAATAATATCTTCTGCCTCCTGCCGTTTTAGTTGGGCGATAAGCTCAGGCACTAAAGTTTTATGGCCAGCAGCTTGCGAGGAAACTCCGACCACATGTACGTCATTTTCAACAGCTTGGCGTGCTACCTCTTCAGGCGTAGAAAACATGGGCGAAAGATCGATATCAAAACCAACATCTGCAAAAGCGGTAGCAATTACCTTAGCGCCACGATCGTGCCCATCTTGTCCCATTTTACACACCAACATACGTGGACGGCGGCCATGTAAGTCAACAAAGTTATCAATATCTTTGCTAATATTCATCCAGTTTTCATCTTCTTCATAAGCACTGCCATAAACACCACTTACTGTCTGCGCTTGGGCATTGAAACGGCCAAAAACTTTCTCCATAGCATCGGAAATTTCTCCAACGGTTGCTCGTGCTCGCGCAGCTATAATAGATAATTCTAATAAATTTCCTTGTCCTGATTGAGCGCATTTAGTAATGGCTTCTAAAGCAGATTGCACAACACTATCGTCACGCTTGCCACGTATCTTTTTAAGCAGGTCTAGCTGTGACTGACGAACGGCGTCGTTATCTATTTCTAAGGTATCGACTTCTTGCTCTTTATCCAACTTATATTTATTAACACCAACGATAACATCTTCGCCACGATCTATTGCGGCTTGCTTACGAGCAGCAGCTTCTTCAATACGCAATTTTGGTAAGCCTGACTCTATGGCTTTGGCCATACCTCCCTGCTGGTCAATTTCCTCAATTAAATTCCAAGCTTTGTCCGCCAATTGTTGGGTTAAACTCTCCATCATATAAGAACCGCCCCAAGGGTCGACTACATTTGTGATACCTGTTTCTTCTTGGATAATCAATTGTGTATTGCGGGCAATACGGGAAGAAAACTCGGTAGGAAGAGCGATAGCTTCGTCGAAAGAATTAGTATGCAGTGATTGGGTACCACCAAAAACAGCGGCCATTGCTTCAATCGTCGTGCGTACAATATTGTTATAAGGATCTTGCTCTGTCAGCGACCAACCAGAAGTTTGCGAATGGGTGCGCAGCATGCTGGACTTAGGGTTCTTGGGGTTAAATTGGGCAACAATTTTGGCCCACAAAAGGCGGGCCGCACGAAGCTTTGCAATCTCCATATAGAAGTTCATACCGATGCCCCAAAAAAAAGATAAACGCGGTGCAAATTGGTCGATGTCCAAACCGGCAGCAATCGCTGTTTTAATATACTCTTTGCCATCTGCAAGGGTATAAGCCATTTCCAAAGCCGCGTCGGCTCCTGCTTCTTGCATATGATAGCCAGAAATAGAAATGGTATTGAATTTAGGCATATGGCGGGAACAATAGGAAATAACATCGCCAACAATTTTCATTGAAGGTGCCGGAGGGTAGATATAGGTATTGCGTACCATGAACTCTTTTAAAATATCATTTTGGATGGTGCCTGAAAGTTGATCTTGAGGCACGCCTTGTTCCTCCGCAGCAACAATATAACCCGCAAGCACCGGTAGCACTGCACCGTTCATGGTCATAGAAACAGAAACTTTATCCAGTGGAATGCCATCGAATAAGACTTTCATATCTTCCACAGAATCCACCGCTACTCCGGCTTTACCAACATCGCCACTGACCCGAGGGTGATCTGAATCATAACCACGATGGGTGGCTAAATCGAATGCGACAGAAACACCCTGCCCTCCGGCAGCGAGCGCTTTGCGGTAAAAAGCATTAGATTCTTGAGCGGTGGAAAAGCCTGCATATTGCCGTATTGTCCATGGGCGACCAGCATACATGGTCGCCTGAGGACCACGGATATAGGGGGCACATCCGGGAAAGGTGTTTATGTAAGGCAGACTCGCAATATCATCCTTGGTATACAGTGGCTTTATATCTATTCCTTCTTGGGTGTTCTTAATTAATGAATCTGGCCCCTTACCTCGTGTTTGTTTAGTGGCAAGGGCAATCCAATCTTCCATGCTAGAGGAGTTGGGGGTGTATACATCAGCGCTCGTCCTATTATCGCTCATTTATACCTCGTTAGGTGACTGTTGTGTCTGCGGTCTTTTGATGTTTCTTCATCGCTTCTGCCATTGGCTATCTATAAATGGGCGTTAGCAGATGGCTGGTTCAGTTCAATTAAAACTCCGTCACAGCATTTCGGGTGAATAAATATAACTTTACAACCATGGGCTCCTGGTTGAGGGGTATCACTTAAAAACTGATAACCTTTTTTTTGTAAGCGTACAACATCAGCTTCAAGGTTATCAGAGCGAAAACACAAATGGTGCAAGCCACCAGGTTTTTTCTCCAAGTACTTAGCAATCGGTCCCTCGCCTTTAAGGGGGTGAACTAACTCAATACTGGTGGCTGGCAAAGGAAAAAAGGCAGTGGATGTTTTCGCTGACTCAACATCTTCACGACCATGATATTCCAAACCGAAATCTTCAGCGAAACGAGATATTGCTTTTTCCAGGTCTGGCACCGCAATCGCGATATGGTCTAAGGCTACGATCATGCTTACTTTCCATTTTGCATTATTAAATATTGTTGGCTGAATCTTTTCTGACGAACATAAAAGGCAAATTATGTGCCTAGAATTACTTAACACTTACTAACGCACTATAATATGACAAACTATTTTGCCACGTAGTATGTTACCTGCGCATGCTCAACCGACAATGGCGTGCAAAGCTATTTTAAACCGAAAATCATTGTCTGTATTTGTTTATTTTAGTGGTTATTCTTTCATCAAGGTAAAAAATATCGACATATTTTCTGGTTTAGATGGCCTCTGGATCCATTCAAATTACATTTATTGTTTAATCATCTCACGTTCAATCAGAGCTTCCAGGTCTTGTCGACTTCCAACATATTTAAGGGCTTTTTTGAAAATTCCCCTGGCTTCTTGTGTACGCCCTAGATGCTTCAAAGTAAATCCTAAATGATAATAAATATCAGGTACCGAGTTTAACTGCTCTGACGCCCTACGAAGATATTTTTCCGCCTCTACAAAATTACCGTTTTTAGCAAGCGCCCACCCATACGTATCTATGAACAGAGGTTGACTAGAATTTTTAAATATCTTGGACAACGCCAAGGCACGTTGCAGACTTTCCTTAGTTGCAATTTTATCCAACAATAAAGCGGCATAATTATTTATTGCTAATAAATTTTGTGGCGAGTCTTGCAGGATGCTTTCAAATACTTCGCTGGCCAAATCATAATCACCTACAGACTCATAATGACTGGCCAGACGAACTTGCAAATAAATACTATTAGTGTTTGTTTCAATTCCCTTTTTATAAATACCCGCTATCTCTTGTCCTTTATTCAATCTCTTTTTGTAACTGACAAGAATTGGATAACCTTTTATCCAGTCAGACTTATTTGCCAGGGCTCGGGTTATTGTTTCTTCTGCTTTTGTTAAGTGCCCTTGCTTTTCAAGCACTTGAGCCGCCATCAAATAAGCCGATACCAAGTCAACATGCTGATTTTGAAAATCCTCAAGATATGCTATCAGGGATTTTTCATCATCTAAGGCTATATAAGAGTATGCTACTCCTTGAAGAGCTAGGGTTAACTCAGGCTGTAGTGCAAGAGCCTGCTGAAACTCAGTAATAGCCGGGGCGAAATTTTCTTGTCCTTGATATACGCGACCACGCAAAAAATGCACATAGGCTTTGCTATTGACAATATTCTCAGTTGCAACGTTTTGTAGACGATCAGCTAATAATAAAACACTCGACCATTCTTTTTTTAATAGTTTTATTTGGGCAAGTAACGCTATTAGGCGTACTTCATCTGGGTTACGAGATAATGTGGTGGTAATAATTTTATCCGAGCGCTCAAGATCCTGGTTGGCTATTAACTCTCTTACCACAGGCATAGCCGCATCCATATTTCCTGGATTAACATCCAGAGCCTGCCGGAATGAGTCATCGGCAAGTAAATTAGAGCCACTTTGTAAATAAACATGCCCCAACAATACTAGGCCTTCTTCGGAAGTAGGATTGTTTCTTAACAAAGTACTGAGGTGAGCCACGGCTGTATCGAAGTCTTGTTTATTTAAGGCGTAATTTGCCATTAGTAATAAGGAGTCTTCGTGCTGATTATCAATAGCTAAGTTATTATTCAATATTTCTAGGGCTTTATTGGCCTCACCTTTAAATAAATATACTTTTGCCGCAAGTGCTCGTGCCTTTAAACTTGTCGCTACATCATATTGCTCAGATGATAATGTATTAAGTAGGGCAAAAGCTTTATCAAAATCTTTGTCTTTTAAGAAAAGCTGTACCTTTAAGAAGTTTAGAGAGGTAGCATCAGGGTTTTGGTCAATAAAATTATCGAGCACACCTTTGCCTCTCACAAGATCAAAAAGAAAAATGGTTTCAACTAAACGTTGTTTAGCCTCAATATTTTTAGGCTGTCTAGTGATCAACTCTCGTAAGACCTCTTCAGCCTCATCATAACGTTTCTGGGTGATCAGAAATTGGGCGAGATCATAATCGTATTGTGCTTGCTCTGGCGACAACTGAATCAGAGTTCGATAATCTTTCTCTAGAGCCGGCTTATCTTTTAATTCCCGATTTAAGCCGGCCCTTAGTAGTAAGTATTGCGTATTGCTCGAAGCAATGTTCAATGCTTTATTAAGATAAGATAGGGCCTCTGTAGTCTTACCTTGGTCCTTAGCAATAACTGCCTTTAACGCAAAAACCGCATCATCTTGCGGGTTCACTTTTAATACACGATCAATGAGGGCTTCTGCTTGTTGATAAGATTTTTGCCCAATAAGAGCTGCAGCTTTTATCCGTATACCATCGATATTATTACTATCCAGTACCAATATTTCTTCTGTAATTTCTATTGCTTCTTCGAAGCGCTGGCTATACACCAGCAGTTGAGCCACATCGATCCGAGCCTCGATGTTACTATCGTCAAGCTTCATAGCGATAGACATATTTTCGAAAATTAAAGGGACATTGTTGCTATCTTTGGCTAGAAGCCCAAGTGCATAATAAGCTTGTGCATATTGGGGACGACGTTGGATAGCATTTAGAAATTCAATACGCGCTTTTTCTAGTTCCCCTTTCTCATAAAAAGCTTGGCCGCGATTATAAAATTTTTCAGCCGCTTCCTCTTTGCTCGTGCATGCCTGCAACAAATACAAATTCAATAGTACAAATAAAATAACAGTTACTCGACGACCAACGCCATAAAAAGTTATCACTTTAAGACCTTTTACCATTAACTATTCGTAAGATCATGGTTTAACTTGTCTAATAAACTAAAAGCTCCCTCAATTTCAGCAGAATCCAAGCTCACCAGTTTGCACTTCATTTTTTCAGGTATGTCTATTGCCCGCTTTTGTAAATTAGCCCCCTGACTCGTCAAGTGGATAAACTTTTTTCTTTTATCCTCTTCACCATTTACAATTTTAAGCAAACCTTTGTCGGCCATCTTTTTCACTACCAGCGTAAGCGAACCAGTATCAATGTAGGTAACGGTAGCAAGTTCCGACATAGAGATTTTATCTTCCTCCCATAATGCCATCATAACGAGATACTGAGGGTAGCTCAGCCCTATTTCATCCAGCAGAGGCTTGTAACTACGAGTCATAGCATTGGAGGCAATATAAAGACGGTGGCAAAGCTGACTTTTTAGATTTAATTCATGTTTTTTCATACTCATATGATAGTTTGCACACAAAGTTCTTGCAATATTTAACTTCTCTGGTAAATTACTTTGCATACAAAATAAATTTACTATTGGAGACCCAAAGTATGAGTAAGCCAGAAAAGATTCTTTATACTGCTATCACTAAAACTACAGGTGGCCGTGAAGGAACAGCCAAATCATCGGATGGAAATCTAGATGTACGCCTAACGATGCCTAAAGAATTAGGTGGTTCTGGAGAAGCAGGCACTAACCCTGAACAACTTTTCGCAGCAGGATACTCGGCATGTTTTATTGGTGCTATGGGTGTTGCAGCCGGCATACAAAAGGTGACTTTACCTGCCGATACCACAGTTGATGCTGAAGTCGGCATTGGGCCTTCAAACGGTGGCTTCGGTTTACAAGTGCTGCTAAAAGTTAGTCTACCTGGGCTAGAGAATGCCAATGAGCTGGTAAAGCAAGCACATCAAATATGCCCTTATTCTAATGCTACTAGAAATAATATAGACGTGAGTATAGAGGTATCCAACTAGAGTAAATTTGGGTCAGCGATTGCTGACCCTAAATAGTTTTACCCGGCAAATAGCGTATTAACTGTGGCTGAGCGATGGCAATAAAAGCTGCCACGCGAGCTTCGCTTTCAGCGATATTTTCATGCTTCAATACCGGTGTTACCACACGAACTAATGAACCATCCGTTCGGTTTTTCTTAAAGGCATCTCGTAGCAGCATCCATTTTTTTAAATACTCATTGGCAACCACCTCACCTCGCTCAACAAACCAGTAGTACACCAGTTGGGATTCATTACCTTTACGAATTAATGCGCGGTTAACCGGCATATTATTGACTACCGTTCGATTAAATTCAGCAATTTCCCACCCACCACCAGGAATGCAAACTTTTGGCGAATGAGGTGATACACCTTTACGTTGACTATCATAGTAAGCAACATAAAAGTTAACCTGCTCTCCTTTATCAGTATGATTAGCATGGCTCTCTTTATAATTCACCATCAGATAGTCCGTTATCTGTAACTCGTCAACAATATCTTTGCTTAATGGCTGACGACGGCCTTGCCACTGTTCTAGCTGTAAAGGAAAAGAGGCAAAGCTTGTATTGTTAATCTTATGCTCTTCCCTCTTATCAATAAATGTAAGCATGATAGTGGCACAAACAAGTAGCATCGCGAAGAAGCTTTTTTGCACTAAGCTATTTTTTTTACTTAGTATGGTGATATGAGTTTGGTTTTTTTCTCCTTGCCCCTCTTGTTGTAGAGAAAACACCATAGCAAGCTTGCGCTTATTACCGAGTTGTTCAAGCACTACGATCTCTACTAACAAAATCGTCATGCATATTATAAAAACTACCCAGCCTTCAAAATCATGTAAAAATCCTTGCGCTATTTCTGCGCCATAATTTTCCACTAGGACACCCGTTAGTGCGATACGCACACTATTCATGATGATAGTAATAGGAATTGTAGAAACAAAAATAATGGTCTTTTTCCACCAAGGAGCAGAATAAAAATATGCGGCTAGAAAACCAATACACGTTAACGGAAATAGATAACGCAAACCACTGCAGGCTTCTACCACATGAAGTTTAAATTCTCCCATATCAATAATATTGCCACTAAGATATACGGGGATGTCAAAAAAACGAATAATCGCTACTCCAACTGAAGATGATAAAAGCTGCATCTTCGAAGTTAAGAGTACTTCTATGATATAAGGTAAAGGTATTGCAAAAATCAATATGCTAATTGGCACCAAAGTTAAGTGAGTGCCACGGCCAATTAAAACAACTGACAAACCTAGTAAGAAAATTAAAAATGCATAATGAATAATTAAAAAAAGTGCGCTTATTTCTCCGACAGTCAATATAATTATTGATAATACACAAATCGGAATTCCCCACCATGAGCCAGAGTTTAGATAGGGTATTACTTCTTCTCTACGTTCCCAGACAATGTAGATGGATACAATAGGGATAAGATAGCCATGACTATACTCTGGCTGAGCCGCCCAACGGGAAAATATGGTGGCTAAGCCACTCCAAAATAGAACGACTCCAAGAGCACCTAAAAAGAAGAGAAAGAAGATTGTTGTCCAGTGCTGTGTACTAACATGAGGCGTACTGAAGTGACGTTTGTTACTATCCACAGCCACCTCCTGTTCTTAGTTATGCGTGAATTGATTTACAACAACCAACCACCGCTATGGTACTTATTTAATACGGTGCCTATAAGTGAAGTTTTTTGTAACTGCCTAACCGCCCTAACAATATCTTTTTCCGGATTTTTACCATCTTCTAATACAAGCAAAGCACAATCGACGTTTTTAACAGAACTCAAAACATCATCTGTTGGTAGCACAGGGGGCATATCGTAGATAACAATGCGTGATTTATAACGAGCCTTCGTTTCATTAAAGAACGACACCATTTTAGGAGTAGATATAACTTCGGACGAACGCTCAATACTTCCTTTACCAGGCACTAGTACTAAACGTTCAACTCCTGGGTTTACCATGATGTTTTCTAATTCTGTACGACCTTTGAGGTAGTCGAGCAAACCATATTCTTGATCGACACCAAACATTTCACCAAGTGATGGCTTTTTTAAATCCAAATCTACCAGCAATACTGTTTGGTTAACTTCCATCGCAATGGCAACTGCAAGATTGGCAGTAATAATGGATTTTCCTTCTCCGGCAGAAGGAGATGTTACCGCAAGACTACGCCAATTATTTTCTCGCATCTTTTGAATAACTTGAGTTCTTAATGTGCGGAAAGTCTGACTATTTGCATTATTATTAAAGCCCGCGATTATCCGGCTATCTTCCATATGATCAGGATGACTAGTCATCACACGTGTTCTGGAATACTTAAGGTCTTCCAGTGGTGAGCCTACCGCCTTTTTGGGTTTATGGGTTGTCGGCTTATTGTCTTCTGCTTCTTTTGCTTTTAAAACAGCTTTTTGAATTCTATACATTTTCCCAATCTTCGCCTGACAGTTAAATCACATTTATTTTGGCCATAACTTTCAGCCACAACACATCTAGACTAATAATAAAGAAGTGAAAAACCATAACACCGGTTAAACAAAAGCCTAGCGACATCCAGAGTAATTTACGGCGGTTACTATTGCGGTATTGGATATCATCTGTAGTATAGATATGACCAACAACTGCTAATGGTTGTTGACCGAGTACATTTGTAATACTGGATACACCTCTTACACCCGAGTCTAAAAACTCTGCTGCCAACATTAAACCTGCGCCAACACCAAATGATAGAATAAAGCCCATCGCCAATAATTTCTTGCGATCTGGCTTTACGGGTTTATCTGGAACGGAAGGCGGCTCTATCAGCTTAAAGCTCCCAGCCTTATTCTCTGCTTCCATGTTTTGCGCAATATTAGCTTCCAGTTGTTTGGAACGTAACTCTTGATATTTTTCCAGTTTGTTATTGTAATCCCTCGTCATCTCATCGTAGTTACGCTTAACCTGATGAGTCCTCATCACTCGCTGATTGTAGTCAGCCAAATCTTTCTCAAGCCTAACTCTGCGATTAGAATTGCGCTCCAATTCTTTTTCCGTAGCAACAATACGCGTTCTAATTTGACGATATAACGGATTAATCGCATCATCGTCGCTAACATCACCATTAGCCTTAGTTGCAACAACCTCTTTTTCGGCGATCGCTATCTCCTTTTTCAAGCGCACGATATCAGGGTGTGACTCAGAATAGCCGATAATAAGCTTGGAATATTGATCCTTTAACTCTACTAGGCGTTGACGAGGTGTAATAGTTCGTCCCGATGTATCAGAAGAATACTGAACGTAGGGTGATATATTAGAAAGCTCTATATTGAGCGAGTGAACACGGTCAGTAAGACGCACCCCCTCATCTTGAGTAGTGATAATTTGGGTTTCAAGACGCTCAATAGTCGTGAGATTAAACTGTAAAAGCTCGGGTAGACTATCCCCATACTCTACTTTAAATTCCGCAATTTTATTTTCAATTTCCTGCACACGGCTTTGCATCCGATCCGCTTCTTCTTTTAGAAACTGAGCTGTATCGTCTGCCTTACTGGTACGTGCTTTAATATTTTCTTCAAGAAAAAGTGTCGTTAGCTCGTTCGTAACGCGCTGCGCTATTTGTGGGTCGCGATCCATAAAAGATACGATAAATGCAACATTAGCACGACTGGATTGTCCCCATTGCCCAGGCACTTCTGCCTCGATCATTTGCACTCCCATGCTGTTGCGAAAATCTTCTGCCAGCTGAGACATTGAAACTTTATCGCGCATATCCAGGTAAAGGTTGTGATCTTCTATAAGATCCATAATCTTGGCGCTGGTCATAATCCTTTGACGAGTAGTTTCTATCTGCTGTTCAACCAAGCCCTTTACAGTGGATTTCACAAGGTCTTCAGGAATTTCCTGACCTTGGATAAGAATCACACCTTCGGATCTAAAGATTGGTGGCAGCGTCATGGTCACGGCTACGCTAATGAATAGCAGTACAGGTACCGTGAATATAAATAACATTTTTCTACGTCGTAGAATATCGATGTAATCTTCTATCGATGGGCCAGTTTCTTCCATAATAACTTGCTTTTTAGTTCTTTAAATAAATGATACTTATTGCTTTGAGTCTGGTGATTCGTCCGAATTGAGAACCGAACCTAGTAAATTATCTAGATCCGGTGCGTCGTATGCGTTTTCTCCAAATTGGCGCAGGGGCGTTTGGCCTAATGCTAGTAAGCCTCCTTCTGCACGCTCTTTCAATACACCTCGCAGATAATCCTCATTCACTATACGCAACTCATCGGCAAAGGAAAATGATAATGCAGTATCGCATAACACGTTAATCAGACGAGGGACACCTCTGCTAGCGGCATGTATCAGCATGTAAGCATGAGGAGTAAAAACATCTTCCGTTGCACCAGCCATCACCAAGCGATGCTTAATATAAGCAACCGTTTCTTTGGGCGACAGTGCCGCAATATGATAATCCGCCACTACCCGCTGAGAAAACTGCATAAGCTCTGGCTTCATCAACAAATCACGCAGCTGAGGTTGTCCTACTAAGATTATTTGTAGGCATTGCTCAGTAATCGTATTGAGATTAGAGAGCATGCGCAATTCTTCCAGTAAACCTAAGCCTAGGTTTTGTGCTTCATCGACAATGAGAACCGTTCGCTCTTTACTGTCAAACTGCTTCTGCAGAAACTGAGTAAACCCTTCATATTGTGCAACAGGGTTTTCATCGCGGTATTCTTGCCCAAATGCATGCATTACCCAAGGTAGTAATTGCCCCATATTGGCATGAGTATTTGTAATTAAGCCTATCCTAACACCGTCATGCAGTTGTTCGAGCATATGACGGACAATTGTTGTTTTGCCACTACCCACTTCGCCAGTAATCACTGTAAACCCTGACTGGCTGAGCACACCATATTCCAGCATGGATAGTGCTGTCGAGTGGGTTTGCCCCATGTAGAGTAGCTCTGGGTCAAAGGTTAGAGAAAATGGTTTTTTGTTAAAACCGTAAAAAGATTCATACATTAGAGCAATGATTTCCAGAAAAACCTGTGAAAATCCAGGATAGTTTCAATTTAGAGAACATTTATCAACAAAGTGCATTGTCAATACGGATGTAACTCTTTACTTACTTTAATTACCGCTTGTGGTGTTACAGTACCAGCACCTGTTGAAACTGTGGTTACCACTTCTTTAATAACATTATAGCGCGCTCGTGCTATCCCCCCTAGAGCCTGTTGTTACTAATTGCATAATCCTCGCGACAGATAAAAGATGCTACAAAGAGAATACAAGCCGGCTGGCATAAAACTTTTAAAATGCCATTTACACCACACATTGAGTGTAAAAGTTCTCGATAATTCAAATGCTTACAGCAATATATCCGCCATTGATCATACCAATTTACAAGTATTATCGCTTGTGTATTAAACGAAGCTTACTCATAGATATATTAAGTTCACATATAGATACGATATTAGCGATAGAAAACGATCTCAAGTACAGGTTATCTGTCGTAAGCATACCTAGCTTACGCTTACAGCAATTTAGATGCCAGGTGAGATTATCCAAATAAGAAGCAGCAACAACCAGCCACTCTTTTGGAACACCTAAAATTGAGTCACTATGGATTGAAAAGTTGTTTTGAGCTTAGCCAATTCAAAAGGAGGTTTAAAAAAGCCATGATAATGGCCTTTAGGGTTTATCAAAATCAGATTACCCGTATGATCGATGGTGTAGTCTTCATCTAGCACCACTTTTTGAAAAGCAACATTAACATTGCGCGTGAGGCTCATAATGTCGAGAAACTCCCCTGTAACACCGGTGAAATCGGGGTTGAAGTAGGTGACATACTCTGCCAACTTTTCGGGTGTGTCACGAGCGGGATCAACACTTACCATCAGGATTTGGGTTTGCTTTGCAATATCCGTATCCAATTGTTTTACAACCTGCGCAAGCTTAGCCAGAGTTGTGGGGCATATATCCGGACAATGAGTAAATCCAAAAAATACCAATGACCAGCGTCCTTGTATATTTGCCAAATTAAATTCTTGGTTGTTGTGATCAACTAAACTGAATTCTTTAATTATTCGCGGGGATTCAAAGACAATGGCACCATTTATCCTCAATTCCTCTGCCGACATCACTCGAGGTGATGTTATCTTGTGCAAAAACATTCCCATAAACATCGAAACAACAACCAGTATGGATACAATAGTGATCCATATGCCTCTCTTTTGCTTTTTCAAAATAGGATTATCTGAGGGGCCGTCAACATTTCCGCTGGAATTATTGTCGATGTTTGTCACGTCCATCATAGGTTCACCGGAAATGCATAATGATCAATGAGCATAATGATAAACAGGGCCATTAAGTAAATAATGGAGTAGCGGAATGCATCCATACCTGCATTAGGTGCGCTACCAACCATAAGCACAATAGAATAATACAAGAAGCCCAGCCCCAAAATAACAGCGCCAACTAGGTAGAAAACATTGAGCATACCCGTAACGAAGGGCAACAAAGACACAGCTAGTAATATCAGAGTGTAAAGAACAATATGAAACTTGGTATAGCTCTCGCCGTGAGTGACTGGCAGCATTGGTATTTCAGCGTTTGCATATTCCGCTTTACGATGCACCGCTAATGCCCAAAAATGTGGTGGTGTCCAAGCAAAAATTATAAGTACAAGTAGCAAAGCATGGCCGTGAACTTCACCAGTAACGGCAGTCCATCCTAAAAGAGGAGGCGCAGCTCCTGCTAGTCCACCAATAACAATGTTTTGGGGCGTTGTTCTCTTTAGAAACATGGTATAAACCAAGGCATATCCAACCAGAGATGCAAGCGTCAGCCAAGCTGTTAGGGCGTTCACCCAAACCAAAAGCACAAATAAACCAAGCACCCCCATTACAAACGCAAAGATTATGGCATCTCGTGGTGCAACACGGCCTTTCGCTACAGGTCGATTAAAAGTTCGAGCCATTTTTAGGTCGATATGGCGGTCGACAAGGTGGTTAACAGCGGCAGCAGAGCCTGCACACAAAGCAATACCAAGATTGCCAAGAATCACAATATCCAGAGGAACCATACCCGGAACAGAGAGCAGCATGCCAATGAAGGAAGTCAGCAACATAAGCGCAACAACACTGGGTTTACAAAGCTCCAAATAATCCCGCCAAGTAGTGGACTGACTTACATTGGCTTGCTCTACTCTTGTACTCGATTCTGTCATTTTATATTGTCTTAACCGTGTGAATACGATGGTTGATAGTGATCACCGTCATTAGCAAAATTGCGCCGACAGCATTATGCACAACCGCGATAAATAAGGGCAAGCTCATTACGACATTGAGAATTCCCAATGTTATCTGAAGAGCGAGAACAGCAAGCAGAACAACAGTAAAGTTTCTAGCTTGCGGATAGCCTGAACACCACAGCCGATATGCGAATAAGCCAATAATACACAGCACAAAAATAGCACCAATGCGATGGCTGAGGTGGATAGCAACACGCGCTATATTATCTAGCTGCCCCCCAAGATAGTTAGGGCCGATATCTTGCAGGAAATTGAAGCCATCGGCAAATGATGCCTCTGGCCACAAGGAATTTTGGCACAAAGGAAAATCCGGACAGGCAAGTGCCGCATAATTGGATGATACCCAACCACCCAGTGCGATCTGGATTATAACAGCCACCAGCGCTAACCATGCAATTGGCCGTAAACGCATAAACGAGATAACCGCATTCGCATCTGCATACCAGTGCAAACCTGCAACCCGCTGAAATAGCAGCCATAATAAGCTTAAGGTGCTAAATCCTCCTAATAAATGCAGTGTTACCACCTGAGGCCAGAGGTTTAACGTAACAGTCCACATACCGAAAAAGCCCTGTAAAATCACCAGACCAGCAATTAACGCGGGTAATTTAAAAGATGCAGAGCCAATCTTAGCTCTGGCGGCTAATCGGGCCAAATTTAGAAAGTATGCACCTACTAACAGCCATAAATAAAAATCCATATCGTCGCCAATCGCAATCCTTGCGATAGTTCCAGCAACAAGCACAATCAGTAATATCAGCACGCTACCTTTAGGCTGCTTCTCTTCGGCACCACGATAGGCATAGAAAAATATCGCTAGTATTAATAACCCTAAACTTGACGCAATAATTCTATGCAGCTGCTCAGGCCACGTTTTGTGATGCTCAACAGGTGTATCAACAAACTTTTCATTGGCAATGGCAACATCACTATCACTGGTTGGCACCCACAAATGACCATAACAAGTAGGCCAATCGGGGCAACCAAGTCCTGCATCCGCAAGGCGAGTAAAAGCACCTAATACAACGACAGTTAATGCTAACAATACGGAAATAATGCTTAGCCGGGATAAGGTTTTATTCATCGTCAATTCAATAATTACTGATAGTCAATAGAGTATTTGAGAGCACGCTTGATATCTTTTAACAGCTCATTACCGTGTTGTTTCTCCGTGTATATCATCATCGCCACACCCTCTTGATCCACTAGAAGATAGTAAGGCTGACTCAAGGTTTGCTGAATGATGGGAGACTGCTCGATCCAGTGCAGCCAGTCTCTTTTCGAGACACTGACATGCTTTAGCAAAGGGTGCTCGGGCTTGATTTTTTCAGCGTAAGCATCACTCTTAGTGCCGCCGTAACTCACCAAATACCGTTCTAGTCGTCCACTTTTATCAGCTAAGCGGATGTGTACCTGCCGCGTTGTATATAGGTTTTTTTCACAAGCTGCGTCACACGTTTCACCCAAAGGTAGCAGAAGACGCCATTTCTTATCGCTTGTAACCGACTCCCATTGCTCTGCGGGCATAATCTCTTTTATTGACAGGGGTTTCTCCATTAGCACGCCATTATTAACTGTGTTACTGGGTACTCCGATACCTGTGAAGAACATAATATAAGCGGCAGCAACAGGCATAACTGATACTGCCAGCACCAATAATAATGTGCGGCGACCTTTTTTCTGGGCTTGCTCATCCGATATTGCGGCTGTCATCAGGACTCACGTCCTCCTTTCAATAATTGCATAAGGTTCGTACTTGCAAATAAGTACATAATAATTAATACCACGGCCATTAAACCCCATTGAAAGGCATAGCCATAATGCTTTGCCGAGGAAGCATTGATAGGCCGCCAAATAACATCAAGAGCACCTGGACTATCAGGATCTATACGCAATAACTTAGGATAGAGTTCTAACTCACTTTGGCGGCTAAGTATGGGTATATCAACTTCGAGAATTTTGTGTGGCCAGCTCTTCGCGCGGGTCTCAGCTTCACGAATTAATTTAGAATCACTCGGCACCACTAGAACGCCGGTGATCCTAACATTATTAGCGGGAGTTTCAAATGTGGGAACGTAATCACGCCTAGGGGAACCTAACACCCAGCCACGGTCAACACTCACTATTTCCCCATCTTCGCTGGCAAAAGGCATGATGACGTTATAACCTAGTTGGCCATTATAAATTTGGTTTTCTTTTAACCAATACTTTTTTATTAAGAATTTACCAGAAGCGTAAACCCTGACGAAGCGCCGATTTTTAAAATTTACATCCTCGTTCAGTGGAATCGCTTGCGCAGTTTGTTGTGACTTCCATTGCTGAGCCAGTACTTTCTTTTCTTCTGCTCGCTCAATTTGCCAAAAACACAAACGCAGTAGAATTGGGAAAAGAAAAACCACACTTAAGGTGAGCTTCCAGTTAAAATCGAAAGTTAGCTTCTGATTTGCGGTCATATGGCTTCTTGTTGATATTTATATCTTTGCTATCTATGAGTTGGCACTTTTATAGTTCACAACTCACACAGGTTTATTAAACACGGTTAATCGAGAGATACACATGGGCTTAAAGGTTTTAATTGTTATAGAGTTTATATTGTTGTTAGCTTGCCTCAGCGGCGGCTTCGTATTTCTTATGAAGGATATCAGCGTTCCCGATTCAAAACGAACGCTTTATATACTGGGTACCAGGATAGTAGTAGCAGCTTTACTTATGCTAACGATTGGCTATGGAATTCAAACGGGTAAACTGAAGAATACGGCTCCCTGGGACCGCCATAAAATGGCGGCCCCAGAGCAAACTAACTAGCCTAAAATATATACAAAAAGAAATAAACCAACCCATACAACATCAACAAAGTGCCAGTACCAGCTAGAAGCTTCGAAGCCAAAGCAGTCGTGATGATTGAAATGGTTTTTAAACATAGAACGCAGCCACTGCACCAGCAGCATAA
This sequence comes from Agarilytica rhodophyticola, assembly GCF_002157225.2. Lineage (NCBI taxonomy): Bacteria > Pseudomonadati > Pseudomonadota > Gammaproteobacteria > Cellvibrionales > Cellvibrionaceae > Agarilytica > Agarilytica rhodophyticola. Next base: position 6,691,492 of record NZ_CP020038.1, read on the forward strand.
AAGTACCTAAGGTTACGTGCAAACCATGGAAACCCGTCAGTAGGAAAAAGGTTGTTCCGTAAGCACCAGAGTCAATGGTTAAACCCACATGATAAGCATGAATATACTCTTCGGCCTGCAAGAACAAGAAAATGATACCGAGGGCAACGGTAATACCTAACCAAAGATTAAAGCCCTTTTTATTATCATTCTTAAGTGCTGTATGCGCAAAATGAACAGTGAAACTTGAAGTGATCAGAACCAAAGTGTTCCAGAAGGGTAACCAACCAAACCAATTAGTTAAACCTGGGTTACTCATATTTTCACCTGGGCCAGTTACAGTAGCTTTATCACCATTTAAAGCCTGATCTGGTGTAGTCATCAGCGGCCATTCTGCCTGGAAGTTATTCCACAATAATTCTGACGTAGCACCAGAAGATAGGTTTGGCAACGAATGCATACGTAAATAGTAAAGACCGCCAAAGAAGGCAGCGAAAAACATCACTTCAGAGAAAATAAACCAGCCCATACCCCAAACATATGAGCGCTTTAATTGCATACTGTTGAGTCCGCGAATATTTTCGTCGATAACAGCTGCAAACCACTGGTATAAGACATAGCAAAAGAATGCCAGCCCCAAAACAAAAACAGTAACGCCACTGCCATCTACACCGGCCTTGACGTCATTGAGCCATCCACCTAAACCAAATACGGTCAAAAACAGACCGATTGAGGCGAACAGAGGTAATTTACTCTGTTCTGGTACGTAATAATTTTCGTGTTTGTGATCCATAGTCGTCTATTGCCCCGCTGAATTCTATAGATTTTTTGCGGTTATTATTAAAGGTTCGTTTATGTGATTTGCCGCCTGTGACGTATCTGCTTTTGCTTTCTCACCTGCAGGCATCATATCGGTTATGTCAAACAGGCTGTACGATAAAGTGATCGTCTTTACCCCGCGAGGTAGATCTTGATCGACAATGAATTGCAGTCCCAGCTCTGCTTCTTCACCAGGCTCTAAGGTCTGGCTGTTAAAACAAAAACATTCGGTTTTATGAAAGTAATCTGTTGCATTCTTTGGCGCTAAACTAGGAATAGCCTGCGCAATCATTACATTTTTGGTGGGATTACGAGCGATAAAATATGTATTTACCGCCTCCCCCGGGTGAACATCTACAGAGAATTCTTTCGGCTTAAATCCCCAAGGCATACTGTCATTGTTAATGGTAACAAATTGAACAGTGACCGTGCGGCTAGTGTCAACCTCAGCAGCAACAGCCTCATACTTACCTTTGGTTTTACCGTTAAGCCCCGTCACTTCACAAAACAAATCATACAATGGCGGCATCACCCAAATCGCAAATGCAAACATTACAACGGAAAAGCCAAACAGCTTTGCCATGGTCATTTGAACATTTTGCTTATCGTCTTTTGCCGCCATATCAATCCTCTACTTATTTCACTTCTGGAGGAGTACTAAATGTGTGGTAGGGCGCTGGAGATGGCACGGACCATTCCAAACCGTGGGAACCTTCCCACACTTCTTGAGTTGCTTTCTTACCACTAACGATTGTACGTATCACAATGTATAAGAATAATACTTGTGCCGCACCAAACAAGAATGCACCGATGGAAGAAATCATGTTCCAATCTGCCCATAGTGGGTTGTAGTCAGGAATACGACGAGGCATACCTGCTAGACCAGAAAAGTGCATAGGGAAGAAAGTCACATTTAGACCCACAAAGGCCAACCAAAAATGCGCCTTGCCCAAAGTCTCGTTATACATATTACCACTCCACTTAGGCAACCAGTAGTAGACAGCTGCCGTAATGGAGAAGATCGCACCTGGAACTAATACATAGTGGAAGTGAGCAACCACAAAGTAGGTATCGTGGTATTGGAAATCCACCGGAGCGATAGACAACATCAAACCGGAAAAACCACCGATAGTGAATAAGATAACGAAGGCGATAGAGAACAACATAGGGGTCTCAAAGGTCATTGAACCTTTCCACATAGTAGTTACCCAGTTAAATACCTTCACACCGGTGGGAACCGCAATCAGCATGGTGGCATACATGAAGACAAGTTCGCCAAATAGTGGCAGACCAACAGTAAACATGTGGTGAGCCCAAACAATGAAGCTGAGGAAAGCAATAGAAGCCGTTGCGTATACCATTGAGGAATAACCAAACAAAGGCTTGCGAGCAAAAGTTGGGATAATCGCACTGACGATACCGAAAGCAGGCAAGATCATAATATATACTTCTGGATGCCCAAAGAACCAGAAGACATGCTGGAACAATACTGGGTCACCACCACCGGCAGCATCGAAGAAGCTGGTACCGAAATGGATATCCATAAGCATCATAGTTACTACACCTGCAAGAACCGGCATTACCGCAATCAGCAAGTAAGCAGTGATCAGCCACGTCCATACAAACAGAGGCATTTTCATTAGCGTCATGCCAGGAGCACGCATATTCAAAATGGTAGCGACAATATTGATCGCACCCATGATCGAGCTTGCACCCATGATATGAACACCGAAAATAAAGAATGTTACAGTGTCATTAGCATAAGTTGTGGATAGTGGAGCGTAGAATGTCCAACCAAAATTAGGAGCACCGCCTTCCATAAACAGCGTAGATGCTAGTAAGGCAAAAGCAAAAGGAAGAATCCAGAAACTCCAGTTGTTCATACGAGGCAGCGCCATATCAGGTGCACCGATCATCATCGGGATCATCCAGTTAGCTAAGCCTGTAAAAGCTGGCATCACCGCACCAAATACCATCACCAAACCATGCATGGTGGTCATCTGGTTAAAGAAGTCAGGCTCAACAATTTGTAAACCTGGCTGGAACAACTCGGCGCGGATCACTAAAGCAAAAATACCGCCGAGAAAAAACATCATAAAACTAAACCATAGGTACATACTACCTATGTCTTTATGGTTGGTTGTGAACAACCAACGAGATAAGCCTTTCGCAGGACCATGTGCCATCTTTTAAGTCTCCTATTGGCCTTGCTTGAATGTCACAATATCGACTGGCTGAACGGAGTCGCCCATATTGTTACCAAACGCATTACGTTGAAAAGTGATGATAGAAGCCAGTGTCACTGGATCTAATTGAGGGCCATAGGCGGCCATCATTGGGTTATTAGCACTACCGTTGATGACAATGTCTAAATGATTAGCAACAGGACCTGTGGCAATAGCACTGCCTTTGATTGCCGGGCCAACAAGACCTTCACCTTGGGTACCATGACAAGCAGCACAGCTGGTGGCGTAAGCTTTTTCACCCTGGGCATAAAGCTCTTCGAAGGTGAATGTTTTCTCAGAAGCCGCTTTAATTTCGGCAACTTTAGCCTTTTTATCAGCTAACCATGCAGCGTACTTTTCTTCAGACACAGCATGCACTTCAATTGGCATAAAGCCATGGTCTTTACCACATAGCTCAGCACACTGCCCGCGGTAGACACCTTCATCCTCGATGAAAGTCCATGCAGCATTAGTGTAGCCTGGAATGGCATCACGCTTAACAGCTAGTTCAGGAATCCACCAGCTGTGGATTACATCTGCCGCCGTGACTAGGAAGCGTACTTTCTTGTTAACAGGAACGATAAGCGGTTCATCAACTTCCAAGAGGTAGTTCTCGCCTTTTTCCTCTTCATTGCGAATCTGAGATCGCGGTGTCGACAAGTTTGAGAAGAAGCTAACTTCATCACCCAAATACTCATAGCGCCATTTCCACTGATAAGCTGTTACTAGGATATCCACTTCAGCATTGTCAGAGTTATAAATTTTCTTCAATGTAAGTGTTGCTGGATATGCCATTGCAATCAAGATAAGTGCGGGAATAATCGTCCACACCAATTCAAGAGTCACACTTTCATGAAAATTTGACGCTTTCGCACCTCGAGACTTACGGTGCAAATACATGCTGATAAACATTGCGCCAAAAACTACAACACCAATGGCACAACAGACGTAAAAAATCAGCATATGGAGGCCGTAAACCTCTCTGCTCACCTCAGTTACGCCTTCGGTCATATTAAACTGCAGGTCACCGCCAAAACTTAACGCTGGAAGTAGCGCAAGAATAGTGGCAAATAGCAGAGCGAGCGAACGCTTGGAAGTACTTAACACCACCCCTTCTCCGTTATAATTAGTCGTTGATGATTTTGAAGAACTTCTATGTGAAGGCTTTTATTAAAAAATAAAATCATTCTCATTTAAGCTCTTATTGTCTTTACATTAATTTTGCTCAAAAAAGCAGCTTTCGTTACTGCACCCTTATTATTTTTAATGTATGCCTTGTTATCTGGATACTTTCCGTGGCAATTTGTCGCAGGCCGGGATTATAACGGCACAAGTGACCGAAAAGTAAGGCCTTTAGACACATAGACGTGCTTTTTTGTAAAAAGACACTCTATTCACATGTTCATATACTAGATGACAAGACAGTATTTTTCCTTATCTGGGCTGCGAGCCCTCCCTCACAAACAAGCGTGGTCTCTAGCCTGGCCGATGATTTTGAGCAATATGTCAGTGCCGCTTATGGGCTTGGCAGATACAGCGATGCTTGGACACCTGGAAGATCCACTTTTTCTCGGCGCAGTTGCTATTGGTAGTAACGTTATCGCACTATTTTATTGGATGTTCGCATTTTTACGTATGGGGACAACCAGTATCACCGCACAAGCAATTGGCGCTAAAGCACCAGAGAAAGCAATATTATGTTTAACTCAAAACACCAGCCTAGCTCTGTTGATAGGGTGCGGGCTGATTGTTTTGCAATCCTTATTAGTCCCATTCACTTTGTGGGTAATTGCATCCGATCAAGATTTAATCGACACAGCAATACAATATTGCTCCATAAGGATATATTCAGCTCCCGCAGTACTCATTAGTTATGTCGCTATGGGGTGGCTAATTGGTCTAAAAAATACCAAAGTCCCGCTTGTTATTACTATTTCGGCTAACATCATTAATGTAGTGTTAGATTACATCTTTATCATTCACTTAGGTTTAGATGCAAAAGGTGCAGCACTGGCGACATTAATTGCCGAATGTGCTTCATGTGTGTTTGCCCTACTGTACATATGGCATTTCCTCAATAGCAAGCAGTGGCAGCCAAGCAGATGGATAACATGGAAGGGGTTAAGTGAAAACCTTAAGTTGGGCCTGGATCTAATGATCAGGACACTTTCACTATTATTTGTAATCAATTTTTTTAATTCTCAGAGCGCCCATTTTGGCAATGATGTACTGGCAGCTAATGCCATACTTTTTCAATGTGTATTATTCGTGGCATTTTTCCTCGACGGATACGCTCTAGCGGCAGAAACTTTGACGGCACAAGCGATAGGAGCAAAGAATATCCATGCATTTCATCAGGCGAGTATTGTTTCAACACTTACCGCATTTCTTATCTCTATTTTGTTAAGCCTGTTTTTTATACTGTTAGGCTCCAATATTATTGATCTACTGACAGATATCCAAAGCGTCGCTGATAGCGCAAAAAAACATGTAGCGTGGTTGTTTATTGTTCCTCTAAGCAATATATGGGCTTACGCATTTGACGGGATATTCGTAGGGGCAGGTCAGACACGCATTATGCGTAACGCTATGTTGTTTTCCGTTTTATTTGGTTTCTTACTGGTTTGGTGGTTCTTCCAGTTTATGGGAAATCATGGTTTATGGTTGGCTTTTACAATTTTTAACTTGTCAAGAGGCGCGAGCTTAGCCCTCGCTTACATATCACTTACTCAGAAAAACTACTGGCTTAATAACCCCTATAAAAAATGAAGTTTTCGGCCTCCATTTACATAATTTTACGATAAATCGAGTTTTTGTCGATATTTAATCGATTTTTGGAATACACAGCAAATTAATGCTGTAAAATAAGGTGTTTAATAGGTCTCCCGCGCGAATCTTAATTGGGCCTGTTAGCGCTTTGGAAATCGAGTTATGAACGAGCAAAGAATTTTACAGATTAGGCGATCCATTGCTGCAGCGAGGTTGCAAGAAGAGAATGAGCGCTCACTGCAAAAACATATCACATTAAAACTTCCCTCACTTCATAAAAGCATCTCTCTCCCCGAAAACAACACCGTCGAAGCTCTAATTAACTTTGTAACCTGTTATATAGAACATGTTCCTGACTTTATAAAAGCTATAAAAGAGCTTACTTATGAAGCGGGTATTTATGATTTCACTAAACAATTTATTAATATTGCTGAGGACTATTTTCTAGTTTCTTCTGAACAAACTGAAGAAGATTATAAAGGATTACAAGCCTTGATTGATGATGCCTATCTTGCTCACCGTTTAATAGAGGAGCTCAGTGATAGGCTTATGATGGTTGCCGGTATTCCATTGGCACCGATGGATATGACCATGTCCAATGTGCTGATTCACGAAATACTAGGAGAGGGTTTTGCTAACGAATTAGATCTTGCGGTGCATTATAGTATCGAGACACTATTTAAGCCTGAAAGCTTCGAGAAAAATGAAAAATTTGTTAACTACGTTAATAAAAGGCGTTTAGAAGGCTGGAAACAAGATCTCCAGCAATGGCCATGTCTAGCTGGAGATTCTTTCTTTTCTTTGGATAGAAAATGCCTTAATGATATCAAAGTAGTACACTAATACATTAAAGCGTAATATTTCGTTAAAAAAATTTATCTTGGGATTACACTAACAAAACTTGTCATCAAAGCTCTCATTTATTTAGTGGATACTCACCTTACTTCTTGCTGTTAATATCAACCAACTTCACAACTTGCGTTTCGTTTTTAATATCTTCTTCTGTTTTGTTAACACGAGTTGTCAATTCGCCCATTTGGGATTTAAAGATCAGTTTATCTTTAAATCCGCAATCAACGCATTCTCGATACTCTTCATCGTTTTCTTTGAACATGATTAATGTGTCCATTGCAGCACATTGTGGACAAACAGCACCCGCTATGAAACGCTTCTGTAATTTTTTATTCATAAAACTAAACCCGAATGCTTGAGCAAAGCTTCTGCATTCGGCTCCCGCCCGCGGAAATTTTTAAATAGCTCGATAGCATTTTGCGAGCCGCCCTTTTCTAATACTTCCTGCAAAAACCGCTGCCCAGTTTCAGGATTAAAAACACCTTCTTCTTCAAACGCGGCAAAAATGTCAGCAGATAATACTTCCGCCCATTTATAGCTATAGTATCCTGCTGCGTATCCACCAGCAAAAATATGGGAAAAACCATTTTGGAACTTATTAAACCTTGGCGGGATTATAACCGCCACTTTTTCTCTCACATCATCTAATAATTGCTGCACACCAACAAAGGCCTTATCCCCATACTCCATATGTAGGCGCAAATCGAATATAGCAAATTCAAGCTGACGTAACATTTGTAAGGCGGACTGAAAATTCTTTGCCGCTAGCATATTAGCTAGCATTTCCTTTGGTAGTGCTTGATCCGTCTGGTAGTGTTTTGAGAGGAAATCAAGTACCTCTGGTTGCCAACAAAAATTCTCCATAAATTGGCTCGGTAATTCTACCGCATCCCATTCCACACCATTAATGCCACTAACCGCAGATACCTCCATTTTAGTTAGCATATGATGTAAGCCATGACCAAATTCATGGAACAAAGTGGTAACTTCGCTATGGGTAAGTAAACAAGGCTTATCATCTACAGGCGCATTGAAATTACACACAAGAAAGGCGACAGGTAACTGCAGCTGGCCATCATTTACTCTGCGCACACGACAATCTGCCATCCACGCACCGCCACGTTTTTTTGCGCGCGCATAAAGATCAAAATAAAAACCCGCAATTTTTTTATTATCTTTGCTTATCTCATAATATTTAACATCATCGTGCCACACCTGTGCGGAAGCTGGCTTAACATCTATACCGTACAAAGATTTTACGACTTTAAATAAACCTTCTTGAACCACATCGAGGGGAAAATAAGGACGCAACACTTCTTGCGAGACATTGTATTTTTTTAATTTAAGTTGCTCTGAGTAGTAGGGAATATCCCACGCGTTTAACTCTTCTAACCCTTGCTGCTTGGCAAAAGCCTGAAGTTCATCTAATTCCTGCAGAGCAAAAGGACGTGTTTTATTAGCTAGGTCTTCAAGAAACTCAATGACTTGCGCGGGAGATTCCGCCATTTTAGAAGCCAGCGAAACTTCAGCATAATTGTTATAGCCAAGAAGTTCCGCAAGTTTCTGGCGCAGGTTCATAATTTTGTCGATGATTTCAGTATTATCCCACTGCCCAGCCGTAGGACCTTCTTGTGATGCTCGCGTAGAGTAGGCCTCGTACATGACTCTGCGCAATTCTTGATCTTCAGCTTGAGAAATTAACGTAAAATACACTGGCAGATCTAGAGTAAAAACATAACCACTCAATTCTTTTTCTTTAGCAGCACTTTGTGCAGCCTGGACAAGAAACTCAGGTAAGCCGGCCAATCTATCGGCGTCTTCCAAATGATAAAACCAGCCATTACTCGCATCTAGAACATTATTTGAAAATGCTGTTGTTAAGGCCGAGAGTTGAGCTTTAATGGATTTAAATTCTTCTTTTGCCTCTCCAGCTAAGGCCACGCCTGATAGTTTAAAATCTCTAACTGCATGCAGCAATGCTTGCTTTTTGGGTTGATCAAGCTGTTCAAAGCTCTCTGAGTCCAACAATGCACTGTAGGCTTTAAACAGATCCTCATTTTGACCAAAGCCTGTGTAATAAGATGTCAATAACTGATCAGCCTGCTCATAGGCTGTACGTAACTCCTCAGAGTTCTTTACCGCATTTAAATGACTAATAGGCGACCAGGCCTGGCTAATAAGGTCATCTCGTGCCTCTATGGGTGCCATCAAATTCTCCCAAGAAGGCTCCTTATTATCTTTTAGCTGGCGTTCTAACCCACTTTCTGCCATTTTAATTAAGCCTTCAATTGCCGGCACAACATCCGCGGCTTGAATACTATTAAATGGCGGCAATATATGTGTCTCGATAAGTGGGTTGGTCATTCTTTAACACCTCATATATGGTTAAGAAAATCTGCTTTTTGCGCTGTAGCAAGACTTAATATAATCTTAGAGCCTATTCACACTCATATGATTCATATGTATACGTAGATAATATACCCGAGTGTTTTTTTACGGATAAATAAACTCCAGGCAAATATTTCACATCTTTGCTTTTATTTTTAATCTATTTGGAGCTCAATGTGCCTAATTGCAAGTCTATTAGACCCTATAAAGATACCTTACCCAACTTAGGCGATAGGGTTTTTGTCGATGACTCAGCAGTGGTAATCGGCGATGTCGACTTAGGAGATGACGTTTCCGTTTGGCCCTGCGCAGTAATTCGTGGTGATATGCACAGTATTCGCATAGGCGCACGAACCAGTGTGCAAGATGGCGCAGTATTGCACATTACTCATGCCAGTGATTACAACAAAGGCGGCTGGCCACTAACCATTGGTGAAGATGTAACGATTGGTCATAATGCCTGCCTTCATGGCTGTACAGTAGGTAGCCGTGTATTAATCGGTATCGGTGCGACAGTATTAGACGGAGCAGAAATCGAGGATGATGTTGTTGTGGCTGCTGGCACTCTAGTACCGCCAGGGAAAAAATTAGAAAGCGGCTATCTCTATGTTGGTAGCCCATGCAAGCAGGCTAGAGAACTTAAAGAGTCTGAGAAATCATTTTTCACATATTCTGCACAAAACTACGTCAAACTCAAAGATGATTATATGGCTGAGTAAGTGTTTAAAATTTAATAAATAACTATCACAAACAACTTATTATCTCACAGGAAATAGAGATTAAATGGAAACCTTAAAAATTTTAAATCTAGATGTTCACAACTGGACGTTCAAGGACTTTTTGGAACAGCTGGAAGAAGGTATTGTGGTCACTCCTAATATTGACCACTTTGTTAAACTACAAAAAGATCGAGATTTTTACGAGTGTTATGTGCGTTCTGAACACATTGTTTGTGACAGCCGTGTTATTCAGCTTTTATCAAAGCTTTTATACCCAGGCAAGGGAGTTATAGAACAAATAGCTGGCTCAGATTTATTTCCAGCCTACTGTGAACACAATAAAAACAACACCGATAAGGTAAAAATTTTCTTACTCGGTGGCACAGAAGAGTCTGTAAAAATTGCGCAAGAAACACTCAACAAAAAAGCGGGTACCAATATTGTTATAAACGGTTACTCACCTCCATTTGGATTTGAAAAAGACAAACAAGAATGCGACAAAATCGTTGCCATGATTGAACAATCTGGCGCTACAGTTCTTGCTGTAGGAGTCGGTGCGCCAAAACAAGAAAAATGGATTTATCAATACAAAGATAAACTTAGCAATATAAAACTTTTCTTTGCTATCGGCGCAACAATTGATTTTCAAGCTGGGGCAGTCAAACGCGCCCCCCGTTGGATGGTAAAGGCCGGTTTGGAATGGCTGTATCGATTACTCCAAGAGCCAGGGCGTCTGGCCAAACGTTACTTGGTCGATGATTTACCGTTTCTGTGGCTTATTGTAAAGCAAAAATTAGGCTTTTATAAAAACCCTTGGGAAAAAACACCATAACAGCATATTTGAAAGAGGCTATTGGTTATGCGCGCTTATCCACTTCCTCGGTATAAGGGCGCATAGCCAATAGCCTCTATTCTATAATTGCCTGGAAGATTAGTAGGCCTTTTTAGAAAACAAAGCAAAGGGCGTAAGGAATAGAATTTTAAGATCCAGTAGTGGTGACCAGTTACTGATATATTCTAAATCCAACTCTACACGTCGACTCATCAGATCGAGGGTTTCTGTTTCTCCACGTAAGCCATTGATCTGTGCTAACCCTGTCATACCGGGCTTGATACGGTGTCTAGCTAAATAAGCGCGAACCTTGTCAGAATAGTACTCATTATGAGATACAGCATGAGGCCTCGGCCCCACTAATGACATACTACCTTCTAGTACATTAAATAATTGTGGAAGTTCATCAATACTAGTCTTACGCATAAATGCACCCACTCTTGTGATCCGTGCATCTCCCTTTGTCGCCTGCTTAACTACCGTATCGGGAGTATGCACAAACATACTACGGAATTTGTAGACGTAGAATTTTTTGCCATCCCAGCCATCACGTACCTGCTTAAAAATGATAGGTCCAGATGACGTGCATTTAACCAAAAGTGAGAACACGATTAAAATAGGACTCAGAGTTAATATCGCCAATAGCGCAACTGTTTTATCCATTACAGATTTCATGAATGCCGGGCCACCAGCCATCAATGGCGTCTCATTTAAATTGAGCAGAGGAACGCCAGCCACTTCGCGTACACTGTGATTGAGCAAACGGAATTCAAAAATATCCGGCGCCCATACCAAATCCAAATTAGAATCTATCAATAAATCTTGCACATCCTTGATATGACGAATCAAGTGAAAAGGTAATGCGACATATACACGTCGAATACCATATTTTTCTACAATTTCGTCTAGATCAGCTTCTGTTCCAAGTAAAGGGGGATAATCTAATTGCCATTTATTATCCTGGTCATCACCATAGTTGATAACACCAACAATTTTATCGTTGAGCCAAATATTATTAGAGATACTGGATGCTAAATGCTTAGCAACAGTGCCAGTTCCAATAATAAGAGCAGGAATGCGTTCTCGATATTTTATTCGATATATTTTGTAGCCTTCATATGTCAGCAGAAATACGAGAGACTGCAGTACAAATGACAAAAATGCCCAATAAACAATTACCTGGCGCGAATATTCTTCAGATGTCTTGGTAAGAAAAGCGACCCAAGCGAGAACAATAATAACTACGCCCCAAGCTCTGGCTAAATGTTGAATACCACCCAACACACTGTCAAAGCGGCGCAGTACACCAAACATGTGATAAGTAATAATCATTACTAGAACAGCAAAGGCGAGCATCGCTCGGTAATGGGCACCGATGAAGCCATCTCGCCAATAAGTCAGCCCAACTAATGATACCACCACGACCATGATGTTAAGGATTTGTTGTATCCATTGCACTAAGGTATCGTGGTTTTGAAGTAGTCTTTTGCGTCGAAAATTATGTGTTTTATGAAAATCGGTATTTGACATTAAATAAACTCATCTACTAGCGCAATAACTCTCACTTTCTCGCTTGCTAATAAGGATAATAGAAAAATAGCAAAGCCATAAGCCTAGTAGCATGGCTCTAGGAAAGGCATATTGCTATACAAATCTACTCTTAAAGCAAAAACTATTAAAGCTGAAAATTATGAAAAAAGGAGCGCAATGAATTGGGGTAAGGTTGCAAATATCTATTTCTACAATAGAAGCACATTCAGGCTATACTAAAATTTAACTGTAGTAACTGAGATAGCCTGAATTGATTCACATAAATTAGTTAGCACGGCGCCCTTTGAATGTTCCTAAAAACAACAGAGCTAGACCACAGATTGTGAGGTAGATAGGTTCATCAATTGCAGGAACAAACCATTCTGCTCCATCTGCAGAAGCGGCTTGAGAAAACAAACTTGCGACGATTAAAAAGTTTATAAAAAATATAATTTTAGATTTCATGTGAATACCTGATATTTAAGTCCTTGTCAGATTAAGTACCTTATTACTGCTCGGTACACTAACGTTTGTTGACTTCTTATATGCATAGGCTGTGCCACATAATCACATTCTCCAGCCGAATTGCGACTAAAATATTTTTTCTTTAAAAAACAAAGACTTACAAGTGGTTTTTTTTTGGCCTTAGTTATTTTTAGTATAAAAAGTGTTTTTCGTTGATGTTTTTTGCGCCACCTCTTTTTCTTCATTTTTACTACTGTATAAATACCTGACACACTCGGTCAGAAACAGCAGGAAAAAGATAAACTGCCACATTATTTTGCATTGCAGAATTAAAAAACGAATAAATAGATATTTTTTAATTTTTATTTCGAATATTAATGTTCATTAAAATGCACTAAAAAGTGACAAAAAGTTAAACTTATGCCAGTTTCAAAATAAAAATAACCATATATATATTTTTCTGTTATATTTTAGCTTGCGATTTAATCGAATTAGAATTTAATATGATATGCGTCACATTCTAAGAACATGTAAAACTAATCAACAAATCAATGAATATTCTGCGCTGCACACTTAGACGTTTTATGCACAAAAAAGAGGCAAAAGAGCAGGATTAAATAATCACTTACTGTATACGCAAGGTAGCAAGCAGACTTAGAGAGTTTACGACGGTACTATTGATATTATCATCCGAGTCTCTCTTATCTCTCTCGTACTGAAATTCAAGGTTGAGAGATCGATTTACTCGATAAGACAATGTTAGACGTCCAACTAGGCTGTCAGTATCAGCCCGCAATGATGAAACACTGGTAAATTTCGTTTTACTCGCACGCACACTCATCTGGCTTGAAAGAGCAGGCGAGAATTGGTAACCGAAATTTATATCGCCAAACACCTGCCTTGTATCATTCTCATCAAAATTCAAATACTCTGCCTTCTCAAAACCAGAGCTGAGGCCAACACCACAACGAGCGCAAAGTAACTCATAGGCCCAGCCTACACCACCTGAAGATCTCACTATCTGATCACTTTGAGTCAAAGAGCTATCAAAAGACACCTCAGTAGAGAAAAAACTATCGTTACCGTTTCCTTGTGAAGAATCACTAACAGTGCGATTGAAAAATATCGACAAACGATTACCCACAAGATTTGAATTTAAAGCAAAGTCTACAACAGGCTTAGAAACACTCTCCCCTACAGCTGGTTCAATTTTCGTTATACCAAGCTCAATATAGTAATCAAAACGTCGATGTTCCGTATCTAGGCGTGCAGCAAGCGTCTGGGTTTCATAGTTGGCCACATCAATAACTTTATATTCAATCTCTCTCTGCCCTAGGGTAAAGGATAATTCACGAATAGGTGATACATAGCGAATTAAACGCAAATCGGCACCTTTAACTTCAGAGTCATTAGTATCACTTGAGCTAAAATCCACCTGAGAGTGGTTAAATATCAACTCGGCACTAAAGGTATCGAACACATGCGTTCTCAATAAAGGGGATAAAACATAGATTTCCCTATCGTCTGTGTTGCTAACCAAAATTGGAGAGGTCCCTGGATTCCTCAACACTCGCCGAATAGAGTGTTCGGCAGAAAAACCATAAAAGGTAGATTCATTGCCCAAAGAGAAATTAGAAGCGCCACTAAGTAAAGAGTCGTCGGGTTGAGTATCTTCACCGAAGTGTGTCTCGGTAAGCTGATAATTTAAAGACAGAGCGCTTAACTCTGAAACCCAACCACCGGCAAGTGTTCCACCATATTGGGTTTGAGTTTCGCTGGTTTGTTCATTTGCTCCATCTGCTCCCGCGCCATTATCAACTCGAATCGAACGCACAAATAAACTTCCATTAAGACGATTATTTGTTCTCTCAGCCGTTTGAGCAAACACCACTTCATTTATTGTGAGCAATGGCAATAACGACAGTAATGTTAGTTTGAAAGGGCGTAGTAACTTTACTATATCCATATGGCTAACCTTTCAACCCAATAACACCGATGGTGGCGTAGACACTAAATACAAAAACACCCCATGCAAATAAGCCAATTACAGCTTCACGGAAAACACGCAGAGTTTCTGGTGAATCGTGGTGAGGAATAACCCCTAGAAGCTTAACGCTTGAAGGGAGTGTACTCTTTAGTTGGTTGCAGGTACGTATTCTCGAATCGGTTAATACTAATGCAGCGGCGATACTTAAAGGGAGAAGGAAAGCGACAATAGGGCCCATTATTAGAAATTCGATAAAACCTAAACCTATATATTCTTCTGGCAAACTAGGCTCTTCAAGTACAACAATATTAGGGAGGTTTTTCTCTATTTGCTGCTGCATACCCAGATTTTTCGCACGTGCGGCTTTAAGTCCGTCATACTCAGCGGTAATCAATTCATACTCTTGCTGGTATTGCGCTACTTCGCTATTTTGCGCCAGCTCAGCTGCCACTTTCTCTTCCTCGTTAGCGATTAGTTGAGTAAGAGATTCTTTGCGGCTCTGCAGAGATACTATTTCTACCTGAGCTAGAGTTTCCTGGGCTCGTAGCTGCTCGTATAGAGTTTTGGAACCGTCAATATAAAGCTTAGAGTTTGCTTTAAGACTTGCGATTTTAATATTAACACTGTCCAACTCTTGCTGCAGAGATACTATTTCTGAGGATGTTGGAGAATATATTTCTTCGTTTCTTTCAAGGTTAGAGATTATTTTTTGTTGTTGCTTAAGCAACTCATTCAACTGTTGCTTTGAATGTTGTAGCTCTTCCTCTAGTTTTAACTTATCGCGAATTCGATCAATTTTAGCGTTTACAGCGCTAATATTAACATCGACGTCTTGTAAAGACTCACGAATAGATCGTATTCGTTCAACGCTTCGACTACTAGAACCATTAACTGCACGAGCTAAGCCGCGAATTTGCTCTTTCTTATTTTTAAGCTCCTGCTTAGCATTCGCTTGGCTTTCTTTGATAACTTGGTATTTTTGTTTTAGCGCATTCAGTTTATCCAGCGGTACAGATATATCAATAAGCTTTTGCAAAGTAAGTTGCAATGTTCGTAAAGCTTCATCAGGATTATCTGCGCTGTATGACAATACAACAATATTGCTGCCTTCATGGGAAAAATTACTTCGATCAATAAAACTATTGATAAGCTCTTCTTTTGATAGATAATTTTGTGTATCAGAAGAGGATAAAAAGTGAGACGCCATGCGCTCAGCAAACATATGCGAATCAGCAATATCAAGTACATGTTGTACGTGTTCAGAGTCTGTTTTTGAGCCACTATTAATATTGTTTAACAACCGCGCACTAACAGTAATTGTAGCGTAGGAAGTGTAGGATTCCTTCCAAAAATATCCCACTGCTACCAGCGATAAAAGAACAATCGAAGCCAATAAGTTATATTTATTTTTTGACCTAAAAAGCTCATGAAAGACAGCTCGAAAAAACTGCTTTAATGTATTTTGGCTATCCATGTTTCAGTGCCCACTTTTCAGTCTAGAAAAGTCTTTCCGGAACGGTAACAATATCTGAGGGAGCAAGAAGATAATTGGTATCCAGTTTCCCCTTATTGAGAATATCGTGCAATTTGATGGGGTAAATTTTTACCTGGCCATCAACCTTGCGATAGAGCTTGGCTCTATTACTCGATGCATACTGCGTTGGACCGCCGGCCTCCAGCACTAAATCCAATACTGTCATTCCATCTTTGTGAGGCAAAGATAACGGACTATCCACAGCACCCGTCACTCTTACTCTAAGTAGATAGTCAACGCTGCCCGCATTAGTAACAATCACACCCACTTGTGGACTACGCAAGTATGTTTCCAAGCTTTTAGTAATATTCCTTGATAGCTCGTTAGCAGATAAACCGCGAGCTTCTATATCACCGATTAAAGGCAGTGATATTTTACCATCAGGACGAACAGGCACGCTCATTGAAAGTTCAGCATTTTTCCAGACATTGATACGTAGCTCATCGCCAACACCAATTCGATACTCACCGAGAGTATCAACGGTTGATAAGTCAGGCCTTTCTAGAATTAAGCTAGAACTACTACACCCGCTCAAAACAAAAATAGCTATTAGTCCCAATAAACATTTAGTCATACATATCCCCTTTTTATTTTTGTTACCAGCGAAAGTATAGCCGAATCAATTGTACTGCTTATCAACCCACTCTTTATACGAGCCATCCATAACGGAAGCCCACCACTGTTGATTTGCAAGATACCATTCAATAGTTAAACGGATGCCCGTTTCAAACGATTCCTGTGGTTGATAGTTTAATACACTATTGGCCTTATTTGGATCTATCGCATAACGCCGATCGTGTCCTGGTCGATCCTTAACGTAAGTAATCAGTGATTCGGATGCTTGCGCATGAGCAGATTTGGCCTCAGGAAATCTGTCTTTTAATTCACTATTATCCTTAAACTGCTCGTCCATAAGTGCACATATTAGTTTTACAATATCAATATTAGCCCATTCATTAATGCCACCAATATTATAAGTATCGCCTACCTCACCTTTATGTATAACAAGATCAATACCTCGCGCATGATCTTCGACATATAACCAATCGCGAATTTGTTGGCCGTCGCCATAAATAGGCAAAGGCTTATCAAACAAGATATTGGTAATAACAAGTGGAATAAGCTTTTCAGGAAAGTGATATGGACCATAGTTGTTTGAACAGTTAGAAGTGCTCACTTGTAATCCATAAGTATGATGGTAGGAGCGTACTAAATGATCAGAAGCCGCCTTACTTGCAGAATAAGGAGAGTTAGGAGCATAGGGTGTATCCTCTCTGAAGGGTGGATCTTCAGGCTCAAGGGTACCATATACCTCATCCGTTGAAACATGATGGAAACGATGGTTTTCAGGCAGTAAGCCTTCATCCAGCCAAACTTTTTTAGCAGCTTTAAGTAAGCTATGCGTGCCCATAATATTAGTTTCGAGAAAAGCATCTGGGCCTAAAATTGAGCGATCTACATGAGATTCTGCAGCAAAGTGAACAAGAGTATCGACTTTTTCTTCACGTAATATCTGCTCAACTTTCTCCTGCTCCAAAATATTGCAATGAACAAAGCTAAAATTATCGTTTTTTGCAACTGGTTCTAGGTTTGCGTAATTACCAGCATAGGTTAGAGCATCGAGAGCAATAATTCGATCGTTTGGATACTTTTTCATCCAGTAATGAATAAAATTGGCGCCAATAAAACCGGCTCCCCCTGTAACAAGTAAGATCTTGCTCATAATCTGTCCTAACTACTTCTGTTATCTTATCTAGTAATGGCTGCAATCAAAGGTGCTTACAGCGTCATATATATAATTTAATACTTGGCATCTGCGGCCATATTTAATACCTAAGGCAAAGGGCCAAACAAAACTAATCGCTAGTCAATTCGCCTATCATATCCGCCAGCTGATCTTGCCAATGCTCAATGCTAATTTCAGGAAGAGCTTTCAATATTTTATTCTTATCCAATACGCTGTATGCAGGTCGGGCAGCAGGTGTTGGATAATCCTCTGTGGCAATACTGCTTACCGGAATTGGTGACGTAAGCTTACCCTTTTCAAGACCTAAGCGCTGGATTGCAACAGCAAAATCATACCAGCTAGCAACACCGGCATCCGTCCAGTGATACACACCTTCAATTTTGTTTTCTACTGCCGCCCAACATACTTTGGCTAAACCTTTCGCCCAAGTAGGTGTGCCAATTTGATCTCCAACAACACCTAATTGAGGCTTATCATTCATTAAGCGCAACATTGTTTTTACAAAGTTGTTGCCGTGACTGGAGTAAACCCAAGCAGTTCGAATTATCGCCCAGTTACTCACCATACTCTTTGCTAAAGCATCTTCACCAGCGGCTTTGCTTTCACCATATATTCCAAGGGGTTTTTTGTTCTCTTCTGGAGTATATGGTTTGCTAGACTGGCCATCAAAAACGAAGTCTGTTGAAATATGCAAAAAGTATGCACCAACGCCCTGGCATACTTTAGCGAGATTTTCAGGGCCGTAACGATTAACAGCAAACGCTTGTTCCTTTTCACTCTCTGCTTTATCTACTGCCGTATATGCAGCCGCATTTATCACTGCTGCTGGTTGAATTTCTTCAATGCACTTTTTTACCTTCTCGCCTTGCGTAATATCAAGCTCACACCGCGGCAAGCTAATAAACTCAATACCCGACGGCACTGTGCGCTGTAATTCCCAGGCCAGTTGGCCAGCACCAGTAACAACAACTTTAGTCATTATTTAAAAAACTCCACTTTGTCCCAAGTGACACCATTCTGATCTTTAGCTGACAATTGTGGCGGTTCACTATTAACCAAAGGCCAATCGATCGCCAGTGTAGGGTCATTCCACAGTAAGCACCTTTCATGCTCGGGCGCATAATAATCCGTGCACTTGTAAACAAATTCGGCAGCCTCACTCATTACATAGAAACCATGAGCAAAGCCTTCTGGCACCCAGAGTGAACGTTTATTTTCAGCAGATAATTCTACTCCAACCCATTGACCAAAACTCGGGGATGATTTTCGTAAATCTACCGCTACATCGAATACTGTTCCACTCACAACCCGAACTAACTTACCCTGGGTATTTTGTATCTGATAGTGTAAGCCACGCAAAATACCTTGCGTAGATTTACTATGATTTTCCTGCACAAAGACTCGTTCGCCACAGTGCTTGTTAAATTCGCTGACACGAAAAGTTTCCATAAAGAAACCCCGCTCATCCCCAAATACCTGGGGCTCTAGTATCTTTACATCCGCAATGTTTGTATCGATATACTGCATCAAAATACCTTATTATCTAATAACCTTAATAAATACTCGCCATAACCACTCTTACGCAGAGGTTCAGCTAAATCTTTAAGCTTTGTACCGTCGATAAAACCTGCACGGTAAGCCACTTCTTCTGGGCAATTTACCTTCAAGCCCTGCCTCTTTTCTATAGTAGAAATAAATTGCGCAGCATCGAGAAGACTGTCATGTGTGCCTGTATCGAGCCAAGCTGTGCCTCGCCCCATTACTTCTACTTGCAATTGTCCTTTTTGCAAATAGGCATCGATCACATCTGTAATCTCAAGTTCTCCCCTTGGCGATGGCTTCACTTGTTCTGCGATTTTTACTACTTCTTGGTCGAAAAAATAGAGACCCGGAACAGCATAATTTGATTTTGGCTGCTCAGGCTTTTCTTCAATTGAAACCGCTTTCCCTGAATCATCGAACTCAACAACACCGTAAGCACGAGGGTTAGCAACATGATAACCAAATACCGTGCCACCTATTTCCTGATCATTGGCTTGACGCAAGGACTTGACTAAATCATGACCATAAAATAAGTTGTCACCCAGTACAAGGGCAACGGAATCTTGGCCAATAAACTCTTTACCAATAATAAAAGCTTGGGCTAGACCTTCTGGTTTGGGCTGTATCGCGTAGGACAGATTAATCCCCCAATGGCTGCCATCGCCCAAGAGCTTTTCAAAACGGGGCAATTCTTCCGGCGTACTAATAATTAATATCTCACTAATACCCGCTTGCATCAGAGTAGCAAGAGGGTAGTAAATCATAGGTTTATCGTAAACGGGCATGAGTTGCTTACTAACAACCATTGTAAGAGGATAGAGTCTAGTGCCACTGCCACCGGCTAAAATAATACCTTTTCTCAAAGTCGTCACCTTAAATAAAATTACACCTGAATAAAATGTCTTATTATCTACAACGCTAACAAGACGATTACTAACACTACTGCAATTTAGTTGTTAAGAGTCAGGATGAAATACGTATGTGATAATGTGAAATTATCCGTATTTCACCGGCTTGATAATCCCTTTTACCTGCAATCGCAAGGAAGCAATAAAGTCTATCGCTTAAGATTAGCGCGCAAATATAACAGAAATACATCTCTTGTGTATCAAAAAGAGTGGGAGTTTGAATAATGACAACAGAATATCGTAAAAATTATTTAGGATAGATTTCACTGGCGAATACAGTCACAACATGCCAACATATATTAACTTCCGGCACGAAATTCGCTTTCAAGTCCGCCGGAAGAACTAAAGCGTTGTATATTGTAAAAAATCTTGAATTGGTAAACGAGTCGTTATGGATCAACAATCAGAATCATCGAACAACACAGGTTTTGTCGTTATTGGGCGCAACGAAGGGGAGCGCTTAAAATCAGGATTAAATGCCATACAAAAATTATGCGCGTCATCCGCTATTGTATATGTTGATTCCGGCTCAAGTGACGACAGTGTTGCTTTTGCAAGATCTATCGGTATTGAGGTAGTAGAGCTAGACCTAAGCATACCATTTACCGCTGCGCGCGCGCGTAATGCTGGGTTCAACCGACTTTATTCAATAAATCCGGAAGTACAATATGTACAATTTATGGACGGCGACTGCGAGTTACTTCCAGGCTGGATAAAAAACGCAACACAAACCCTTTCAGAAAATAAAGATATCGCTGTTGTTAGCGGTAGACGTGTTGAAAAATTTCCCGACGCTTCTATTTACAACACTTTAATGGACATAGAATGGAATACTCCTGTAGGGGAAACATTAGCAGTACTAGGAGACATGTGCGTTAAAGCCAAAGTTTTCAAAGAAGTTGGAGGCTTTTCTGAAAACATTATTGCCGCAGAAGATGACGATGTATGTTTAAGAATCCGCCGGGATGGCTATAAAATTTTTCGACTAGATGTAGAAATGAGCCGCCATGACGCAAATATTATGCACTTGTCCCAATGGTATAGGCGTTCAAAGCGTGGTGGACACGGTTACGCCAATATTAACCATATTCACGGCAATGGCCCTGATAAATATTTTCGCCGCGAACTTATGAGCGTGATGGTTTGGGGAGGCTGTGTGCCCTTGGCATTTTTGCTATTTTTGCCTATTCAACCAAAGCTTGCACTCGCTATTCTCGTTCTCTACACAATGTTTATAACAAAGACTGTTATGCGCAGACTAAAACTAGGCGATTCATTCAAAGTAGCACTCGCCTATGGTGTACTTATATTTACAGGCAAAATCCCCGAGCTTATGGGGGTATTTGAGTATTGGAAAAATCGCTTACTCTCTCGCAAGCATCAGTTAATCGAATATAAATAAACTAAGCACGATACTATATTATGAGTGAATCAATATTGAGAGCCGGAATTCTCGGTGCAGGTTACATTTCAGATTTCCATCTAAAAGCGATTGGCAAACAGAAGAATGCTGAACTTGTCGCCATATGTGATATGAACGAGCAAGCAGCAAATAAGCTTGCAGCGCAATCTCCTGGTGCAAAAGTCTATACTGATTTATCGCAAATGCTCGATCAAGCAAACCTGGACGTTGTACATATACTCACACAACCGGACAGTCACTTTGTTCTGGCAAAGATGGTGTTAGAGGCGGGCTGCCACACTATTTTAGAGAAACCCGTTACAGTAAATGCTGAAGAAGCAGAAAAGTTAGCAGAACTAGCAAGAGAAAAAGATCTATCTATCGCGATCAATCATAATTTTGTCTTTTCTAGACCATTTAATCAGCTGAAAAACATTCTTGATAGTGGCGAACTTGGTCCTATCAAATCCATTCGTGTTGTCTGGAAAAAAGCGTTGGCTCAAATGAACTTTGGCCCGTGGAATTTATGGATGTTACGTGATCCTGGCAATATATTATTTGAGACAGGCTCCCATTCGTTATCTGAGCTATTAGCCGTTGTTGATAATGCCGAGATAAAAAGTGTCGATGCTCAATTACCTAAAGCCTTGCCATCAGGTTCAATTTTTTATCGCCGTTGGAATATCACAGCATCTTCCGGCCCAATATCTATACAAATAGATACCGCCTTTGATCAAGGTTACGAGCAGCATTTTGTCGAAGTTGAAGGCATGTTTGGTGTTGCTAAGGCCGATATGGAGAATGATGTATTCACTATCGATCAGCCGACTGGCCGCGCCTATGATTTGGAGCGTTTTTGCGTTAACTTTAAAGCAGGATATTCACGTGTAAAACAGGCCTTTAGGACCTATGGCAGTTATGCAGCTTCTAAATTCCTAAGTAGCGCCACTGGTGCCCCTTATGAAACAAGTATGCTAAATGGTATAGCCAACTGCTACGATCAACTCGTCAATAATACCAAACGCAAAGAATCTAGCATCGAATACGCAATTGCAGTTGCTAAAACGGCACATGCAATTCAAGATTTGATGCCACAGACTCCAGCCTTAAGCCCTGAGCAACTGCCACAGATTCCAGACACAGTTAAAGAACCGACAGTCGATGCAAAAATACTTATTGTCGGTGCCTCAGGCTTTATTGGTAAACGTTTGCTGCTAGAGCTACAAAATCAGGGCAAAAGTGTCCGCGCGCTAGTAAGAAATGCCTCATCATTAGTGGGGATCGAGCTCAGCGATAATAGTGAAGTGATGGTGGGCGACTTCCGCAATGACAGCGTTATTGAAAAAGCATTGCATGGCATTGAAGTAGTATTTCACTTAGCTGTTGCGCATTCAAATAGCCTTGAAGGCTATTTGAATGCGGACTCCGAGCCAACACTAAAGTTTGCGCGTCTATGCCAATCAAAAAATATTAAGCGCTTTGTATATACCGGTACTATTGATTCGTTAAACCTCGCTCAGCCTGGCGACATAAGAGAGATAGATGGTGTCGATAGTCAAATTGATCGTCGCAATAATTATGCACACAGCAAAGCGATAACAGAATCCAAACTCAATAGAATGCATAGGGAAGAGGAATTTCCATTGGTGATTGTAAGACCTGCCATTGTTCTTGGCGCTGGCGGGCCTGTTAACCATGTTGGGGTTGCCAACTGGTTTGGCTTGGGACGTTGCACTTATTGGGGTAATGGTACAAATTACATTCCCGCTGTGTTAGTTGAAGATATTGTTAGTGGCCTGATCGCCACAACTGAAGCGGAAGGCATCGAAGGTAAAACATACAATCTATCTGCCAAATCATGTATAAGCGCACGCGATTACGTGGCTGAAGTAGAGAAAGTTCTAGGTAGTAAAATTATTACGTCATCTTCAAATGCGGTGAGCCACTATATTGGTGATATGTTCAAGTGGTTGATCAAAGTACTGGCTCGTCATCCCGATGCGGCACGTATACCGTCAGTTCAAGACTGGAAATGCCGGGAGCAGCAGGCATCTTTTGATACCTCTAGAGCAGAACAAGACCTTAATTGGCAACCGACCAACGACCGTGAAACTATCATAGAAAAGGGCGTGCGCGAACCAACTCGCTTATTTCTACAAGGTTGATGTTTATAGATTTATTTTGATTCACAAACATGTACTCTAGATGTTTGTGAATATCAAAATAAAAATATCGAAGCTATAACCCAAACACCAATTCGAGCACCAACTAGCTAATACTTCCTCTACGGTTTATCGATTATGAAAATTGCAGTGACCGGCGCAAATGGTTTTATCGGACGCAAAGTGGTAGAAAATGGAATTGCCGCTGGCCACCATATACTTGCTGTCGTCCGTAAAAACACGCCCAGTGAATGGCACAAAATAGATAAACTACAAGTCCTTCATTGTGATTTACTTGATGCAACGAGCCTAGCCAGTTCCTTAAGTGGGTGTGACGCCCTGATAGATCTTGCTGCTGTAATGCATGGCAATGACCAGCATAGTCAAACGTTGAAAATTACCCGCAATGTGATTTCTTGCATGGAGCAAGCTGGTGTCAAAAAGCTTGTAGGCTTAAGTAGTATTTCAATACTCGACTATACCAAACAACAGGCGATGGCAATTATCGACGAAGACGTATCGATTAACCAAGTTAACGAGCAACTTGGCCCTTACGCTTTAATGAAGCGTGATCAAGAAGATTTGTATAAAGCGTGGAAAGCGGAAGACTCTAAAACTGTCATAGTTAGGCCAGGCATTGTTTATGATGATCAGCAGCTATCCAACGCACATGTTGGGTTTATAAAAAGCAAACGGGGTATTGCGGCTATACATGAAGGTTTCGTGCCTATTGTACATGTCAATACAGTAGCAAAAGCACTAATTACATCAGCAGAATATGAAGTTAGCAATGAAGTTATTCATCTGGTTGATGATGATTTACCAAATCAAAAACAGTATATTGACTTATTAAAAAGAAAAGGTGTGGTTAGTAATACAATACCATTACCTTGGAAAGTATTTTCCAACCTTATGGCACTTATTCGTTTGCCACTTAAGCTCATCAATAAAATACCTGATAGCTTTCGTTTAAACAGTATTGCCGCTCGCCAAAAGCCATTTCAATTTAGCAATGATAAGGCGAAACAATTACTTAATTGGCAACCTAAAAAATCGCTAACTAATTAAAAGGAAATTATTCGTGCGTATCGCTTATTTCACTAATACCTACCCACGAGCAACCGATACATTTATCCGCAGAGAAGTTATCGGCCTACGCAAACGCGGGTTCGATGTTGTGACCTATTCTGTGCGAAAGACGGGCAGTGATCACGATGTAGATGAGGAAGTTATTACTGAAAAAAGAAACACAAAATATATTCTTCCATTCAATATTTTAGCTCTTTTGATTCTTAATTTTAAAACGTTAATTGCAGACCCTAAAAATTATTTACGTACATTTATTCTCGCATATAAAACTGTTCGCCCGGGGATCAAAGGCCACTTCTTGCAGCTGGTATATTTTCTTGAAGCTGTGTCATTATCGAAGTTATTGATCGAGGATAGAGTTGAACATCTACACAATCATCTGGGAGACAACAGTGGAACAGTCACTCTGCTAGCAGCTAAGTTAGCCGATATTCCATACAGTATCAGCATTCATGGACCACATATCTTTTTCGATGGTCTACACTGGGCCTTAGATAAAAAAACAGAACATGCTAAGTTTATTTCATGTATCGGGCATTTTTGCACAAGTCAAATGATGCTGTATTCAGATAAAGAGTATTGGTCCAAATTTAAAATTATTCGATGCGGTGTGGATTTAAATCGATTTGATTATCAAGAACCTAAAGGCATAGCCAAAAAAATGGTGTATGTCGGTAGGCTATCCGCTGAAAAAGGCGTTCCTATTTTATTTGATAGTATCGCTAAGTTAAAAGAGCAGAATTACGATGTGCAATTAACATTGCTCGGTGATGGTGAAGATAGAGATTTTCTCGAGAAACTTGCACATGATATGAATATAAATGATCATGTTATTTTTGGCGGCTTCGTTGATCAAAAAACTATCGCCACTACTTTGAGAGAAAGTGATATTTTTGTTTTACCAAGTTTTGCAGAAGGTATTCCTGTTGCACTGATGGAGGCGATGGCTATCGGAATTCCAGTGATAGCAACCTATGTTGGTGGAGTTACAGAATTAGTGATTGATCAAAATACCGGCCAAGTTGTATCAGCCTCTGACTCTGAAGGTCTGGCGCAAGCAATAGCGCGATATATAGATCAACCCGAATGGTGTAAAACTATATCAAAAAATGCTAGAGAAAAGGTTGCTACTGAATTTAATATTGAAGATCAGGTAGATAAATTGGCACAATTATTTTCTACTGAAAAAAATTAAGGCATTGCAATGACAACAACATATATTGCACTTATTGGCTGCGGCTTTGTTGCCGACTATTACATGGCAACTATCGATGCTTATCCAGAATTGGAAATTAGCGGTGTATACGATAAAAACCCAAAGCGTCTCAAAGCGTTTAGTGAATACTATAAACTCAATACCTACTCTTCAATTGAAGATTTACTGTCAGATAAAAAAATCTCCATCGTTCTTAATTTAACTGACCCTCGTTCTCACTACACTATTTCTAAACAGTGTTTACAAGCAGGCAAACATGTCTATAGCGAAAAGCCTCTGGCGATGAATTTTGAAGACGCAGAAGATCTTGTAAAATTAGCCAAAGAAACAAACTTACATATATCCTCAGCTCCGTGTAGCGTGCTTGGAAAATCAGCAAAAACGCTGGCTCATGCAGTGAGGAACAAGATGTGTGGAGACATCAAGCTTGTCTATGCAGAGCTTGACGACGGTATGGTTCACAAAATGGCCTACAAAAAGTGGTTTAGCGAATCTGGTGCGCCCTGGCCTTATAGAGATGAATTTGAAGTAGGCTGTACACTTGAGCACGCGGGCTACTATTTAGCTTGGCTAATGGTAATGTTCGGACCGGTAAGAAGTGTCACTGCGTTTTCTGACTGTGTTGTACCTGAAAAAATAGGTGATGAAGAGCCACTGCAACCTTTTGATACCGCAGACATTTCCTTTGGTTTATTAAAATTTGAGAGTGGTGTTGTCGCTCGTCTAAGTACGACTATTGTTGCTCCTCATGACCATTCTATCCGAATTTTTTGTGACAATGGTGTTATTTACATGGACGAATGCTGGGATAACGACGATGAGGTATATCTTAAAAAAATGGTGAGAATTCGTCGTAAGACATTTTTATCTCCTATTAAAAAGAAAGTGAAGCTACCAAATGAAGTTAAAGTCAATAAGGTAGATCGCGGAAACACCAAAATGGATTTTTTGCTAGGCGTGCAAGACTTAGCAACCGCAATAAATACAGGAAAACGAAACCAATTAAGTGCAGATTTTTCATTACATGTGAATGAAGTTGCGTTGGCTCTACAGTATGCAGGTACTCAGAGTAGCACTTATATTACGAAGAGCCGTTTTTAAAAAAATTAAGGTGCAATTTTTAAAAAAGGCTAACCTTATTAGCTTCTCTTTTTTCAGCATCCACTTTAGCTACAATGTTAGAGCAAATAGATAAAATTACCCAAATCCATTGATAGCTCCATCCAAGTGGGCTGGTAGTGGCTAAATTAAAACTCAATACTGCCAACGAGCACAGCATAAACATGCCCAATGTATATTTTTCTCCTGAGGCAGATCTTAGTGCAGTATAGGTTTTAATCATACCGCCGATAAATGCTATCATAAGTGCAATCATAGCGAACATACCGTAGTGGAGAGCGAAGTAAACATAGGAATTTACCACATCGATTATACCCTCCCCTTGCCTTAACACTTCCATTCGAGGGTCATCAAGTGCATTAAAATTACCGGCAATGAAATTATCTGCAATAACCCCTTGCGATACTTCGATAAGTTTATAGCGATAACCGAAATTGCTTTTAATGAAGTCCTGCCCAGTCGCGAGAAATATGCCCAAACCCACAACAACAGCAATAAGAAATTTATTTTTTGGATCTCGCTTCATTTCTATTCCCTTACCGAAGGCAAAATAGAGAAACCACATCATACCGATACCTGCCATCCCGGCTCTCGATCCTGTAAAGAATGTTCCACCTATAGCAACAAATAGAAGCCCCCAGGCGAGAAGCTTGCTATAGCTCTTAGGAGCTTCGAATCCACTTTTCTTGAAAACTAGATATGCACATAGAAAGGCAAAGTTACCAAATAAAGATAGTACTAAAGGGTTACCATACACCGCTTCCGCCCGTAAGAAGCCATGGCGATATTTATACATCGAATAAATAAAGTTCTCAAAGCCTGCTACCTGTTTGAACGATTCGTAGAGCTTCCAACTTAGAAGCCCTTCTGCAATTGAAACAAACATTTGAGCGATTAAAGCAAAGCTTATGGCGGCAAAAGCAAGTAAATAGTTGCGTAAATAAAACCTTATAACGAGATAAGGCAGTAGGTATTCAACCACAAGCCAGAGGTTTGCGCGTAGGGTTCCGGTGAAATTACCAAATCCAAAATTTAAAAAGAATTGCCAAATAATAAAAAATATAGCGGCATAATCGATCAAGTTAAATTTTCGTGTAGAAGGATCTTTTTTCTCCTTAAATAATATGGGAATAATCAAACCAAACACGAGAACTTTAAAATAATTTAACTCACCAAGGTTAATACCTGGATTGACAAAAAAACCTGCATCGTTAGGCATGACAAAAGCAATACCTAATAGCAGGCATATTTTGTATGAAGCATCTTCTCCTCTGGTAAAGCGGAGACACATAATGAACGCGGCAATGTAGGAGAGCAGCAGCATCTTAAGCAGGCAGGATGAAACGGTAATAACCACGGAAGCAATAAAGTACTTCTTAAGTTCTTTATCAAACGGCGTTAATCTTGAAAGTAAAAAGTACGATCCGTAGTGTGCTGCCACACACACTAAAAATATCTTTATTTGCATTCCCATTAGTTAAATCCAGTATTTCGTTTAGGCATGATGAATTAGCCTTTCACTACTAAAAAGGGCCAATCTTTGATCAATCCTATAACAAAATTAATGTAGATAGACTCCAGGCAAACGTAAGCAAGCACTAACAACACTTAGGATATGCGATACGGCTTAACGATTAATTTTGTCGACTTACATTTTAACATTCTTATAGAGCTAATTAACTATGGATTGTCATAAAGAAAAGAGAGGAATTTTGCCGTCTGTTTAGGCGTTTGCCACCGCTCAAAGCTTCCGCTCCCGGCTCACGCCCCTTCCCTACAATCCATGTAGGCATGGGCCTATGAGCAAGGCAAGCAACGACAACAGACGGCGAAATAACCGCTTTATTATGCCAATTTGTATTTAATTAGCTCTATCCTAAACCATAACTCAGTCTTTACCGACAAGCATAGCAAACTGTTAGAGATAGCTAATAATAGGCCTTAAAGACGTGTAAAGATTATGGTTTTAATGGCGCAAATAAGCTCTAGATCACAAATAAGTCTCTGCGTGACACCTTATAGTGAACAACACATGTAAACCGTCGCATGTATACACCAATTACATTACCATTGCGTTGAAGATAAATTGTTTGGACACTCATATTGCTGAAGCTATAAAAACGCAAGAGCCATAAGAGCTATAGCTGAAATTTTAATCATTATGGGTGGCTATCAAAAGACACTAATAAGTAGATATAAGTATGAATAACAAAACACTGTCTATTCTGGTGCCGATGTACAACGAGGCTGAGGTTATCCCTGTATTTTTTGAAAGTATCCAAAAAGTGCTTGAGACGCTCGACATTAACTGGGAGATTATCTGTGTCAACGATGGATCTTCAGATCTAACTCTGCCCATGCTAGAAAGCGTATGTGCATCTGAACCTCGCATTAAACTTGTATCATTTTCACGTAATTTCGGTAAAGAACCCGCGATGACAGCTGCTCTCGATTACGCGAGCGGTGATGCCGTTATACCTATCGATGCGGACTTACAAGATCCGCCTGAGATTATAGGAGAAATGATCGCTAAGTGGCATGAAGGATACGACGTTGTTTATGCTAAAAGAGCCTCGCGAGATACTGACAGTGTTATTAAGCGTAATACTGCACACTGGTTTTACTCATTATTTAATAAAGTAAGTGACATTCCAATTCCTGAGAACGTTGGTGATTTTCGCCTAATGGATAGGCGTGTTGTTGATGTTATAAAATCATTACCCGAAAAAGACCGCTTTATGAAGGGTTTATTTTCTTGGCCTGGCTTTAAAACAACAACTATAGAGTTTATTCGCCAGAGCCGCGAAAGTGGCACATCAAAATTTAACTATTGGAAACTGTGGAATTTTGCTCTTAGTGGGATTACATCATTTAGTACAGCCCCAATTAGAGTTGGAACGTATTTAGGTTCTATCATTGCAGGTTTTTCTTTTATCTTCGGAATTTTTATTATTGTCAAAACTCTCTATACAGGTATCGATACCCCTGGTTATGCATCTCTAGCTGTTATTGTATTGTTTCTCGGGGGTGTTCAGCTTATGTGTATTGGCTTATTGGGTGAGTACATCGGAAGAATATATATGGAAGTTAAGAACCGTCCACTGTATGTAGTGGATAAGACTATAGGATTTGATTCTTCTTTGGAGGAAACTATTTAGGGCCTGTTAGCACTAGTTTGATCACTTCTTTTTGCTCTCAAATAGGCCATTGTTTCCTCTTAAAAAATCCTTAATGCATAAGAACTAGCTGGAAGATACTCTACAATCAAAAACAGTTACTGTTGCTTCTAAGAAGAATGATTTCACTGGATTAAAGACAGACGTTTTATTACATCTATTTTCAATTTCTCCATAGAAATTCCTAAATACTTGAACCGGTGTCTCGTTAAGGTAATAGTGATGATCCGCTAAAACAAATACATCGAAACCTTTGTCGATCCAATAATCTAATACCCATTCTTCTTTTTGCAAAGGCCATGTATACGGTTTAATAGCATCACCAAGAGAGTCGTCATCTGTATTCTCTAACCCAAACATAACACCTGGCATGCCAAAATAATAAATAGCATCGGGAGCGGATTTTTTGATGTAGCGTTCTTGTGAGCGCTCGGGAAGAGTAACGTTATATTTTGCTGCTATACGATCGTGACGAGCAAACTCAGCTTCTTGTGCTTCTTTCTTTTTAGGTAGTCGCAATTCAAAAGAAGCAATAATTTTCCTATCGCTGTATTTTTCTTCTACAAACTGAGCAACTTCATCTGCAATAGGTTTGGCCAGAGTTTGTTTCCATATGATCGAAGACCCATAAAAAGATAAAATTAAGGCTATCACTGATAAGCTAACAGAAGCCAAGCGAATTGAACTTAAACCTGCGCGAGAACAGTCAAGTAACAGTAAAGCTGCAAATAGTTGCATTAAAGTGAAGTATGGCACCCAGAGGCCCGAATGTTGTCGCGTACCGGACATAATAACTAATATAAGAGTACCAAATGCTACAGATAACCAACAAATATTTAACAAAGCCTTTTCGCTAAAGCGGGAATACTTGGAGTTAATGTAGAATGGGAAAACTATAAATAATAGTGTTACAACGATGTTCACACCATAAGAAGTATGAACAGCCAGCATGAACCAAGTAGATAACGCATCAACAAATGACTCGCCTTCACGAATCGACATTTGCGCTTGGATTTTTTGAAAATCAAGAAAATTCTTAAAGTCTAATAAAATACCGATGTTAAGAATACACCACGCAATAAACATGACGATACCGGTAATAAATAGCGACTTAAATGTACTATTTATATCAGTTAAGCGCCAGTGCAGATACGCATGCCCAAGCATGAGAGGTGCCAAAATAAACACATAGGAATGTTTAAAACTTAATGTCAAAGCAATAGCTAAACCCAGAAAAATATCATATTTTATCTTTTCTAAGTTTTTATACTTTTCAAGCATTACGTAGACTACCAGCACTGCAGATGTAGCCAATGGGATGTCACTTTTAGATAAGTGAGATAAGAGAAGCATTACGGGAATAAATACACCAAAAGCCCCCGCAATAATGCATGAGCTACGAGAAAATTTTAAACTCTTTGCTATCAGATAAAATAATGGGGCAACTGCAGCACTCATGAACACAACTACTAAGCGAGCAGTTAAATAGAATACTGTGGGATCTGAAAAATATTGTGCTCGAAATTCGGCAGCGCTGTACCATATGGGAATTAATCGACCAATTACAAATAGAATTCCGAAGAAAACAGCGTTTATATAATTTAGTAGTGGAGGATAAAAGTGTTGTCCTGGAACTAACTGTCCAGTTAATACTTTAGCTGCATCATTGATACGCTCATCTCCATGCCAATATCCGTAATGCATACCAATGGCGCGTACAACTATTGCTATGATAAATAGCCAGAGTAATAGGCGAGTTTCCCGTACATTTGTAATTAACTGATAATATTTATCTAGCATACTTCCCTCCTATTTGTTTATGCTATCGCCAACACCTAAAACTCTTACTTAATAACTACTAAGATCGCGCCAATAACACTACACCAACAATAATAACTAGCGTCCCAATGAGCCGGTTAATATTAAAGGGTTCGTTGAGAAAGAACACACCCATTAAAAAAACCATAATAAAACTCATACCAACAAATGGATAGGCTAGAGACAAGTCAATTTGTTTTAAAGCAAATAGCCAAAGTACCGTACCAACACCATATAAGAATAGCCCTAAAAAGACAAAGGGAGTGGTAAAAAGAATCCAAGCTTTTAGTATTAATGAGCTTTCTGTAGGGACAACAACACTTGAGACACCATATTTAAAAGATAACTGAGCAAAAGCTGACAGCGTTACACTAATAAATACGATTAAAAAACTATTTAAAGTCATAATAATACTATTTTTTCAGATAAATGTATTTATGTGAATAAATTTAGAAATAATAACGAGGGCTCCTGTAAGGGCGACTGTCACCAAACTTATCCTATCTTTAAGAGCAAAAACAACTGGGTCATCATCGATCTTTTCTCTCTTTGCCCACATCCAAGCACGATATACCCAAAACATAAGAAGAGGACATATTAACCAAAGCACTTGTGGAGAAGCATAACTGGAAGTCACAAAATCACTATTTAGATACATGGATAATGTCAGTACTGCTAAACCACCATTCACAATACCTGTTGTGAGGATAACGTCCATCTCGCTAACATCATAGTTACGCCCATTTAGTTTCCCATTACGTTTGATGCCCGACAATTCGATATAGCGTTTCATATAAGCTAGGCTTAGAAAGAAGAATAATGAGAAATTCAGCAACCAGGGAGATAGACTTGCACCAATAGCAACGCCACCAGCAATAATTCTAATGGTATATAAACAAGTCAAGGTAACAACGTCAATTGTTGATTTATGCTTTAGATAAAAAGAATACAAATTAGTTAGAATAATATAAGTAACAAAAACTAAAGTACTAAAAAAACCTAAGAAAATTGCACTTATTAATAGAGGTATTGCTATAAGAAAAAAACTGACAAAAACACCCTTCACTGGCAATAAGTCACCTGCGGCAAAAGGACGCTTTTTCTTACTGGTGTGCATGCGATCTGCTTCAATGTCGAGTAGGTCATTAATAATGTATATGCCAGATGCACAGAAAGAAAAAACAAAAAAGGTGATTAAAGCAAGTAATAAGAGCGAAGCATCTGTATAGGAATGTGAAAAAATAAGAGGGACAAACACCAAAGCGTTTTTTGCCCACTGATGAGGACGCATTGCCTTTATCAACGCTTTGGATGTTGAAATTTTATTATTTACCTCTATAGAAATGTTTTCAGTGTTTTTTTCTATTTTATTTGCAGGCTTTGGTGGATTTACAAAACCTGATTTATCAGCATCCTTCCAAATAGGAAAATCTGCTGTTGAATCACCTATATACTCAAACCCTTTATCGGAGCTATAAGCTTTTATTGCTTTAAGTTTATTTTCACCCTTAAGGTTACTACCTGGAGTTGATGCAATGACATCATCAAATAACCCGGTATGTTCAGCTACTTTATGAGCAATAATTTCATCCGATGCAGTCGCCAAGATAATTTTTCTACCTGCGGCTTTTTGCTGCTGCAAGTAGTCAATAATTTCTTGATTATAGGGAAGAAGACTTGCGGAAAATTCATTATTTTCTGCAAGAAAGCGCTTAATATGAGAGCGGCCAGAAAAACATAAAGTAAAAATATGTTTTAGTTGGTTGATATTTTTAAAGCTCTGCAACAGCAATTCTTGTGCGATATCACTCTTAACTAGTGTACCGTCCATATCTACGAATACTGGTATTCCAGAAAAATCTTGGGAGACGTCAATGGATGACATTCTTCATGAGTCCTAGTGTTTAAATAAGTTTAAGAGAGAGAGACATCGTCTTGCCAGAAGTCTGGCTTTTGTTGTCTTTGGCCAAGTACCCATTCATATATATCTTTGGTTTTACTAGCCTTCCATTCCCAATTGTAGTATTTCGATGTAAATTTCTTTGCAGCAAAACCTAATTGCCTAGTCTTATCCTTATCATTAACTAAAGACTCAAGTGCTGCAATAAAAGATGAAACAATTTCATCAAAATCTCCCATCGGAACTTTAATACCACAATCATCAGGTACTCGAAAAGAAGGGCCACCGTAGTCAACAACAACGCAAGGGGTCGCAGACATAGAGGCCATAGTCAATACGCCACCACCCTGCTCACGGATGGAAGGAAAAGCAAAAATGTCAGCATTGTACATATGCTCCCTTACTTGATCGACAGGTAAAGTACCAGTTAATTCTACAACATCTTCCAGCCCTAGTTCTTTAACTAATACTTTAAGCCGCTCATATTCCGGCCCGTCACCAACAATAGTTAATTTATGCTGCCTTAATATTTCACTTCTTTCGAAGCAGCGGATTAATACTTCAGGTTGCTTAAATGGCACTAGGCGACCAACAAACAATACTGTAGATTTTTTATCTGTATTTTTGGGCCTATCGGGAAAATCTTTTAAATGAATCCCACCTTCAGAGAATTCAATAATACGTTCGCTGTTTTCAACAGGTATATCACTAACTGTATGAGTATATCCAGCAAGAATTGCTGATGCATACCGGTAGGTCGCTTTATAATAAGGTAAAAACGTATGAAGTTTACGGAGATAATTCATCCACTCTCCTTCTCGCTTCATTTCCCCCTTAAATTGTTCAGGCCATGGTAAACCGCCTAGCACAGGCCCAATAACAAAAGGAACAGGACTCCACTTGGCCATTGGGCTAGGAATTGTTGGCGACATTGGACTTGCTCGGTGCACCAAATCGAAACGCCCGGCTTTTAGATCGTTCTTGAAGTACTTCCACACACAATATTCAAAATATACATTACCTGGATAACTCAAAGCCACCTGTAAGGTCATTGCTTTGTTAGGGTCACCTGTTAAAAATTGAGTAAGCTTATATAAAGGCCTAGCAATAGTTTCAGTATCAAAATAAACAACATCAGCTCCGTCTGGCAAGTAGGATTGGAGATTGGGTTTATTCCTGATGTGAGTCGCAAGGGTAATGTCGGCATGTTCCCGTAAAGCTGTATAATATTCAGCAACTAGAGCGGGTAAAGAATGCCATTGAGGATTACAATCTGTCGCCAGAAATAATACTTTAGGTGTATTTTCCATAATTCTTCTCATTGAGCAATATTTCTCTCGAATAATGCTTTACTCAATTACATCCAATAGTGGGGGTTGATTATATAAAAAATTAGATAAGCAATATATAGAGGGCGCCTCTAATATTACCTAAAGCTTATCAAAGAGATTAGAGCCTGTTAACACTAAGTGCTTACTAGGCGCTAAAGAGTACATCCATTGTATGCAGATATTATTGCAAACAAAGGTCTGTATGCAATAGAGCTTACTTGAGTTTAATCGCAGCTCTAATAGAAGCAGCGATTAATAAGAGATTCCAAAGCATTCCTTATATCTTTGTCAGATAATTTAGCCATATCTCCATGACAAGGGACATTAATAATTCGACTATAAATATCTTTAGCTATCGGAGTATCAGCTAGGGGTCGATAGTAGCGTCCCGTTGGCAAAACCGAGTGTTTAAAATCTTGCAACGGTAGTGGAGCTAAAAATGGAACACTCGCTGGTACACCAGGGTGCTCAACAGCGTTAGCCAGAATATCTAAACCAACATTATCACCAATATCTACAATGCGATTGTATTGTTCTAAGTAATCGTGATCTAGTTTTTGCATTTGCTGCATGCGAGCAAGACTAAAAGCACAAGCGACATCTGAAATTTTACCATTGATAGCTCTTCGGTTTATCTCATGCCCCATAGTGTGACCAAAATTAATAAGACTGCGGAATAACTCTTCGTGTTCAGCAGCAACGATTGCACAGCCACCTTCGCCAAACCCCCAAGGTTTGGTATGGTGAAAGCTAATACATTCATTCGCTCCATGAAGATGAGAACCGAATGCCAATGCAGAATCGACACAAACAATTTTTCCATGAGTGGCTGCATAGCGGTAGTACTCTGTCAGATCCGCTTCTTGGCCAAAAGTATTGGTAACAACAAGACCATCAAAATTTTTGGGATCGAGTTTTTTCAAATCTAACAGTGCATTTTTATCACAGTCTATTATCTCTGCATCCTGCAAAGAGCCTTGGATCGAACTGTAAAAACCAAATGAAGATGTGACCCAGCGTAATTTCTTACCAGCAAGTGTCTCGTGCATATTAATAAGTGCATGCATAGCAGCAGAACCGCTGGCGCACATGACAACTCGCAAGTCGTCATCGAGCAATAACCTTTCAGCTATTTCATTTTCAAGACGTCTGGAGAGTGGGCCGAAATTAGTCCAATGATTTGCTTTTTGGCTTTCTTCAAGGAAAGATGCGACTATGCTCATATCGACTTGTTTATCTTCGACATAGCGAATATTCTCACCATCTGAACGAGTCACAGCACCCGGTATAGCGATACCTTGTGCTACAACACCTTGTTTATCAGTAAATCTATGATCCGTCCCTACTAGCGTCAATTTAGCAGCCATATTGCCCATTCCCCACTACCTGTTCTTTTATAGATGATTTTATTTTTATATAAAACCTAAAAGTTAGAGAGCAACATGCATTCCAATAATTTGATTATAAGCTTCTTTCTACAGCTAATTTATTTAAATGGTGCATATTTCATCAATATTATCGATTAAAACGATGTGTCGTCAAAATTATCCATGTGGATAGCCGCAAAAATAGACGCCAAAAAGGTTCTAACGAGACCTCTCTTTTTATTATTTTAGTTTTAACGTAAAGCATTCCGACACAAGATTATATCGATGTGATTGAATGCCCAGATGTAAATAAATCTCCTACATGGCTATGCAAAATCGCTATATACAAAATTGCAGATACAATTGACCACCATTGTCACCCCCGCTACTATCCCATTTCTGAAAATATGGATATCGATATCAAGGCTACACTTAACATATGCAGGACTTTTTCGAAAAAATAGAATGGTCACCAGGTATAGGCGATCCCACTTTCATGGGGTGGTTTACAGTACTTGCTTATTTTGTTTGCGCCTATAAAAGTTTTTCTGTTGTTAAATTTAGTGATCGCATATTTCATCCGCCGATGGTACGTCAACAACGCTTATGGTTGGTTATTACGTGCGTAATGGTAGCGTTGGGAATAAATAAGCAATTAGACCTACAGTCTTTTTTTACAGCAACTGCGCGTTATATGGCCTTTGAACAAGGTTGGTACGAGAATAGACGAGCCATGCAGGAGCTGTTTATATCAGTTGTTGCCATTACCGGCTTTATTATGATGTTGGCACTCATTGTTCTATACATCAAAGTCATTCGTGTGCATATTTTTGCTATTGTTGGTGTATGCATATTGATAGTTTTTATTCTTTCTAGAGCTACTTCCTTTCACCATGTCGATATTATATTAGGTATGCAGTTTATGGGTATTCACATGAACTGGATACTTGAGTTGTCAGGCTTAGGATTAATTTTTCATAACGCAAGAAAATTACTTTGGCAAAAGCGACCACTAATAGATATTAATCAATTACAATAGCACCAAAGCTTATCAACGGACTTATTCGCTCTATGCTTGATACTATTATTACCATCGCACTGATCATATTAGCATTGCCTGTGAGTATGTTTGTACTCGAGTGTTTACTAGGTTTGTTTAATACACCCGCAGCCAAAGAAGTGCAGTTACCCGATAATTTAAAAAACACACTCTTAATGCCTGCTCATAATGAGGCAGAAATTATCGCCCATACTTTAGAGAATTTAAAAAAGCACATTGGCATTAATGATACATTAGTCGTCATTGCTGACAACTGTCAGGATAATACCGCCGATATCGTACGCCAACATGGTTTTATCGCTCTCGAACGTCATCATGAAACAGAACGTGGAAAAGGCTATGCACTCGCCTATGGCATGGACTATTTGCACCAACAAGATCAACAGCCAGATATCGTGACAATTGTTGATGCTGACTGTCTTTTGGATGCAAACGCTTTGCATTTACTCAAACAGAACGTTCACCAGCGTGGCCGTCCCGTGCAAGCATGCTATTTAATGAAAAGCGGCAGTGTTAACCGTATTGCGGTTAAAGTATCAGAATTTGCCTTTATGGTGAAAAACAAAATCCGCTTACGAGGTTTATCCCGTTTGGGTATGCCTGTTCCACTCACTGGAACAGGAATGGCCTTTCCCTGGGATGCAATAGCCAGTGCAAAGCTTGCTACTGGAGATATAGTAGAAGATATGCGCCTTGGTGTAGAGCTAGCAGAAAATGGTATGGGTGCTACCTATTGTGATGAGGCACTGGTATACAGCTACTTTCCAAGCAGTGAAAAAGCAGAACAGACTCAACGAGAGCGCTGGGAGCATGGCCATTTAAGCACACTCAAACAATTTGCCCCTCGTCTCTTTAAGCGCGCTATTACCAAGCCTAGTATTGAAGCATTAGGCATGATGATGGATTTAATCATTCCTCCCTTATCTTTATTGGTGATGATAATTGCTGCAGCTTGGTTATTAATTTCTGTATTTAGCCTAATGTCTAACAACTGGATTTACTTCAGTACAATAAATATTTATTTAATGTCGCTCTTGGTAACTGTCTTTTTAACATGGTTGCTATATGGCAGATCAATTTTGAGCGCTAAGGAAATGCTTCATATACCTATTTATATTTTTTCCAAAATAGCTATTTATATTGGCTATATTGTGCGCAAGCAAACGAAGTGGATAAGAACAGACAGAAACTAATATGAGCATGCCTTAAGGAGGATCGCGTGAAAATTGCAGTTTCAATATTAAATTACAGAACACCAGAGCTTACAATAGATGCTATAAAAGCTACTATTACTGCACTAGAATACAGAGAAAAAAATGACTGGCGAATTTTGGTGGTAGACAACGACTCTCAAGACGGTAGTGAAGAGCAATTACAAAAGGTTGTCGAAGAAAATAAAAATACAGCAGGATGGCAAAATATCGAAGTTTTGCAAACAGGTCACAATGGCGGTTTCGGTGCTGGGAATAATTATGCAATACAATACGCAAGGGAAAAATTTGCACAATTAGAATATGTCTATGTACTCAACTCTGATGCCTTTCCTGACCAAGATGCAATTAAAGTGCTAATCGACTTTCTAGATCAGAACACTCACTATGGTTTTGCAGGTAGCTATATCTATGGCACAGACGGGACACCACATGAAACAGCCTTCCGTTTTCCAAGCCCTTTAGGTGAGTTCGAAGGCGCTGTTCGTTTTGGGCCGATAAGTAAGTTATTAAAAAAATACCAAGTTCCTCTAGGCTTGCTCAGTACAAGCTGTGACGTTGACTGGCTTGCGGGAGCCAGTATGTTAATGCGGATCAAAACACTAGAAGAAGTTGGTGTTTTTGATGAAACTTTTTTTCTTTACTTTGAAGAGACAGATCTATGCTTGCGTGCTCAACGCAAAGGTTGGCCGGTACGTTATATTCTGGAAAGTAAGGTCGCACATATAGGTTCGGCGTCAACCGGCATGAAAAAATGGGATCGCATTCCCGCTTATTGGCTGGATTCCAGGCGCCACTATTTCAAAAAAAATCATGGCAGCCTCCAATTTGCACTAGCGACATTCCTACGAACTATTGGAAGCACACTCTATAATTTAAGGTGTGTGATAGAGAAAAAAGAGAATACAGAGCCAAGTCGCTTTATTCGAGATATGTTAAAACACGCCTTAGCTTCAACAAGCTCTAAGTCTTAAACTGTCCTTATTATCTCGATTTAAGCGCAATAACTTTTTGCGCCAAATGCAAACCGCAAACTGAAACAAAGAGGTCAACTAAAAAAGCTTTATGACCAAAGCCTTTATTACTTTTTTTTCTGTAAGCCCCTTTAAAAATTAGAGAGATATAACGGCTCAAACGCGTCCAAATAGGATTATCATCATATACATCGCCACGCAGACGATACATGGCTGAACGCTGCTCGGTAAATTGTATGTATTGGTTTAGACGGTCAGAATGCTCACTCATTTTGCCGACAATATTATTTTTAAACGTTTGTGCAATATCGAATAGCTCTTTAGCCTGATCGATATAAATACGTGGTGATTTGCCAAGAAAACCTGAAGTAGTCGCTGTTTTACTGTCAACCAGACCAGCGTCACTTGTTGCCGACTCGTGGCGTCTAAATTTAACAAGTGCATCGTCTAAGCTAACAATGCTGCCATTAAAACCTGCCAAAAATCGAAATTGTGTATCATAATTTTCCGCAATATGCTGTAGAGGCAAAAAGCCTTGACGAAAAATCCACGCAAAATCATGATATATTTTTGCATCAAATAACATCTGATGACCTAAGCCGTAGGTCATTTCAGCACTTGAAGGAAAAATAGTTTTACCAATTTCAATTTCATGTACTTCTGGAATATGATACCCGAGTGCTTCTAGTTTTCCATTGACAACTTCACTGCGATGCATCACCAATTTCACATCTGAGCTGTCGAAATGCTTAACACACTTTTCTAGTTTATCTGCCGCCCAGATATCATCTTGATCACAATAAGCAATTAATTCACCAGAGGTATTTTCGAATGCCTTCGCAAAATTATCGATAATACCTAACTGATTGGTATTACGAATAATCCTTACTTTAAAAGGTGCATTACGAGAAAATGTTTCAATAATATTAAGTGTCTCGTCAGTAGAGTTATCGTCACTGACAACTAACTCGTAAGGTAAGTAGCTTTGCTTAGCAATACTATCTAGTAGCTCTCCCAAATATTTGGCTCCGTTGTAGGTTGCAAGGGCAACTGAGATTTTTTTATCCATAAGTTCCTCTGTTTGAGAGATATTAAACACACATTAGCACACGACAACCAGTATATATGAGTGCAGGTATTACTATATTAAGTCCTATTCAACACAAAGAAAATATTTTAAAACTATCTTTTCATACGACTTGGCTCACCTATTGCAAATCCGTATACTTCTCGACAATTTTAAGGATTTGATTAAAAGCATGCTCAATAGTACAAATCTAGGGTCAACAGGATATTTAAAGTATGCCAAATGAACGCCAATTAAAAATTGCGTATTTATGTGAGACTAGCCCACTTGTCACTTGGGCACACTCAGGTGGAAATACCAGGATATACAACACACTGAAACAACACGCTGGTGATGTTACCATCATAGATAGTGGTTGGGGCGGGTTGGACTTTCTTCGTAAAGCCGTCGAATGTCTGCCTTTGAGTATAAAAATGCGCCTGCGTTTTCGTTTGCACCTTTTTTTGTCACGCTTTATTTCTCGCCATGTCAGCAAGCAGCTGAAAAAGGAAAAATACGATGTTTTGTTTTGCTCATACAGTTTTTTCTGTCTAGCAAACCTTAAGCTGCCCTATCCTCTACTCACTGTTTTTACATCGGACGCAACTTATACAGCATATAAAAACTCCAAGGTCGGGCAGGCCTTCGGATCGTACTTTTCTCTCTCACGATTACTCGACCCTATCATCTTAAAGGCGGAGAAAAAGGTCTACGGAGCAACAGACCTAATGCTCTGGCCATCTAAATGGATCAAAGATAGTGCAGATAAATTGTACAGCCTCAACGATGAGCAATCGCGGCTTGTTCATTGGGGAGCCAATATTAACCCTCCCAAGCCAGAAGAATTAATGCTCGACAATCCTATCGGGGATGAGGTTCGCCTGTTACTGGTCGGCCGCGACTGGTTTCCTAAGGGTGGCCCGGTGGTTTATGAAGTACTGAAAGAACTGATCAAGCGAGGAGTAAATGCTCACCTTACAGTTGTCGGATGTGTGCCTCCCGACT
This sequence comes from Agarilytica rhodophyticola, assembly GCF_002157225.2. Taxonomy (NCBI): domain Bacteria; kingdom Pseudomonadati; phylum Pseudomonadota; class Gammaproteobacteria; order Cellvibrionales; family Cellvibrionaceae; genus Agarilytica; species Agarilytica rhodophyticola. Next base: position 6,733,684 of record NZ_CP020038.1, read on the forward strand.
TTCATACCCATGAAAAAATGACCATACACCCCCAACTCGATAAAAATGACCCAGAGCAATACAAAACCTTTACATCCTTGTATAAAACCTCTCACTTCTTTGTAATGCCGTCGTACGAAGCATATGGCTTCGCATTCTGTGAGGCTGGCGCCTATGGTTTGCCGGCACTATGCCTGCAGGTAGGTGGCGTGCCTGTCACCGATGGCGTTAATGGCCACGCACTTGCCGATGGCGCTCAACCCTCTGACTTCGTAGAAAAAATTATGGACTACATGGACTCAGCAGATAAGTACAAAAATCTGCGTACTAGCACCAGGCGCTACTACGAAGAACACCTGCACTGGGATGCTTGGGGTCAAAAAGCCACTGAGCTAATTACCTCAAAATTGGTGACAGCAAGCTAACACCGGTCAATAGTATACTTCAAGGATCAGCACTTATGCTCTTAGCTCACCAAGCGGCTTGTGCTATAGAAATTAGACAAAGTATTCCATTATGAATTTAATTGTAGGATTTTATCTGTGAATTACCGTGCGGATATTGATGGTATCAGAGCGATTGCCGTTTCCATCGTCATTCTGTTTCATTTCAGCGTCCCAGGCTTTAGCGGAGGCTTTATTGGCGTTGATGTATTTTTTGTTTTATCTGGATATTTAATAAGCTCAATTATTTTTTCTCAGCTTGAGAAAGGCAAATTTGAATTTGGTAATTTTTATTTTCGAAGGATAAGACGCCTATTTCCAGTATATATTGTGGTGATGTTAGCAACATTTGCTGTTGCTTACGCATTAATGCTACCCAAGGAATTTCGCGAGTTTGGGCAAAGCCTATTAGCCTCAACAGTGTATGTGTCTAATATCTTATTCTACTTGCAGGCGGGTTATTTCGATACTTCTTCTCATCTCAAGCCACTTTTACACACTTGGTCGCTGTCTGTTGAAGAGCAGTTTTATCTCATTTTTCCTTTTGTCGCTTGGGTAACAGCGAAATTTTCACGCAAGTCTCTCTTTATTTTATTTGCCACACTTACTTTGGCCTCCTTCGCGGCAGCAGCCTATTATATTCATCGCGATAATAGTGCAGTTTTCTACCTCTATCCTTTTAGGGCTTGGGAAATGTTTCTAGGGACTTTACTCGCGACTCAATTTATCCCTCAGCTAAAGTCCAAACTATCGAATGATATTGCTGCGGTATGTGGCTTACTGTTGATCATCATTCCTAACTTTTTTTACGATAGCTCCACATTATTTCCCGGTGTATCAGCACTGGCTCCCTGTTTAGGGACAGTACTATTGCTCTATACAGGCGTCTCTCATTCTGGTTGGGTACAACGCATTTTATCGTCATCACCACCGGTATTTATTGGCAAGCTATCTTATTCCCTCTATTTGTGGCACTGGCCAGTCTACGTGCTTTATACATACGGCAAACCAGAGGGTGCCGACACAATTGATATTTGCATTATGTCCGCCTGTACATTTATAGCCTCTCTACTTTCCTGGAAGTTTGTAGAGACCCCCATACGCAAAGGGCAAGTAGTTTTATTCAATAATAAGGTCAATGTATTTACTAGCACTGCTCTTGTGTCTGTGCTCTTTATGGCAGTGGGCTTTTATATTCACTCCACCTTGGGGATGCCCAATAGACTCGATTCCAAAACCGCAGCTTTTGCTGTAGCCGCCAGTGATCTATTCGGTGACTTTGAAAACTGCGAAGAAAATACCAACAAGACCTTACCTAACATAGGTTTTTGCGCTATTGGCAGTCCTTTTACATCCACTTCTTATACGCTGGTCTGGGGTGATTCTCATGGCGGTGCATACAAACGTGGCTATAAGAGTTTAGTTGAGGGAAAGGATCATAATGTTTTAGTGGCTTGGGATGGTGGCTGCCCTCCTATATACAATTTTAATAAAGATGAGTCCGTTTCCTCCACGGTAGTTGACGAGCAATGTAGCAAACGAAACCAAGCAGTCCGCCGTTTAATTGAAAGAGACTCTCGCATCAATGCTATTGTCATGGTCGGTCGTTGGTCTTATTACATTAATGGTGGTGGTGTAGGTATAGACGCTGAAAACAAAATTACTATCTGGCCAGATGGCGCCGAGCCCGGCTCAGTGGATGATGAAGCAGCCTATTTTGTCGATGCATTCACCAAGACATTAGAGGTTCTGACAAAAGATAAACACAAAGTTTTTGTAGTCGAGCAGCCTCCTGAATTTACCCGCTATCTCGCTCGAACACTGGCAATTAACTTAATGAATGGCAGCGCTGACTTCGAGAAAAACTTAGCCGAGCTGGCTACCCAAGACTACCCATCAGTACTTGCACGGCAGGGAAAAATGCAAACAGCCCTCGACGCTGTGGAGCAGAGAGGTTTAGCGACCATACTAAGAACGCATAAGTACTTTTGTTCTGAGAGCACATGTTCTCTCATGATTAACGATGCCCCTACATACTTTGATAACAATCATGTTTCCTCTCTAGGAGCGGTGCAAATCAAAACCATGTTTTCTCCTGTGGTTGAGTTTTTAGAAGCAGAGGAAAACCGTCAGTTATGATTCAATACATAAGTCCTGATATACATGCGGATGTTCTCTTAAGCCCAGAACAGGCTAGTCAACAAAAATGGGATGTCATTATTGTTGGCGGCGGCATGGGGGGAGGCAGTGCCGCCTATGCTCTGACCCAGCAAGGTCACAATGTATTGCTTGTTGAAAAGGGACAAGCGCGTTTTAGTGGCGAAGGAGGAGGCGTTGAAACCGAGCAACTGAAGCCAGAAGAGTATTTAAACAATGGTCGCTGGCCAAATAAGCTGAAGGCAGAGGTCGACGGTTCTGTAGCTGATATTTGGGCACCTTTGGGCTGTGGTTTGGGTGGCTCATCGTTACTTTATGCTGCTGCCCTACAGCGTTTACGTGCAGAGGATTTTGCTGAACAAGTTCTCCCCGATGGGAGCACTATTAGCTGGCCCTTCAGCTATCCGGAACTTGAACCCTATTATCAAAAGGCAGAAAAAATATTCAAGGTTCTAGGCACTGCCGACCCTCTTGAAGCCAATGCTACTTATGATCTAGGCCCGCCACCCGCTATGTGCGAAAGAGATCAGCATTATTTCCAGCTATTTCAGGAAGCAGGTTTGCACCCTTATCGACTTCACGTAGCAATGGAGTATCAAAAGGGCTGCGGCGAATGTGGTGGCCACATATGTAAACGTCAATGTAAACAGGATTCACTGAATGCCTGTATTATGCCTGCCATTCAAACGGGCAAATTATGCATCATTGAAAAAGCGGAAGTCACCTACCTGGACGCAGATAGTAAAAGAATTACAGGAATTGATGTCGAACATCAAGGAGAAATCTTCCGTATAGAAGCAAAGATAGTTGTATTAGCAGCGGGCGCTTACTTCACCCCCGTTCTTTTGCAAAAATCAACCAGCGAGCTATGGCCTCAAGGCCTCGCAAACTCAAGTGGTTTGGTAGGCAAAAACCTCATGTTTCATGCAAGTGATTTCATTGCCTTTTGGCCAAAACGAAAGTGCTCCCGCACAGGCCCCAATAAAACTATCGCGGTGCGAGATCTTTACATAAGTGAAGGAAAGAAATTAGGCGAGTTTCAGTCCACAGGAATAGCAGCTGATTATGGTGTGGTTATTTATGCATTGCGCTTATTGTTTGATCAAAGCAGGTTAAAAAAGCTTAGCTTTTTACGCGAATTACTAAGAATTCCGGCTTACATAGCGTCCAAGCTCTACGGTGAAGCCACTGTATTTACAACTATTGTGGAAGACTATCCCTACCAGACAAATCAGGTCTTGCTCGATCACACTCACCCCTCGGGAATGCGTTTTCAATATACATTACACGACGAATTAAGACAGCGCGTGAGTACTATGAAAAATAGCATTCGCCAGCGCTTATCCAAACTCTATTCTATTCCCATGAATTTAGGAGTTAGCCTCAACTACGGTCACCCTTGCGGTACCTGCAAGGCGGGCAATGATCCCGCCACTAGTGTTGTGGATAAAAATTGCAAAGCCCATGATTTAGAAAATCTTTATTTTGTCGACAGCTCATTTATGCCCACCAGCGGCGGCTCGAATCCAAGCCTGACAATCGCAGCTAATGCATTGAGAGTTGCCGACGCCATTGATCAGGCTTTGCAAAATAATAAATAGAGATGGCCTCAAGCCTGTTAGCACTAACAGACTTACTTCCAGAACATTAACTTTGCTTTAATTTTCTGTTTTAGAGATTTTGGCGGTTGCCATTCGTGGTTTTGCTCGTAAATACAATTCTTTTTCGAGGCGTGAGGCTGGCTGGCAATGTCCACTGCCCAAGAAGCTGCAACGGCAGGATCCATACCGGTGTATTCACTCATCTGCGTATTTAAATGTCCGGGTATCCATTCGTGAACTTCTATATCCAAATTGTAGTGAGCGATGTCTACTGCAATTGCTTTTGTCAGTGCATGCAATCCACCTTTTGTGCAAGAGTATGCAGCACTTTTTTCAATAGGCCCCAAATCAGCCCAGCTTCCCAAGTTAAAGATACGGCCATATTTCTTGTCAATCATAGACGGCAGCACAGCCTTAACGCAGTTGGCAACACCCCCTAGATTAATGGCAATAGCGGCGGCCCATTGCTCTGCTGATTCTTCGAGAAAATTTATTTTTGGATAGACAGCAGCATTATTAAATAAAATATCTATACGTCCATAAGCACTAATAATTTGCTCAAATACATCGCTCACTTGTGCATAATCAGCAACATCCATTGCATAGCATGCATAGTTTTCTTGCTCAATATTGCGCTTGGTTTCTTCAAGTTTTTCTAGCGATCGCCCTAAGCCGATAACTTGGCTACCCTGCTGACAAAACGCTTTCGCAAGTTCTCGTCCCAAACCACTGCCAGCACCTGTTATTACAATAACCTTGTCTTTAATCATTATTTTCCCCAAGAAAATGAATGTGGGCGAGTATAACCTCCCCAAGCCGACACAAAAGATATTTTTGTAAATTTGACAACATGTTACAAAGTTCCTCTTAAAATTTTGAAGTCCGTGCTTTACACTGCTGCAAATTTTTGGTTATTGCTAACCGCTGTATCTATCGTATCTAACGATTACTATATTTTATTAATAATTCATCTGGCACCTGTAATAGACACGTAAAGAGAGTCTGATTTAAATTAGTTTTAATTCGCGCCAGATAATTTGGACAGAGAGTCTGCAGCTTTTGTGATGGTGCTCAAACCAAAAAAAGTTGACGCATTTACAATTGCACAATTCAGTCATATCGACATTTTCGATAAATATATTTCAGATGGACCGCTTTATGAGATTTGACCGTTTATTAAAAAGCATATTGCTAAGCACGATAATTGTATTAAGTGCATGTGGTGGAGGCGCAGGAGAGCAGGGTTTATTTTCGCCTCAGTCTGGCAACATACCAACACCTACAACGACACCCACAGCAATTACTAATCCAGCGCCAACAACTGCACCAATGCCCAGCGGTTCCCCAACCCCTACTGCCACACCTACAGGAACGCCAACACCCTTTGTCACGCCAATTGTGACTGTAACACCGACACCAATAATAACGCCAACGGCGACCGTAACACCGACACCAACCGCAACTCCTACAGCGACTGTAACGCCAATACCAACCGCGACTCCCACAGCGACTGTAACGCCGACACCAACCGCGACTCCCACAGCGACTGTAACGCCAACACCAACCGCAACTCCTACAGCGACTGTGACGCCAACACCAACCGCAACTCCTACGGCGACTGTAACGCCAACACCAACCGCGACTCCTACGGCGACTGTAACGCCAACACCAACCGCAACTCCTACAGCGACTGTAACGCCAACACCAACAATTACACCGACGCCAGTTAGAGAATTGAATACCTCATGTATAGCGCCTACTCCTTCTACATCAGGAGGTGGTGTTGGCACTCAGCAGGCATTCCCTAATTTGCCAGCCGTTAATGCACCTGTTGCGATGGTGCAACCGGTTAATGATAGTAGTTTCTGGTTTATGCTTGCCCGTAGCGGAGTTGTATATCACTTCGAAAATAATGAGACGACTAATACACGCAGTGTTGTTCTGAATATAAGTTCTCAAGTCTCAACCGTCCTAGAAATGGGGGCTACAGGCATTGCATTTCACCCAGATTATCCGTCAGATAATCGTGTATTCATTATGTATAACGACATTAATAATGGTGGTCGTTCCACGCTATCTTCATTCACGGTCGATACTACAACTAAGCAAATTAGCAACGAGAATGTACTTTTAACTCTGGATCAGCCCGGCAATAACCACAACGGCGGCGACCTTGCTTTTGGCAACGATGGTATGCTTTATAGCGCCTTTGGAGATGGTGGAGATGGGGCTAGTGGCAACCCTGCTTTTTCACAAGACCTAAGCAACCTTCTTGGTACCATGATTCGTATAGATGTTAGTGGTTCTCCATATTCTATTCCCAGTGACAATCCTTTTGTTGGTGGTGCAATCTGTAATAGTTCGGCAGCATCTGTAGGACAAACATGTCCTGAGATATATGCCTATGGTTTCCGTAACCCCTGGCGTTTTAGCGTCGACCAGAGCAACGGCGATATATGGGTAGGTGATGTGGGTGAAGACGCCTGGGAAGAAGTAGATCGCGTAGTTAGTGGCGCAAACTATGGCTGGCCCATTATGGAAGCAAACCAATGCCTTAACGGTGCACCATGTAATACTGCCGGTTTAACACTGCCCATTACACAATATCCTCGCTCTCAGGGGATTTCTGTTGTAGGCGGGTATGTTTATCGGGGAACTCGCTCACCTAGTTTAGTGGGTCAATATATATTCTCAGATGTGTTTGATAGCGGTGTATTGAGTGTGCCCTTTAATGCCTCTGCAGGCACAAACCTTACGAGCTTGTTCTCAAGTGGTCTACGACCATTTGGGTTCGCGCAGGGTAATGATGGTGAAATTTACCTACTAAATGCTGAGCCAGACAACCCAGGAACTAACGTCTATCGTATTGTAGATACCGGCACCACAACTTTTACTATGCCTTCGCTCCTCAGCAATACGGGCTGTTTCGACGTTTTAAATAAAGAATCACCAAGTGGCGTTTTTGATTATTCTGCCAATTCCATTTTATGGTCTGATGGCGCAGCCAAAAGGCGTTCCTTTGCCATTCCCGACGGCACGAATATTGACCTTCAGAGTGATGGCGATTTCATATTTCCGACAGACTCGATTCTGATTAAGCACTTCCTCAACGGCAACAGCTTTATTGAGACACGGCTTTTAGTCAATCATAGTACTGGCTGGCAAGGTTACAGCTATGAATGGAATAACGCACAAACAGACGCAACATTACTAAGTACAGGTAAGGAAGAAAACGTAGGGCCATTTATCCACACGTTCCCTAGCCAAGGTCAATGTAATACCTGCCATACAAATGCAGCGAATAACAGTTTAGGTCTAGAACTTGGCCAGTTAAACCGGGTTGACTCAGACCTCGGCGCTAACATTGTTGACTACTTAAACGCCGCAGGCTATATCACACCAGCATCACAAGTAAGTAGTACAGTTGCTCCTCAGTTCTTTGCTCTAGATGATAATTCCGCGACATTAGAGCAACGAGCACGCAGTTATCTACATAGCAACTGCTCTGGCTGTCATCGCCCTGGCGCGGCGTCAGACTTTATGGACTTACGTTTTTCAACACCGCTGGCGAACACTAACACTTGTGGTATAGCGGCTTCTATTGACGATTTAGGCGTTAGCGGAGCAGAGCGTATTATGCCGGGTAATCCAGATGCATCCGTCATACTTTTGAGAATGGAAACACTTGACGGTACACGTATGCCACCGCTGGCTAGTCTGGTAGTCGATAACGAAGCAACACAATTAATTCGCAACTGGATTGCGACCCTATCGCCATCGGATTGTAATTGACGATCTCTCTCAGCGCTTGTTTGAAACACTATCGGCAAGCGCTGGGAAGATACTCTACTTTTGCAGAGTAAAGCTATAACTCTTGCCTTTTTCTTACTTCAGTTGAAATTCTCTAGATATCCTGCAAAATAGACTATAAAAAACATTTAGGGATTTATATGTTGCGTGCTATTAATTTATTACTTGTTTCAATGAGTGTATTGGCAATAAGTAACTCAGCAGTAGCTCTTTCTAAAAGTAAGGACAGCACTGCCTGTTCGGCTAACCCTATTGAAAATGTGGAACTAGTCCAGGCATATTCACATTTGCCGCCTTTGCCCTCTCCCTTAGATATGATTCAACCGTCCAGTGACAGTAGTTTTTGGCTCGTCGCATCAAGAGATGGACAAATTTTTAGGTTTGAAAATGACCCGATGACGGATCAACTTAGCGTAGTATTAGATATTCGTCATAAAGTAATTAATCACGTTGAAATGGGGCTGACGGGTATGGCGTTTCACCCGGACTACCCAAAAGACAAACGCCTATTTATTACCTATAACGATTCATCTAAGAAAAATCAGTCTACCCTTGCATCTTTTTTAGTTGATGCACAAACAGGGATACTAGACCCTACGAGTGAAGAGGTTATTCTAACGTTGCCTCAAGATGAGTTATTCCACAATGGTGGCAATGTTGTATTTGGCCCAGATAACATGCTTTATGTGGGCTTCGGTGATGGCGGAGCCAAACCTTCTCATGCGCAGAGTAAAAAAAATCTCTACGGGACGCTGATACGCATCGATATCAACCACCAACCCTATAAAGTACCTGACGATAATCCGTTTAATGAAGGGCAGTCTCGCTGCAAAGAAGGTGTTAATAAAACGGTATGCCCTGAAATCTACGCTTATGGATTTCGTAACCCCTGGCGTTTCAGTTTCGATAATAGAACAAATAGACTGTGGCTAAGCGACGTTGGCGAAGCAGAGTTTGAGGAGATTAATATTGTAACTCCAGGCCAGAATTATGGCTGGCCGACAATGGAAGGTAGTGAATGTTTTGATTCTTTCTTCTGTATTAGTTGGGGGTTAATCGATCCCTACAATGGCTATGATTTGCCTACTCCTCAGTCTATCGCTGGTGGTTACGTGTATCGGGGAAAACACGTAAAGCAACTCGAAGGCCACTATATTTATGGTGATATGCTATCGGAAGACTTTTTTGCCCTCGATGCCGCCGCTCCAGCAAATACTCCAGCTGCTCGTATTTTTAATAGTGACTTTCTAGTGGCGAGTATGGCCCAGGGTAACGACGGAGAAATATACTTATTAAACTTTTCGGGCAATTCAAAGGGCGATGGTATTTATAAAATTGCAGCGAAAGAACATTGCCGTTAGGAAAACTTACACATGTTAAATTTGCTTCTCTTTTTTGCCAGAAAGACCCTTCTCCTGTTATGCATTGCTATTAGTTCTAACCTTTTCGCCACAGAATGTAACGAGCCGAAATCAACACTGAAAGTGAGTCTAAGCAATGCTTTTCCTACACTGCCGAGTGTTGCTTCACCTATTGCCATGACACAGCCGAAAAAAGACTCTAGCTTTTGGTTTATGCTCACTCGGGAGGGCGAAATTCTCTCGTTCGAGAATAAAGAAAGTAGCAAAAGCTTCAGCAAGGTATTAGATATTCGCAGTAAAGTGGATATACGTTTGGAAATGGGTTTGACCGGAGCCACATTCCACCCAAACTATCCACAAGATAACCGTCTATTTTTTGTATACAACGATAAAACCCACAAAGGGCGCTCGACGCTAAGTAGTATTGAGATTAACCCAAAAACATTGAAGGCTGAAATTAAAACTGAAAAGGTCTTGTTGACGTTGCCACAACAGCAACCGAATCACAATGGTGGCAATCTCAGCTTCGGGCCAGACAATATGCTTTATGTAGGCTTTGGTGACGGTGGTTATGATATGGCATCATCACAAAGCCTCAACAATTTATATGGCAGTATCCTTCGTATTGATGTCAACACAAGCCCCTATGCAATCCCTAAAGATAATCCTTTTAACAAAGGACAAGATAAATGTGACGCAGGAACATCATTGCAAAAATGCCCTGAAGTATTTGCCTATGGCTTACGCAACCCCTGGCGTTTTAGCTTCGACAAACAAACTGGCGAGCTCTGGGTAGCCGATGTAGGTGAAGATACCTATGAAGAAATAAATCGCGTTGAAGCGGGCAAAAACTATGGCTGGCCATCGATGGAAGGAGATATTTGTTTTGATAATAAACCTTGTAAAAAAGAAAACCTTGCACTGCCAGTAACTCAATATGATTATGAAGGCCCTCAATCTATTGTTGGTGGTTATGTATACCGTGGTGAGAAATTTCCGGCCCTAAAAGGGCATTATATTTTTACCGATACTTTCGGTACAATTTTATATTCCGTAAAAGCTGACGCGAAAAGCGTAACGAAACCAAATACTTTGTTAACCACGGGGCGAAAATCTGTCAGCTTTGCAGAAGGTAATGATGGAGAGATTTATCTTCTAAACTTTGAGGCGGAACGGGGAGACGTTGTGCATTTATTAACAGGTAGTTGTCATTAAAACCGGCTAATTCTTGTTCACTTACATTGGCTTGGGTAAAAACTTCATTACACTAATGCCAAGTATTCAGCAGTATGCGAGAATATAGTTCGTTTATGTCATAAACATAGGGAAAGCAGTTTAATGCGTCAACAACAAAAATTAAATGTCCTAGTAGTAGCCGAGGCAGCAAATCCTGAATGGACAAGTGTTCCACTATTGGGCTGGTCCCACACCCATGCATTATCTAAGATATGTAATGTTCATCTAGTCACTCAAATTCGTAATAAAGAAGCAATTGAGAGGTTCGGCTGGCAGGATGGTAAACAATTTACCGCTATTAACTCAGAAAAACTCGCAGCTCCTTTTAATAATCTTGCATTAAAAATTCGCGGTGGCAATAATCTTGGCTGGACAATAGCTACCGCAGTTGGCAGTTTGACTTATCCCTATTTTGAATATTTGTGTTGGAAAAACTTCAAGAGTGAATTGCTCGAAGGAAAATACGATATCGTGCATCGCATTACACCTGTGAGTCCAACTGCCCCTAGTTATTTGGCAAAAAAATTAAAAAAAATAGGGGTGCCTTTAGTGGTAGGCCCTCTCAATGGAGGCGTTGCTTGGCCTGCTGAGTTTCGCGATTTACAACATAAGGAAAAAGAGTGGCTAAGCCATGCTCGCAATGCATATAAGCTATTACCGGGCTATCGATCCTTAAGACAGGATAGTGCTTGTGTTATTGCAGGCTCAATGGCGACTAAAGAGCAATTACCTGAAAATATTGCCAGTAAAACGTTATACCTTCCTGAAAATGCCATTGACCGTAAACGTTTTTCCCTGCAAAACACTTCAAATTATGAGCTACCCATCAAAGCAGCATTCGTTGGACGCCTTGTCCCATATAAAGGGGCAGATATGGCTATAGAAGCAATGGAAGAACTGGCTCACGAAGGAAAAATGACTTTCGATATATATGGTAATGGACCAGAAGAAGAACACTTAAAGCAATTGGTGAAAGCCAAAGGGCTCGACAATAAAATCATTGTGCACGGTTTTGTACCCAATAACGAGTTACAAGCAAAACTTGTTAATGCGGATATTTTTGTTTTTCCTAGTATTCGCGAATTTGGTGGTGGCGTAGTTTTGGAGTCGATGGCTTTAGGTGTTGTACCAGTGATAGCAGATTATGCAGGCCCTGCCGAATTGGTAACAGAAGAATCAGGTTATGTTGTTCCAATGGGATCACGAGACAAATTAATTAATGGTTTTCGAAAACAATTAGAAGAAATTTGTAAGCACCCCGAAGACTTAATCAATAAACGCTCAGCAGCAATAGAAAGAATTAACACTTATTACAGTTGGGATAAAAAAGCCGAGCAGATGATGAATATTTATTCTTGGTTGCTTGGTAAAGGGGAAAAGCCCGATTACCAAAAGCCCTTTGTTTAATTATTCTATTAGCCGTATTAACCAACATAGACAAGGTATAACATGACCAAAATCGGATTTCTTATTCCGGAATTTCCAGGCCAAACCCATGCTTTTTTTATTAGAGAGAGACAGGAGTTAAAAAAGCTAGGTGTAGAAACAGAGCTTATATCCACTCGTGCACCGATCGCAGGCGCAGGTGCGGCTAACCATACTTGGGCGGAAAGTGCAGCAAAGGAGACAACGTATCTATTTCCTTTAAGTAAAATGGAGCTATTAAAATGTGCTCTGACCATTATTTTGGCCGGGCCGCTTGCTTGGCTGCGCTGCTTCAAAGTTATTTTTAGCAAGTCAGATGTGTCAGCAAAAGAGCGCCCGAAGCTTCTCGCGATGATAGTGGCTGGTGCTTTTGTAAAACGCCTTTGTCGTAAAAAAAATATCTCACACATACATATCCATAGTTGTGCTAACTCGGCAAATGTCGGTCTCTTTTCGCGTCTTCTCAATGGCCCTAGCTATAGTTTAACTTTACACGGGCCAATGCAAGATTATGGCACCAACCAAGCACATAAATGGGCCAATGCGGCTTATTGCATCATTATTACGAAAGAATTATTAGAAGAAGTAAAAACGCTACTAAGTGATATAACTTTGCCTCCCATATTTTTAGCACCGATGGGTGTTAATATTGAAGATTTTAAAAGAACAACGATCTACTCCCCAGTTAAATCTGGTCAGGAGATAAAACTTGTTTCATGTGGTCGACTGAATTTTGTCAAGGCTCATGACGATTTAATTAGAGTAGTGGCACTTTTAAAACAACAAAATATAGATGCTACTCTTAATATCTGTGGTGCTACAGATTCTATTTCCGATACAGGAAGCTATTACGATGAGCTAAAAGCATTACGCGAAGAATTAGACGTGGTGGACAGCGTTAATTTTTTGGGTTCGGTCTCAGAGAGTCGAGTTAAAGAAGAACTAGAATCTGCACATTTTTTCTGTTTGGCTAGCTTAAAGGAACCGCTAGGGGTAGCCACCATGGAAGCCATGGCAATGGAAATACCGGCAATCGTCACACGTAGCCCAGGAGTTACGGAGATGGTCGATAGCGGCGTAGACGGTATTCTTGTAGAACCACGGCAACCTGAACAATTTGTAGAAGCCATTATTAAATTATCTGAGTCACCCGATAAAGCTTTGGAAATAGCGCAACAAGGACGTATGAAAGTCTTAAATAAATTTCACTCCGGTGTTAGCGCTGGGAAAATAAAAGAAGGTTTACAGTACGCAAAATCTTAGGGCCTGTTAACTTATGATTTTATTTTCTAAAAAAGTCGATGCATATTTATCGTTACTTGGTGTTGCTGCTGCCGTTATTTTTCTCTACCTTTTTGGTATCCATGGCTTTTTGAGATCAGCACCATTCGGCCTCGACTTTGGGGTTTTTCATAAAGCCGCAGTTCTGTTTTTAAACGGTGGCAACCCTTGGTTAGAATTAATGAATAGTGGCGAGCCATTTTCTTATCCGCCCCACACGGCGTCTGTGCTCGCTGTTTATGGCTACTTATCCAAACCTATAGCACTGGGAATACACACGGCTATAAATATTTCATCTATTGCTGCGATGGCTTTTCTCGCCAATAAATGGTACCTAAAAATTACTGATTTACGCTCTATGAACCTTGCCCAAGGCGTAGGCTTTGCGGTTATTATTGGCAATCCTTTTATGGCTCACAGCGTCTTCGAGGGACAACTTGTTCTTCCGACTGCCGCTGCCACGATGTTGTCTTGGTATTTTTTGAACAGTGGATCAGAAAAAAAACACCTACTTTTTTCAGGTATTTTTTTAGGTATAGCAACCATCAAACCACAAGTGTCTTTACTTTATATCGTCTGGCTTTTATTAAGTGCGAACTTTGCTGTTTTATTTATAGGCGCAGCAACTGCACTCTTATTACTTATCCCAGCTTTTGTAGCTTTTGGACCAATAGAAGCTTTTGCTAATTGGCTAACATCACTATCAGGCTATTCAAGTGTTTCGGTGAATCAACCGGGTTCAGTACATGTTGTTGGAATCGAAAGTTTTTTTGTTGCTATGGGTATACAAGGAACAGGAATATTTGTAAAACCATTAAGCTTATTGGCCACACTTATATTGTTTCGCTATCGTAAATGTGTAGATCCAATTCTTACGGTCAATTTATTCTTAGTTTTCGCACTGACATTTATCTACGGTCACGATACAGATTATGCTGCAATTATTATGATTTGCAGCTTCATTCTCTTCTTAGCTCTGCAATCTGCTTCTTTACAAAATATTTTAATAGCGGGAATTTTACTTGCAGGATTCTTTTTCCCACAAAGAATATTACGTGAATACGACATTCCATTTATGCATCATTTGCGAACTTGGTTAATCCCAGTTTGCTGTTACTTCATTTTTATTATTCAGAAAACACCAACAAAGAACAAAAAACAAGCATATATCTAAAAAATACAAAGCCATAATGAATTAAAAAAACTAGTACTTTACTAGTACTTTTTTGTGCAGATTAATTAATTTTTTAGCTGTTTTTTAATCACTTTACCGCTATGGTTTTTCCACCAACATTAGTTTTATTTTTTATCTAAAACTTTTTTTTGTCATAAAAATAACTAAAAAAATGCACATTTGCATAAATTTGTGCCAGTTACGAACTTTATAGCGCCAATCACTCTACTCCCATGGAGAACCGATTCACAATTACTAAACATAAACCTGTATGTTTTTCCGACTCAAACTAAAATATTAGTGACACACTAATACTTAAGTATTAATTCGGCTTTTTCACACACTACTGAATTAATCGAATCTAATACTATTTTAATCAACCTAACTATCAACTAAATCGTGGTACCCGTTATGAATAAGCTGGTGAAGTTATTCATGAAGAATGCAAGCGCTGCTGTTGTTATCCTTGCATCGTCATATATTCAAGCGCAACAGGTTCCCAATGTTCAAAGGGGAGCTCCAGGAACATTTATCACAGGCCCTTCAGTAAATCCTGATCTCGCACAAATGGGGAGATTGGCTATTATGGAGAGCTTGGGAGACTATGTCGTCACTATTCCGGAAGGCCCAGGAAGTTCCGGAGGAAGTAATTTCCTCAACCAAGTTTGGAATTTTTCTGACCCGGCTAACCCGACACTTGAAAGTGTTAATTTGGGCAGGACAAAAATGCCCTACCAAGCTCACGGCACAGTGAAGCGTTATGCTAATGGCGATGTGAACATTGATCTAGGTAGCGAAGAAGCCGCCATACTTAGAGCCAATGGATCAATAGAATTAGACAGCTGGTCAGGGCCAAACGATTCCATATTTTTCAACCTCGGCGGTCTCAATTATCCATGGGGAGCAAGCTCATGGGGTTTTTATGAATTTGTCTCAAGCCGCGCTCGTTTGTATCTCAATAACCAGTTTATGACTGAGTGGGATCACTTAGGCACTACAGGAGTTATTGGGCCACCCGCTTTTGTCGGTAACTTAATGATTTATGCTAGTGACCAAGCCAACCGCGGTGTGGCCATCTATGATATATCTGATCCTACACGGGAACCTGTTCTATTGGATTTGCTGACAGATAATGTTGGGGTCATTAATCCAGATAATTCCACAGGAGCAATTAACATTGGTGTTGCTGAAACTGCGGCAAACGCCTCAAGCCTAACTCGCTCTCGTCCTATCGGTGGTTATGGTTCAGCTATCCACGGTCACTATATTGTTATTGCCAGCCGCCCCAACGATGTAACTGTAATGCGCGGCGGCATTATAGTTGTCGACTTTGAAGATCCTACCAACTTAGAAGTCAGCTGCTATATCGAACTTGATAACGACCCTATGTATGTCAACTTTCAAGACGAGTTTGCCTTTGTTGACCGCTACAAAGTAAATATCGAGGACTGTTCAGTTGCTACTGAATTCGACGAAGGTGCACACGGTGCTGAATTAAGCCAGTTTTCCTTACCTCTAGGTAATATCATTATCGGTGGTGGCATCGACAATCTAGCTACCCCCACCATTAATGAGCAAGGCATCTCAGTGTGGGTACATCAAAGCGAACCAGATACTCGCGCGCCCTACGTTGCTTATCATATTCCTAGGGCAGGTCAAACTAACTACCCAACCATCGCCCCCATTTCAATCTCTATTCCTGAGACCTTACGCGGCAGAACATTAGTACCAGGGCAAAACATCATATTGCGAGAGGTAGGCGGCCAACCTCTAGGTTTGGATTACCGTTTATCTCAGTCCGGTATGATCACGATAGATCCAGATCAAGACTTCAAAACAGATACAGATTATGAAGTGTCATTGGTAGGCGTTAGCGATTATATGGGCAACGTTATGGATACCTATACCTTCAGGTTTAGCACTGGATCAAATGCAGTACCACCCCCAACCCCTACTGCAACACCAGCTCCTACACCAACACCCACCGCAACTGCAGCGCCAACACCAACACCTACGGCAACACCGGCGCCAACACCTACGGCAGCACCTACGCCTACACCTAACTTACCACCACGCATTGCCAACCTTTCAGTATCGGCAACAAATGTAGTGGCGGGAACTACGGTAGATTTTACAGTAGATGCTAGTGATCCTGACGGTGATCGCATATTTTATAGTTATGCCCCTGGGTTTGGCGGCGCAACTCAAACAACATCTAATACCTACTCGGCAACCTATTCACAGCCCGGCACTTATACAGCTCGCGTGACCGCTTCAGATAATATTTCGGGTGTAGCAGTTGCTTCACGCCAAATCACAGTGACATCTGTCGCTCCACCACCACCTCCTCCAGGAGGCACTATTGTCGACTTTGCCAACCATAGTAGCCAATTGCATTGCGATATAGATAACAGTGTGGTTTGGGCTGTTAACCCTGATAATAATACGGTAACAGCTACCTCAATCAGCTCCGGGGATGTTGTCACCGAGCTGACCTCAAGTCGCGATCCTCGCAGCGTGCTGGTTAATAATAACGGTGAAATTTGGGTCGCATCTAAAGACACAGACAGTATTGATGTGTACAGCGCAGGTGGCCGCTTGATTCAACAGATCGCTACTGGCTATGGTACCGCTCCCTATGGCATCGTATCGAGTCATGATGGCAATGCGATTTATGCATCGCTATACAACAGTGGTGAAGTTATTCGCATCGATGTAAATAGCCTGCGCGTAATAGCTCGCCTCAAAGTTGGCCCCACTCCAAGTGCGTTGGCGATTACCCATGATGATGCAAGCTTGCTGGTAACACGTTTTATTTCACCTGAAAACTGGGGTGAAATATGGCGTATCAACACCTCGACAATGAGTGTGAGCAATACTATCGAGCTTTATAAAAGTAACCAGTTAGACACCATCGACAGCGGTAAAGGAGTGCCTAACTACATCAGCTCAATTGTCATCTCCCCTTCTGGTGACTACGCCTACTATACGGCTAAAAAAGATAATACTGATAAAGGACTAATCAACAACAACGGCATTCGCTTCCTAGATTTGGACGACGACAACACCGTGCGCCCCATCATAGGCAAGATTGACTTGGCGAGCTCCACAGAAGATTACGATCGACGCTTCGATCTTGATAATCGAGAGTCTCCTTCTGCTTTGGCTTTCTCACCTAATGCCGATTTCTTGTTCATTAGTTTGCAAGGCAACAACGAAGTTGTTTCTCTCAATATAGGTGCTCAAGGCGCGCTTTCTTCGCTCAATGGCTTCTTTAAAGCGGGCTTTGCTCCACAAGGTTTGTGTATGGATACCCAGAATGAGCACCTTTATGCGAAAAACTTCCTTAGTAGAAGTATCAGCCAGTTTGATATAGGTGATTTCCTTGCCGATGGTGGCCGCAGTTTAAATCCACCCACTCAGGTATTTTCTACTGTGAGTAATGAAATACTTTCTCCTGAAGTGCTCGCCGGAAAACAGTTCTTCTACCATGGTAGCGATGAGCGTATGAGTGCCGAGGGCTATATGAGTTGTGCCACCTGTCATATGGATGGAGGTCACGATGGCCGCACTTGGGACTTTACTGGTCGAGGAGAAGGATTGCGCAATACCACTTCCTTGATTGGCCGCAGTGGTACACGTTTTGGCCGCTTGCATTGGTCCGGAAACTTCGATGAAGTACAAGATTTTGAGCACGATATGCGCGGTGCATTCCTCGGTCTTGGCTTCTTATCTGACAGTCAGTTCGATCAAGCAAGTGATACCCTAGGTGTAGAAAAAGCAGGTATGAATCAAGATCTGGACAACCTTGCTGCTTACGTATCATCGCTGGGCAAAGCCTCACTTCCTAAGAGTCCATTTAGAAATGCTGATGGTAGCCTAACTTCAGCAGGGCAAGCAGGCGCTGAAGTGTTCCGTTTGCAAGGCTGTGCTCGCTGCCATGCTGACAAGGCATTTACAGATGGTATCGCTCATGACGTAGGCACTTTGCGTGAATATTCCGGCCAGCGCCTAAACGGCACGTTAAGTGAAATCCGCACACCTTCATTACTCGCTGTTTTCGACTCTGCCCCATATCTGCATGATGGTAGCGCGGCAACAATTGAAGATATCTTTTCAACAGTAGGTGGTAACGTCTATCAAGCAGAAGCCCATTCTCCTATGGCTCATAACCAACCTATATTCTCCAACTTAAGGAAAAGCTCAGGAGCTATGTTGTATGAAGGCTCATCTACAGGAGTAACCATCAATGATGTCGACGGTGGCTCGGGTGGTGAAGCACTCATTAGGGTTCGTGCTGGAGGATCTAACGCTAGTGGCATCGCTTCACTGGTTGTGGAAGTTAATGGCCAAGAAGTATCAGAATCACTTAATGTGATTTCACTCGACATGGTTGGTGGAGAACAGTCAGCTATGGCTGAAACCAAAGCTATTCCTATTAACCTCAACGCAGGAAGCAACAATACAGTTGTGGTGCGTCTAGCTTCAGGGGCAGCGGATATGATCGTTGACGATATTACTATCAGTAACGCAGATCATATCGCCAATGCTTCAGCCCACACTCGTGTGCTCGACCTACCACAAACAGATTTCATCAATCTGGTTTCATTCTTGAAGCAAATAGACCAAAACAGCGCCCCTGAAGATAGCGAACAAGTAGTATTAGGTGAACGCCCTGATATTATTCCGACGCCTATCCCTACGCCAACGCCCGGGGCGGCACCTCAGCCAACGGCAACACCTGTCGCTACTGCGACACCAGCGCCTATCCCAGAACCTACAGTGCAACCACTTCCAGGTTCTGAGTCCACAGGAGGAGGTTTGTTACCTGGTACATCTGGCGGTGGCGGCAGTATCGACTGGCTAATGCTGCTAGCCCTTGGAGGTTTAGTGTTCATTAGGCTTAGACGATTGTCATAAACCGTATAAAAAATTACGACCACTATAGCCAGTCCTTGTGACTGGCTTTTTTTTGCTTGAGCGAGGCAGATCTTAGAGTCTGTTGACACTAATTAATCCGTCTTAGAGGCTCTTGTGGTATACTCTGATTTACTTTTTATGATGTCTCAAATAGCCGCTAGCTATGTAGTTAGAGTGAAAATGAGAATCATTGTTAAAAAATACAATATGCTATACTATAGCGCCCAAAATATTGCCTGGAGAAAGTTTCATGAAACAAGGTATTCATCCTGAATATCGCGACGTGTTGTTCCACGACACAGCATCAGATACCTATTTTGTCATTGGCTCGACGTTAAAAACTACACAAACGGCTGATTTCGAAGGAAAAACATACCCTTACATGACTTTAGATGTGTCCAGCGCATCACACCCTTTTTATACAGGGAAACAAAGTGTCGCTAAAAACGATGGTAGAATTGCCAAATTTAATAAGCGTTTTAGTCGCAAAGATAAATGATAATCTACGCACTCGGTATATCGGGTAGTTAAGCGCAGAGGGCATGGGTATGTCGCCTACAATTCAAGCCCTCGCTTTAAAGCTACACGCGTAAACCGAGAAAAACATACGAGCAAAACATCGTAGTTTTTACTCCCATTCAAAAATCTCTTTGCGTTTACGGCGTAATATTCAGATAAGCTAGTAAAATTCTTTGTTAACTTTGTAATTGGTAGATACGTCTTACTTCATTGATCATACGATGCCGTGAGCTTTTAGGCCTTTCGTGTGGCGCAAATAAAGCACTTGCTGAATCTAAAAGATTAACCGCTGCGGTTAGTTTATTAAGTTGTTTTTCCGTTAACTTATCAGCTGCTGTCAATTCATTTATTTCAAGTATTGCCAGCTCTTTAGCCGCAATATCTTCTGGTAAGCCGGATTTGGTGCACAAACCATATGTACCATTTAAAAAATGCTGCCACTCTTCCTGAATATGAAGCTCGATACCTTCATTAACCTTTGGATCACTTGAGCTATGACCTTCTTTTTTTAAATTATCAATAGCCGTTTGATAGCGCTGAGCAAATATTGCGTAAATCGCATTTTCACTCGTCAAAGATTGAACCAGAGCTAACCAAGATGAATAACCCTTTGCGTAGTACTCGACTTCATCCACTTCATTATGTACACCAAAAAAAGAGTCACTTTGCAGACTAAGATTTAGCTTGTAAGAATATCTTGGCATCACTCCTTGCGTTTGATAACCACTTAATTCCTGTTCCGTAACTTTAGATACATTGAGCAATTCATTCTTTGTAAAAAAATGTTCATTTAGATATTTTAATAGTTCCACAAAATTTTAATCTCTTTTAATTGCTTTGTTATAGCATACTAGTGACATAGAAACTCTATCTTAACTTTACTGGTGGCCTGCGAGTTAAAAGGTAACACTAACCTCTTCTTGGACTTAATAGCAGCCTCAATCATTATAAGCGCCAACCTGGCTTGGAAAAATTGTTTTCTTATTTATTTTTTGTGAGATAAGTTGAAGGTTATTAGAAATAATAAGATAGCGGCCTAATTTAATAGAAGGACGAGTTAAAACTAATAATAAAAAACCCGGTTATCACCGGGCTTTTTTATTACTCGACATTTATTATTGATCGATAACTATATTCGGCGCAATCTCTAATATGACTTTGCCTTGGCCATCCACATGTATACTATTAATTAATAGTCGGTCGCTAACTCCTTTGGCAGTAGCATCAATGCTGTCGAATATTCCATTTTTGCTAATTAATACATAAGCTCGCTGCTGAGTCGCCATATAAACTACTAAGTCAACATAACCGTCATCATTTAAGTCTGGAGAGTTAAAAGTAACTTCTGGCGCTGACAAATCGATACCTAAACGATTTAGCTCATTATAATGCTCACCTACAAATATTTTTCTATTGTCAGCAATTGTATCTTGTTCGATCAAGCTATTTTCAGTGATTGCATCAGCGCTAGTAACATTTATAGATAAGTCACAGTGTTTATCACATGAAAGCCGTCTGATAGGCGGTCTTGGGACGTATAGCTCCCTACTGACACTTGCACTACCTTGGAAACACGAAAGCGTAAAGGTCAAGCCGCCAAAGGGTATAGAAACCGGATAATTAATACCTGATGTGCCAACTGTAGCTGTCGTGCGACCGTTGTTTAAAGTACATCGATCAGTATTGATTGAACTCCAAAACAATGTGGATTGCCCGTTGATAACATCTCCATTAAGAAAACTTCTGATCTGTGGGCCGGCTGGTGGGTTTTGTGAAAAGACTCTGACGGTATGATTTTCAGTACTGCTGCCGCCAGGGCCATCACAGGCAACCGTCTGTACATAAGTACCTGGACTACCGTATGTAAGCCTTTCAACTTTCAGATAATTACCGAATGGTTGTGGTGTGCCATTAGCAGCATACTTAATCGTGCAATCAACAGCATACATTGTCGTAACTTCGAGTGTAAATGTATCTCTGGCGTAAATCCCCGAAGGATAGTCGATATTAATAACAGGCTTTGGCAATGATGAGGGAGTAACATTAATTTGTAGCGATGATTCAGACCCACAGTCACCTGTATCAGTATCACAAACTTCTGCCTCAAAATAATGTGTACCGGCACCAAATAAGGTAGTTGTTATAGTGTTACCTGTCACTCCGGTTTGAACAGCGACTCGACTAGAGCTGCCAGGCTTGGTTACATATATATTAAAGGCTTGAGGCCAATAGCGACTCGGTGAAAAATCATAAAAAGTTAATGTAACAGAATCACCAGACTCTACACTGTAGTCTGAAGAAGAAAAATTTTCTAGTGCTGTGACGTTTAATGACAAAGCAGAGAAAAATAGGAGCATGACTTTAATAAAATTTTGAAGCATTTGCGACCCTTAATAAATAATATTAAATGTTGGAGATTATTAACTCCCACCTAAACTCCTAAGGGAGTAGGATATTAACGGCACTAAAATATAGGCAGGAGAAAACAACAATTAAAGTGACACTCTCGACTCAGCAATATAAAGGCATAGTTATTCCTTTAGCAAAAGTCTTTTATATGTTGAATTTAGAGGAAGCGACTATTATAAAGAAAAATTTATTTTCAATAAAAATTAATATGTTAACAATATTGCTATCTTTATTACCATTTATTTACTTAGGCCGATAGTCCGCATCACTAGTCTACAAGAATACGATTTTTTATTTTATGATTATGAAAAGAAGTTAAAAACGCCAAACGAATAACTGCCAATGGAAAACGTTTAAAAATAATATATATAATTTGCAGATATTTTTTTCACTGCCTGGTGATGAGATAGTGCGCCAACTAAACTACGGATATTTTTATAAACCACTGCTCTACTTAACCAACTCTTAGGTTAACATTACTGTCTCATAATACACATACATTTCAAGGGATGCGCTAACCTAGAATATAGTAGAAACTTGGTATCTAACTTTCGTTACCAAGTCAGCGCCAGCTACTCTAATTTGATAGATCCCAAGCTTTTATACTCAGCTAAATTCGCGAGCCTCTACATCCGGTTAATGGTGTTGCAATGAAAAAAGCCGTAGAATCGGCTCATTTGCTTGAGGTTTAACATTGAAGACGGGCATTAAAGTACAACAAAGCTCCCGCGACTTGTTCATCTTACTTGGGTTGCTGTTTGTTTCTGGATTTTCCAGCTTGGTATATCAAGTATTGTGGATGCGTGAGCTTACCTTACTCTTTGGCGCTACATCCTATGCAACTGCTGGGACTCTCGCAGTATTTTTTGGCGGTCTAGCCATTGGTGGTGCCGTATGGAGTTACCGTGCTCCGCGTGTTGCACAACCACTAAAGGAATATGCAATCCTTGAACTAGGGGTTGGTCTGTCTGGTATTTTGTATTTCAGCCTAATGTTTGTGTACGCCGGTATCTATACACCACTTCACGAAGCGCTCGGCGATATACCAAACTTATTGCTTCTGGCTAAAATGCTGCTGGCAGCTAGCGTACTTTTACCTCCTGCAATTTTGATGGGTGGCACACTGCCTTTGATGTCGCAATATATTGTCGGAACCAGAGAATCTCTTGGCCGAGTGGGCACGGTCATGTATGGAATAAATACACTTGGCGCTGCCACAGGCGCACTAGCTGCCGGATTCTGGCTACCAGCTTGGCTCGGCTTTAATGGCGCCTATATTGTTGCGGTATTAGCTTCTTTATTTATTGGCGCTATCGCTTGGATTCTGGCAAGACGCACTCCTTACTCGACAAAGTATCCACCTGCTTCCTCTGAACAAATGACGAAGGGCAAGTCATCACCTACTTCAGTTAAATCTGTGTCGCTAATTACACCAAAACTGATCGTTGCCGCAGCCGTTTCTGGTATGTTGGCACTAGCTCTTGAAGTACTGTGGACACGGATGTTTCAACAAGTTTTGCAAAATTCGGTTTACACCTTTTCAATTATTCTAGTCATCTTTTTGGCTGCTTTATCAGTAGGTGCATTTATCGCACGCTTGTTTACACGTACAAATATTTCGTCTTGGAGCGTGCTGTCGTTTTTGGCAACCCTAGCAGGTATCGGTGCATTGGCGACCCCGTTCTTGTTCAACGAGTTTACCAACGGTATGCGCTATCTAGGCACGGGCGAACAATGGTCGCTTTATTTATTCTCAGTATTCAGTGGTGCTGCATTAGTACTATTTCTCCCCGGGGTTGCAGTCGGCAGTGTGTTTCCTTATCTTCTGCGTGTTGCTCAAAGTAGCGGCGAACCAGGGAAAGTTCTGGGACGACTTTCCGCCATTAATACTGCTGGGGCTATAGTCGGTTCGCTACTAACCGGCTTTGTGTTGCTAAGTGCATTT
Organism: Agarilytica rhodophyticola; assembly: GCF_002157225.2. Classification (NCBI taxonomy): domain Bacteria; kingdom Pseudomonadati; phylum Pseudomonadota; class Gammaproteobacteria; order Cellvibrionales; family Cellvibrionaceae; genus Agarilytica; species Agarilytica rhodophyticola. Next base: position 6,757,944 of record NZ_CP020038.1, read on the forward strand.
GGCTTATGGCGCAGTATTCAGTTGATTGCTCTTAGCTACTTTCTGCTTGCGGCCTGGGTGGCACTGGGGAATTCTCGTCGGCTCATAGCCGTTCCAATACTGAGTTTTATTCTTGCCGTAACAATTGCCGATCCTTCTACTTTCCCTGGTGTCCGCTTGAAAGGCTCAGAAAAACTCTTAGCATCTTGGGAGGGGTCTCACGGTTCTGTTTCTGTAATAGATCTTAAGGGCTCTCGGCGTATTAAGGTTAACAACTACTATGCATTAGGCAGCTCAGCGGCGATTGAACACGAGCAGAATCAAACTTTTATCCCATTAATGCCTCACCCTTCGCCAAAACGCTTGTTTTACTTGGGTATGGGAACGGGAATTACAGCAGGAGCAGGATTGCGATTACCTAGCCAAGAAATCACTGTGGCGGAACTAATACCTGAGGTGATCACTGCCGGAGCACAGTATTTTAATGAATACGCATTAGGCTTGTTTACCAATGAACGAGCACAAGTTATAGCCCGAGACGGACGCAACGAGCTTCGTGGCAGCAGTAAGCGATATGATGCCATCCTTGCAGATTTATTTATCCCTTGGCGAGCTGGAGTCGGCAATGTCTACAGCCGAGATCATTACGCCACAGCGCGGGATCGTCTTCAGCCTGGGGGTATTTATGTACAGTGGATTCCTCTATACCAAGTGACCAGTGCAGAATTTTGGACTATCACTCGTACATTTGTTGATGTCTTTCCACAGGTTCGTGTATGGCGTGGCGATTTCTTTGTAGATAAACCTATTTTAGCATTAGTTGGTTCGGTGGATGCAGACCCGATGAACACCGGTGTAATTATGCGTAATGGCAGGTACTTGAGCAATCGTCCCAATCTAAATCAAACCACCTTTCTAGCTGTAACACTGCCGTTCTATGCAGGCAACCTCAGTGAAAGCTTAGAAATCATTCCCAAAGGACCGATCCATACTGATAACGACCCTGTTATTGATTATCAAGCACCAATTAGTCACCGTAATGCTCGCGCGGGCAAAACTGAATGGTTTATCGACCGGCAACTCATCGACTTTCTCGACCAATTGCAGTCAGCTACACCTCCAGACGTTGACCCTTATCTCAGTCGGCTTGACCCAGCCGCACGTAACTTTGTGAAAGCTGGTCTTAGTTTTCATAAAGGGGCAATGCTAAAGCACATGGGACAAAAACAAGAAGCACAATACTATTTAAAGAATTTTATAGAACTGTTACCGATGCGCATGGAATTCAAAACTCGCGGTGAAGGTTCGTCGACTGTTGAACAAGGAGAGTAACCGACATCTTTTAAAGGCCTGGTGACAGGCCTTCAGATGAAGATGCTCATACTCTCTGATAATTTTTAATAGTGAATTGTGAGTTAAAGCCTAAGCTTTCGTACAATGGTTGACCCGATTGAGATGCCTGCAAAACCACATATTTACCCTGCCACAGAACACACATTTCCATAATATATCGCATCAGATACCTAGCAATGCCCTGGCCTTGAAAAGCCTTTTTAACACCCACTTGATGTATGCCGATAATATCGTATGTTTTATATAACAGTGCAGCTGCGACAGCCTGCTTACCCTGCCACCCCAATACTATTTTTATATCTCCATCATCAATTAGATTTTCGACCACGGAATAGTCAATAGAATAAGCAAAGGCTTCACTGCCAATATTTACCCATTTTTTAAGATCTTCACAGGTGCGTACAAGACTTACACTAAATCCGACGCGTATTGGAGGTGAATAGGTGTCGGCGTCTTGCAGCTCCATGTACATAGCTTTTTGTTCAAAGGTACATCTCCATTTTTGTTCCAACAACTGCTTCTCTAATGACTCGTTCTGTAAATGTATGCTCGCATCTATCATCGGCCATAAGGGTATAATTGCCGATTGGGGGACTCTATCCAACCATGTACTATAGTTTGCATGGTTCAGATTATCTATACCCACATCAAACCAGCAGCGATGAGGCCAAGCTAAATTAGTGTATTGCAATGGCACAGCGTCATTACTAATAGGCTGCGCACCATACTTTTTCCATAGGCCGGTTAGATTTGCGAGATTAGTTTTATCCATGTCCATAAGTAGGCTCCCAATTAAGTAATATGACGCCAGTGATAAGAGAAATAACACCAAACACTTTCAGCCCATCTATCTGCTTCATCGGTAACCCAAGCCAACCAAAGTGACTAACAATAACGGCAATCATAATTTGCCCCGAGAGAGCATAAGACATCATCGAACCTACGCCCATTTTGGGAATCAAGTAATAAAACATGCCAACTCCGAAAGCGCTTAAAGCCCCTCCAGAAAACCATAAATATAGTGGGACAGATTTAATGTCGCTCATTTGCGGGTACTGTTTTATTGATATTACCATAGCCAATACTGTAAATATGCAACTGACTAAAAAGGCGATACTAGTACCAAGCATAGAGCTTTTCAGCAATACGCCTAATTGTGAATTTATAGCAGCTTGAATAGCAATAGCAGCACCCGCTCCCAGCGCCAGTAGGGATAAATAACTCACCTTAGATCTCCATTACTATTTCATTATAATCAAATCGGACTTTAGGGTGAGATGCCTGAACATCCTCATGGTGGCGACGGCCAATGGGACATATCACCGAGGTAGTGAGCCCTTTTTCACTCAAGCCTAATACGGCATCGTAGCCGGTACTATCAATACCTGTCATAGGGCAGCTATCGATTTTCATAATAGCGGCGCAAGTCAACAAGTTACCGAGGGCAATATATGCTTGTTGGTGTGCCCACTCTTGTCGTTGCTCCGGTGTTTTCGCCGCCAACGCTGACTTCATATGGTTCGAAAATTTTATAAGCTCGTCAGGAGATTTATTTAAAACTCTCGCATACTTATCGATGTAACGATCTACCGTAGCATCACCTATATGAGTATGTGCAGCAAATACGAGTAAATGTGAGCTGTGAGCGACTTTGTCCTGTCCATAAGAAAATGGCAGTAAACGCTCTCGAATAGGCATAGCCTCCACCACAATAATATTATAAGGCTGCAGGCCATAGGACGAGGCACTTAGACACGCTGCATGGAGTAGGCCTTTCAATTCTACAGCGGAGATTTTCTCGTCCGAAAATTTTTTTACGGAATAACGCCAATTTAGTGCATCTAATACATTCATACCATTTCTCTCAATTCTTCATGTGTTTAGCTAGCAATGCTGCCTGATTGCAAGGCATGCAATAGAATAGGGAGATGCCGAGACGAAGGCATTTACATAGGTTGATTAAAGGCTTTTTCTAATACGACTTAATTGGGTTGGCGTAACACCAAGATGAGAGGCAATATGATATTGGGCCAGGCGTTCCACAAGGTTAGGATGCTGATCAATAAAGCGTAAATAACGTGCAGTTGCGTCTTCCTGAACGATTTGAATTTCACGGGCATCCTTTTCCAATAACCAATTTTTTTCCAAATAGTAGATTTGAAATAGCTTTAGATCTTCTTTTTCAATCATCAACTTCCTATAGGCTAAAAAATCTATTTCGACAATGAGGGCATCTTCAATCGCCTCAAAAGCGAGGGCAGATGGCATAGAAGATAGTAGCGCCGACATAGCTCCAGGAAACTGCCCCTCCTGGAAAAAATTTTTGTTGTACTCATTACCTTTTTCATCGCAAACAAAACCACGGATCAAGCCTCGATAGATATAAGCGAAAGACTTAGGAACTTCACCGGCTCTATAAAGATAAGAATTCTTTGCTAGTGATCGAAATGTCGATATCCTTTTAAAATCGCGCCACGTCTCATCACTGATAACCGAATATGAGTCTAGGGAGTCCTTCAGTGCGAGAAAGGCTTTTTCATCATCGTGCAGCGCCATAGATATTAATACTTCAGTGGTGAATGTAACCTCTACAGACAATACTAGAAACATTACTTGTCTGGCTATTTCTCCTACTTCCGTAGGTTATTTCATATAATAGTTTAACACTGCTAGCAAACTATACTTATTATATTAGAAATTAATCAACTTCCACCAATCCTGAAATAACGCAAGTAGTATGATCACTACCTGCTACATAACTCAGGATTTTACTTCTGGCTTTAACAGACATTGCATAAGCATACAATGCTTTATGAAATTCAGTGCCATCCATATTTATTTGAGCCTGGTCATGATTACAATAACGCAAATGAATTACCACTGTTAACCTGGCAGGTTAATAACAAAACCTAGTTTATTGGCAACCCTAATTCCTTACGTAATGGTAAGTCTTTATTACCATGCTTTTTCCAATAATCTGATTTGATAGTATTTATTTTCTTTGCACTTGAAGTCATCGTTTTGGCTTCTTTACCAAAACCACTAATATAAGTTTCTTCCCAGCCAAGAATTTGATAGGGGAAAGCCGGTTCATAGTATATTTCAAGCTGCCTTTCAATATCTCTATAACGAAGAGTATATGTACGAATACCATTATTCTCACTAAAAGATGCAGTGGCATCGTAAGCTTGTATTTTTCTGTGGCGCAAACGAAGATACTCTAATGAGGGTATTATTTTAAAGTCACCTTCAGGTAAGCTACCTGGATCGATACGTAGCTTAGTCCATAACTCGTTTTCAAGGTGTGTTTTTTCAAGCTTAATTTGACGGTCGTAGTCTTGCTCAAAATACGAGTAGGATGCTATGTCAAATAGCTCACGATTATTCAATTGACTGAATGAATTACCACACCATTCCTGAGTACTAGTCGAGACTTTAATAGCATGCTGCTTATTGGCCACTGGGTGGAAAGTACTCGCCATGATGGAATAGGGATAAAGGCCAGTAAGGAATTTTTTTGTCGTATTGAGCTTGAGTACCGAGACATTATCAGGTCTATCGTAATCTGCTTTAACTTGTTTATCGGCTAGAAAGGGCTCGGTTACATACACCAATACAGCTGAGCCTTCACGAAGTTCACCATAACGTGCTTGCTTGAGTTTGTATGATGTAATTTCTGCTTCACCTGAGTACCAATAGGATTTAAATTTTTCACTTTCGTTGCTTGCAAGCGCTTCATTCATACATATGAATAAAATTGGCATAACAGCTTTAGAACATATTCGTCGCAATAGACCAGGGTTTGCAAGGGTTAATAGTTTCATAGAAAATCTCAAATAAATGATGCGATTCACAAAGCTTAACAGGACTATTACTCCCCAATCATCACCATTTTAATAACAATTTAAAACATGAACTTAGTCACAAAGGTTTGTTTGTACTCCCCTATCTCTTGTATTCCTTAATATTATTGACCTGTTGTGTATTTATACCCAGTTCATAGATATTAAAGGCCGACTATATAACTTTAGGCCATTGCATATTTATTCTGCATAAGGCCCTATACTTAATGCACCATAGTGATGGAAAGTGATATGGATAGAAAACAAAAAATTTGGTTGCAAAATACGGGACTTGCGCTCACGGGTGCACTTATCCTTACAGCGCTTGTTATCCATGCTCATATAACGGATCGTTCATTTGTCAAAGTGCCTGCACTAACTCTTATATTGCTTGTCTTTTGGAGTGGATGCGGTGTGTTCGTAGGAATAATTTCCAGTGGAATCTCAAGACATTGGGCTGACGGCTCACTGACCTATCAACAAATGACCTGGGCCACAATCACTACACTTGTTGCCATGAGCCTGACATCAACTCCTCGCGTACCCTTTTATTTCCTGATTTTTATCGTCATGATCTTCGGGATTTTCCGCTTACCTATTCGTCAGTACTATTACTTTGCATTATTTTCAACAGTCGCAGCCGGAATACAACAACTACTTGGGCACATATTCTTCGCCCCCTCTCATAACATCGCTGACGCAATATTCGCTTGGGTAACCTTTGTGTTCAGTGCACTAATTCTGGTTTCGTTGGCCTATTCCTACGCTAGATTACAGCGACGCCTAAAAGAGCGTAATGAAGAGCTAAAACAAGCTTTAGGCGCCAAAGATGCATTTTTAGCAAATATGAGCCATGAAATGCGGACACCACTTAACGGCATACTGGGCTTACTCCGGACAGTTTTAAATTCACCTTTATCCGAGGAACAGGAAAGAAAACTTAAGTTGGCGAAATCCAGCGGGGATTCTCTGGTAGCGATAATTAATGATATTTTAGATTTTTCGAAGATTGAAGCAAACAAATTTACGATCATCCATGAACCGTTTAACCCCATTAACCTTATCGGAGACATCGCCGATTCTATGAGTCTAGCCGCGGAAGAAAAAGGCATAGAATTATACCTGGACATGGCGCGGCTCAAACTCTGTCAGGTTGAAGGAGACGCTTTACGAGTGCGTCAGGTACTAACAAACCTCATAGGCAATGCTATTAAGTTTACAGACAAAGGGCACGTGATAGTTCGGGCCTGGAGTGAAACTCAAGGTGATATTTGCTTCTTAATACTTGAAGTAGAAGATACAGGTATGGGGATAGCCAATGAACATCAAAAGGCATTGTTTGATGCTTTCACTCAAGTAGATGATTCTTCAACACGACATTTTGGCGGCACAGGTCTTGGTTTGACAATAACTAAGCGCTTATGTGAATTAATGGGAGGACAGATCAGCGTTACTAGCGAACCCGGTTCAGGAAGTTGTTTTAAAGTAAAATTACGTGTTGAATCTGCGGTAGAACAGACTCATAACTTCCAGGACATTTCCGTGCTAGTGTTGAGTAAACCCGATGATTTGCATGGACTATTGATAAAAAAACAATTAGACATTTGGGAACTCGATAACCACTGTATTGCTACTAGAGATTTAAACGAAGCTGAGATTAAAATACGCGAAATCACTTTTGCTTTTCCTTGGCTTCTTATTGTGACAAGTTCAGAATGGAGCGACTATCATTGCGATCAACTTATTAAATATTTTAAAGCACCCCCCTTTAAAGTTATTACCCTCGGCTCTGCCATGGATGATACGTTAGGCAAGCCTGTAAGTGCTACCCCTCCTGCTAGCAGGAACCTACATCTATTCAAGCCCGTAAGCCCACAAACATTAAAGCATGCGCTGAACACAAATAACCAAGAAAGTGATTCAATAACTGAAGGCAATATGCCGAAGCTACAAGGAAGTATATTGGTAGTCGAAGATAATCTAGTCAACCAAGAAGTAATCCAAGGACTATTATCAGACCTTGGGCTTGAATGTTCTTTGGCAAATAATGGCGTTGAAGCAATGGATACCTTAAATAAAAGACAAACCACCTTTGATGTAATTCTTATGGATTGTCAAATGCCGGTAATGGATGGTTTTGAAACAACACGGCATATTCGCGCAGGCGAGTGTAAAGCGACAAATAGTGCTACTCCTATAATTGCTCTCACTGCGAATACTCAACCGGAAGATCGTGAAAAATGTCGACAAGCGGGCATGAATGACTTTATTAGCAAGCCTATTGATCCTGAAACCTTACGAACAACGCTCGGCTCAATACTAATAGAGTCATCAGAGACTAGTGAAAAATACATCAACAACACATATTCGCAACAACAAGAAAGTGCTAATCAGGAGATTTGGGATAGAGCGGCGGCTCTTAAGCGAGTGCGAGACAAAATGCCGCGACTTTTACGCCTAGTATCGATAGTACTCGACACCCTACCGGAAAAGTTGCTTGAACTAAAAGATGCAGACCAAAGACATGACTATAAGCTGCTGTCGGATACTGCACACAGCATCAAAGGTGTGGCAGCCAATATGGGGGCAAATGCGTTAATGCATGTGGTAGCAAATCTGGAAAACGCAGCACGTAAAGAAAGCGAATACGATTTGGAGTTAGTGCTAGTTGAGGGAGAAAGGCTACTCTCACTACTTAAAGACTTTATGAAGGAAAATTCTACTTCTGAAGAAAACTGATTAAGTAAAAGTTAAACGAGACTGTACATCGACGATATCTCATAAGCACAGAGCTAATCAAAAAACACGTCGATTAGGCGCTAAAATAGTTATCTATTAGGTGAACTAGATCTCGCTGTGATTCTTTTTCAGTAAGCTTTATCTGATACTGGTAACAGTTAGATTCTAACGTCTCAGATTCGATTAGCTCTTGTAATGCGTTATCAAAATCACATAGGTTTTTAACCCAGATTGCAAGACCAGCGTGGCTCAAACGCGCGGCGTGGTCGAACTGATCATAATCCACTGGATAAACAACCGAAGCAATACCATGACGCAAACATTGGTACATAATTCCCGCTCCACCATGATGAATAACATAGTCATATCGACATAGATATTTATCATAATCTATGTAATCGAAGCGTTCAAAGTTAACGGCCTCCTTACTTCGATGAGGCTTACTATGGCTATGACCATTACTAAAATGAAATATAATATCGGGGAATTTTTTTGCCAAGGAAGCAATTTTCTTAGAAACTTCATCTTTACGCCACTGTAAATGTGTTCCAAGAGTAACGAGAATATATTTTTTATTCTTTAAAAATTTGATTTCATGATTTTGAGTGGGAGGCGTATACAACATCGGGCCCATAAATTCTACTGACAGAGGCCATCTCTTATGAAATTCTAGTTGACTCAAACCTAAGCATAGTATTTTATCTTCAGAATAGATAGCCTCACTACCGTCTGATCGATAAAGGTTATTCAAACCTAAATTATTTATTTCTTTGCGATATAAATTAAAAACTATTATCTTAAATAATCGAATTAATTTTCGGCCGATGGCATTTCTTATTTTTTGATAGGTATTTGTTGCATTTCCTAGCCCACCCAAATAGGCAGGGGGCCCTTCAGCTGACTCTAAAACACACGGAGATGGCAGGCTCGTCCACCATTTAATATTCATTCTAGAAGCAATTGTTCCACCTACAGGTAAAGTAAAATCGACAATAAGTAAATCTGGTCTATCTTTTTGATAAAGGGATTCGAGTTCATTGTACACCGTAGTTAAAATATACAGTACATGTTTGAATTGCTGATGAAGCTTGATTGGGTTACTACCTACTGCATAAGGAGGGTTTACAATATTAATTAGTTCTCTATCATCAATATTATTTATAACTACACCACATAGGCCGGCGGCTTCGATAGCTTTTTGTGCACCCTTAGAGCTAACAACTCTAACTTGATAAGCTTTATTCAAAAATCTACCCATAGCAAGTATCGGATGAAGGTGGCCGCTAAATGGTGGAGCTAATAAATCTATACGCTTACGCACTAAGTTATACCTAATTCGCTTTTTGTTTTAAGGATGTATTGTCTGCAAATATCGATAACCTCTTCTTGATCCATATATGACATATGACCACCGGGCACTAGGAAATCAACTTCCTTAAAAAATATACGAGAAATCCAATCCTTTTCCCCTTGCACCAAAATACTGTTAGCTGGCGGCATTTTTATAGATACCGGCCCATAAGCAAATATGTGTATTTTATTCTGGTAACTTTTTGGCAACCTTAAATTAGAAAGTAATTCTAAGCCACAACTCCCCGATATTAATAGAGTATATGATGTGTTATCCAAAAACTCTCTGACAGAAGACAGGTACTTTTGCCTATAAACCTTTGTTTGTGAAAAACAAAAGATTTTTATATTTTCGTAGCTAGCTTGAACAATATTAACAGGTTTAAATGTCTCAGAGCTCTTACAGTAAGGAAAATTTAATAGACTTATTTCCTCTTTTTTTAACCCCAAGCTATTAATAAATTTTTTCTGTGGTGGACTTAAGCACCAACTTTTAGGATTACTTTTTCCTGTAATAAAAGCTACTTGAAGCAATGGCTTAAATTTCATTTCCGTATCGCTCAACATTATACTTTAACAAAATTATTATTATCGTATACACGGTAATATCTTGTTCTCCATTTAATTTTTCTTACTAAACATGCATGAACAAGATGTAATGGTTGTAAAAGCTCTGATATTACCGAAATTACGAAATAATTACCGCTTCTTTGATTTATATTTTTTTGTATACTCAGTAATAAATACCACCTCGCAGTCAGCATAAAAAGAAAAATTAATACTCCAAAAACAGAGGGGTAAGTTAAAAAATCAATTGCGATTGACCACATTAATAATGACGGGCTACCATGTAGTAAAGTAATAATAAGATTGGTTACTATAGTCTGCCTCTGCATTAACAATGTTGCAAATAAATACCATCGATGCATTTGCTGCATATAAACACTTATTCGAGAAATATTAGTTTCCACTTCTTGAACAAAAGGAGTCTGACATATTTTCCCACCATTTTTTTGGACATGATTAGCGAAAGCTAAATCATCTGTTAAATAATACATGATAGGTTCAAATCCGCCGTAACTATCAAGTACCTGACGATTTATAGCGTAACACATACCGTTAATAGAAAGAGGCTCCATATAAGGTAGAACAGATAAATATGTAAGTGCGGAATTATTATTAACAAATTGTGCTAGCAGTTTCGATGGCAAATTATTACCTTCTCGATAAACAGGCAAACCTGTTGATAGTTGATGGGTACCCAAAGCTTCAACAAGCGCTGCTAAGCCTTTTTTTGATAACACAGTATCATCATCTAGCACCACACATATATCTCTACGACATAGTTTTCTTGCTTGCTCTAATTTAAATATTTTAGGATTGACACCATCTGGCGCTTCATCATATAACTGTCGATCTACTAGTACTTCAGGATATTGAGCTTTAATTTCTGATACTATTTGTTGTGCTACCTTGTCTTTCTTATCCACTAACCAAATAAATTCACACTGTGGAAAGTTAACAATGTTGCCTTCTAATGTTTTAGCTAATTGCGGATCACCACTTAATATTGGTTGCAATATTGATATTTTTTTTTGATCAACATTTTTTATAGGCACATTAAAATTTCTAATGTACTTTTTTGCAGATAACACTTTAAAAAGAAGTAGGGACAGGTAAATGAATACTAATATAAACATAGTTACTTTACCCTCTATTCTTCTGCCAGCTTATAAATCTATCTAGGCCTTCATCCACACTCACTATCGGTGGCCCTAAGTCTCGGAGCATTTTTGAAACGTCAAATGTTTTAGAGTTAGCGAGTACACTTACTCCAAATTTTGTTACCGGCGGTTCGCTCTTTAAATGCAACAACCGAAATATTGCCTCTACTATTGTAGCCATTTTCATCGCAGTAGAAGCTTTAATAACTTTTTTTGGTTTAGGGATATCTAAACGTTTTAGCACGTCTAATAAAAAGCTCTGTATCTCAACAGGCTGAGCATTAGTCAAATTGTAAGTACCGATGATTTCATCATTAAGTGCCGCTTTTAGGATGTAATCACACAATACATCTATATAAATAAGATCACCAATAGCAGCTTCTCCTTCCGTTTTAAATAACGGTAAAGCGCCTTTTTTCGCAGCTCTAAGCACTCTTGGAAAAAGTACTGTATCGTAGGGGCCAAAAATAGCTCTGGGACGTAAAATAGCGAATTTTCCTCGATACTCTCTTACTAACAATTCCCCAGCATATTTAGTCGCGGCATATTCATTAACAAACGTTGGCCCAATGGGACTGTCTTCTTTAATATTAAACTGTGAACCTTCACGATAGAAGACAGAACTTGAAGAAATATAGATTAACTTAGGATAACCATTACCCTCACAGAACTTTATAACGTTATTAGTAACATCAATATTCTGTGTTATGAAATCTTTTTTAGCCCCCCAAGGTGATGCTAAGGCTGCTGCATGAATGACGACATCTGGTTTAAAAGGGATATCAAATTCTTTTGCAAGATCCACGCTCATATAGTTAGTAATATTTTTTTTAGAACGTGCTACACCAAATATATCAAGATCGCTCCGGTCGCAGAACTGACGCATAAATGAGCCACCGACAAAACCTGACGCCCCTGTAATTAATATCTTCATAGTTACTCCATAACACTTTTTAAGATGACAACATAGAACTATCGCTATTCTTTGATAGTGAGATTAGAAACTAGTGTATAACTCCTGTACTCACCTTGCCTCTTCAATATTTGCAATATCATAAGCCAGTTTTTATTTGTGGCTTTTCTATGCATTTTATTCTCCTTCTTTTTAACATAAGGTTTTCATCAGACCATGCTCTAAATATAGTTTCCGGGATTTGGGCTCCGACGCTACTAAACAAATTACTTAGCTCTTTTTCGATAGAAGACTTGGCCTCATGAGGATGCTGTGTCTTAATGTAAATATTAATACTATATTTTTCTTGAATAATTTTATAATCATCATAGTACTCTTGTACAAGTAGCATTGATCGACGGATTAAGTCAGGGAAAATAGCTATTAAATCTTTACCTTCTTTTCTTGGGTACCATAAAATATCATCATGACGCCCCTCAATAGCATCGATGCGTAAAAATGACGAGCCACAGGCACAGGCCGTTTTGTTTTCGATTAAAACATCATCTAAACGGTACCTAACAACAGGCTGTGTGCTTCTTTGTAAATCGGTAATAATTGGTGAGAAACGTCCAGATGCTTTATCAATCCAATCCTTTTCAATAAGTACAATATCTTCGTTTAGATGTAAATTGCCTTTGCTACATGTTGTGGCCAAAAAACCTTCTGTGCATTGATATACTTGATCTACTTCTCTGGAGAAAAAATTTTCTATATAGGTTTTATCATCTTGCTCTAATACTTCTGCTACGGAAATAATTTTCCAAGGTTTAATATTCGTAGTACTATCTGCAATAATTCTTAATATTTTGGCGGGGGCGATCAAAATATCTGGCGAAAAATTATCTAGCTCATATACTATTTCTTCTATTGATTTAAATAAATCAAAAAACTTGAAACTAATTAGCTTGCCTTGAGAAGACTCGTATAAGTTGTTGTTAGAGCGTAATAAAAATGCAACTTTTCGCTTTTTAAATGAAAAGGGAAGTAATTTCCCTATAATATAGCCGGCCCATAAAGCTTGTTCATAATCTGATGTTACAAACATTCCTCTATTACCACTAGTACCCGAGGAAAGGCCTACGGAGAAATTTTTAATTTTTAAATTAAAATTGCGAGTTTTTTCAGATTGGTATGCAAGATTTAAACACTCATCCCTATCTAGTTGTTCTGTATTTATAGTATTAAAATTATCAACAAATATTTCTTTGTTAATAACGGGGAAGTTCTCAATACCTTTTTCAAGATAGACCTTGTAAAACAAGGATTTTCTTAATGTCCTCTCTTTAAGTCGATTGAATAATTTTTTCTGTCTTTTTAATATACTGTTACGTGACCGATAGGGCCCATATTTTGCAATCAGATAGCCTTTAACGAAGCCAGCAATTCTCTTTATTTTTGCCAACACGAGTTAAATGCCTCAAAGGTTTTTTGGCAATGAGAGGGTATTATATTAATACTCTTGTTATTGTCATAAAGCTTAGTCAATTTTGTTAAAGTCTCCAGGTATTCTTCTTCATTGCTCATAATCAGGCGCGTTAGTCTATTAGGTCGCGCACCAAATTTATATGCTTCTTGCGTCCAACAAGCATCGCCAACTAAAAAATTGACTTGGTTGTTACTGAAAGATAATAAGCCATAGTGCCCCCAAGCATGACCGGGCAATGATATAGCAAACATCGAACCATCACTGAAGATATCATGACCCGTATCAAATGGATAAATTACACTGTTTAACTTAATTGCTTTAGTATCTTCAATGAATAAAGCCCTGGAAAGAAAGCTATTGGGTAAAAGTCCTTTTAGATAACCTTTTATAAGAGCGGAAAACCCCGAACGTTTTTCGAATGATTCAAGTGCAATTCTAGAGCATATAAATGTCGCTTTTGGATAATCCAATAAGCCAGCGATATGGTCGGCATGAAAATGCGATATAAAAATATAATCAACATCATCTGCCCCGATATTTTGATTGTTTAGCTGTGTTATGAGCCCTTCTTTATCACATAAATGCATCGGTGTTAACATACGATATAAAATGTTAGGGAAGCTATTTGTTTCTTCAAGAAAACGTTTAGCGTAACCCGTATCAAATAGGATGTTGCCAAATTTTGGATGCTTAAGTAATGCTACAATCGCAGGAAACGCCATCTTTTTCCACGAGTGGCCTTTCATTACCATCGCTTCGGGGTGAAAACAGTGCCCTACTTTCAGCAGTTGAAAGTCCATAGCTATATTTCCAAAATCATACCGCCGAGGCTTAGTCCTGCGGAGGTACCAATTAATAAAATTTTATCACCTCTTTTGCACCTATCACTTGTTAGTAAATAATGAAGCGCCGTCGGTAAGGATGCAGCAATTTGATTGCCATGTGTAGACAAAATATTAATGACTTTATCAGGGTTGAGAGATAGTTTCTTTTGCAAATGTTCTATCGCTAATTTACTTGCTTGATGAGGTACGATCCAATCAATATCATCGAGAGTGTAATCTGCTATCTTTAATAAATCTTTACAAAATTTCCCTATAACTTTGAGTGTTAATCTATAAAGGTCTTTTCCCTTCATATTAAATTGCCCATAGGAACGATAATCTCCGTGAATTTTTGAAGGATGATGCAAACTGCCTCCACCTTTAATCTGGCAATAATCGACGCCCTCGCTGTAAGTTTCGAAGTTGATAGCTTTTATGCCGATGTTTTCTTGTGTGTTACACAGAATCATGGCTGCTGCGCCATCACCGAATAAACCACCCACCTCAATATTATTCCAGTCAAGCCCGACAGAGGCTAAATCACTGGAGCAAATTAGGATATTTTTGTAGCGGCCTATTTCAATAAATGAAGATGCCACATCCATTGCCATTAGAGCACTTAGGCATGTCATATTGATATCGAAAGAAGGAATAGGTTTGTTTAACTTGAGAAGTGCATGTACCTTCGCAGCATTATAAGGTATTGCTTGTTCCATAGTTCCGGAAGCACAAATAATACAATCAATATCATCAATACTTATATTGGCGCAAGAAATCGCATTTTTTATGGCTTCGATCGCTAAACTGCTAGCGGACTCATCAGTAGCATAAGCTCTATTTTTGACTCCACATATAGCTTCTGTACGACCAGCAGGTACGCCGTGGTAACGGTCAATTTCTATGGACTCAACACGCTTCTGAGGCGATGCGACTCCAGTCCCTAAAATTTTTATATGCCTCATAAAATCGATATCTCCTAGACGATTTTTTAAAAAGGAAGAGCCCCACACCTAGTACCGACTGTAACGCAACTAAAGTAGGAAACATCGTCCTGTTGTTTAAAAAGCTTACGTTATTCCATAAGAGTCGCAGGGATCAAGCACGGATGAGAAAACCTCACATTCTAATACTCCGCGTATCGTATCTTAATCTGCATCCACTAAAGGCGTCGTCTTTTCAAGCGAGTATGCTTTACAAGATTATAAGACTCATTGGGTGGGATTATCTCATAGCTCTGATTACAGCGATATAAGACACAGGTCGACATAATTATATGGCGTTAAAGTATAAGATTTAATCAAAAGTGGACATGCGCCAACCTTTTTGATTATATGCTCTACTTTTTTGATAAAACTTGTCTGGTGTATATTGAGTAGCACCAAGTCCAAATTAATAAGGCATGGAATATATTATGCTCGAACTTCGACCCAACTGTGAATGCTGTGATATAGACCTACCACCTGATTCAGTCAATGCACGCATTTGCACATATGAGTGCACATTTTGTGCAGATTGCGTTGAGCAAGTATTGAAAAATGTTTGCCCTAATTGTGGCGGTGGGTTTGTTCCAAGACCTATCCGTCCTAAATCACCATACAGAGAAGGTACTAGCTTATTAAATCAACCAGCGTCACAAAAAAGAATTATTACTAAATATACACGTGTAGAAATACAAAATTTTGTAGATAAAATAAAAGATATTCCACCGAAGGATCGTTAACTATTTAAATACTTCTCGTAAGAATCAGTTCCAAATATATATTTTTCTATGATTAATAATTTTTTCATTAGCTTGCTCCTACTTTATATTCCAATAAAAAATCCAATTAACTAAGTAATTGAAACAGTGAGGAGAGATTAATACGCAGCACTACTAAGCACTACCCCGTAGTAGTGGGGATGAGGATAAGATGGAAGAACATATATAATAAAAGCAATAATTTACAACTGTTGTCAAAGTAATTATTTTGACAACATAAAATTCAAATCTGATCACTAATAAAATTCTAAAATAAAAGGAACTGAAAATAACCAGTAAAAATAATTTATTTCAATACCTGTTTTTGTATCAGATACACATAAGTGTATTTGTTGATTGGTCAAATTTGTATTAAATGATTTAACAAGAGGCTATAAATTGAGTTGCAGTACCAAACACTACATGATGAGTCACTTAAGGTTTATTCTTTTATATTACCGAGTAAGAAGATACTAAATATACTTGCTAATCCAATACTATGTTAGTTAATCTTCTTACTCTAGCCGCGTAGTCAAAACGCTAAAAATTCGAGTGAACTTATTCTAATGGCTTACCGGGATAAACCATTTAAACGTTACGACTCAGCGTCGTATACTTTGCCACTAATTTTCCATTCACCCTGATGTTTATATAGAACAAAAAAGTCGGTGGATTTTCGGCCTCTCCAGTTAGTAAATTCAATTTTAGCAGCCGCTGCAGGTCCAGATATATCGATCCAGGCAATGCGGTGGTCAGCATCTGGCGCTTCGCCTTGCTCATTAATTCTATTCTTAAAAGTCGTAGTATCGAGACTTGAGAATTCTCCATCGATAGAGCCGGTTATCTTAGCGTGGTCATAAAACGCCTTATCCATATGTTCACCATTACCGCTGCGAGCACCCTGGATATAGGGCTGCAAGGCGTTAACTACAGCGTGATATTCGCTGTCATGTTTGCCAGCTTGTCCGTCCAACTCTCGGCCTGATTTATCGAATACGACTTTATATTTTCGGCTGTGCTGAGGAGTAGAATTTACAGAGGCTTGATATTCATTGTTCACTTTTTGACTAGATTTACCAAATACCGTTTTATATTTGGAGTTTTGCTGTGGCGTCGAAGCGAGAGCTACACTAGCTGCAAATAGGAGCACAATTGAGCTTATTTTCGTAATAAGTTGTGAAATCATATTTGTTTCCTAATAGTATTTTATCTGACAGCGAATAAAAATTAGACACTTGTCCAATAGATCACTGTCTATTATCACACATATAATTTTTCTTTCTTATATACGTAAGCACTCTGACAGCAGCTTTAAATAATCTTTCCAAAAAGTTAGTAAAAACAGAACAAATGTTCAAATATGATGGACATTACAAAAGAGAAAATATTATATCTCGGTTTATTCGATGAAGCTAAGAGTCCATTTACAGGTAACTTTAGAGTTTCAATTTTTGTGATTTAATAATTTAGCAAGTGGTATTTGTACGTAATTTTTCATCGTCGGAGTAGAGAGCTTCATTTGTAACTAGTCAAAAACCACTGAAAAATTAAGCTACCACTCATTTCTGTTAGAACTTTTCGTCATACCTGCAGATATTTTTCTTATGGAGTGCCTATATCATTAGGCTTTTTTTCATTCAATATCGTTCATTTACACCTAAAGTGTCTAACTCTTGTTTTCATTAGCGTTCAAAATTTTACCATGGCGGCTATTTCATTCGCACCCAGCCGAAATATTGCCCAAAAGAATATGAAAAAACTTTTTTAAGTTCTATTACACATAAATAGCGAGTTGACAATTATGACAAATAAAAAAATAGGAGTATAAGAATTTATGGCAACGTATTACACTACATCTGTCTCAGCACCATTTACTTGCAATCTCTGTCACGAAACAAAGACCAACAAGGCAAAGTTAAAATGCTCCAGCTGTCATGGCGCAAGGCCAATATGCGGGAGCTGCGCTCAGAGCTGGGTTAGCAGAAGCGCTACATGCCCTTGGGACAGAACAGCTTTAGGTAGCAGCACTAGCACCACTCCTAGAGCAAGCACTTCACGGCCTAGAACTTCACAGCCCAGAACTTCACAGCCTAGAACTAGTAACCATCATGGCGCAGGTTCATCAAGAAGACATGGGTTAGATGGTAGTTCTAGTTCATCAAGGAGACATGGGTTAGATGGTCGCCCAAGTAGTTCATCAAGAAGACATGGGTTAGATGGTCGCTATGGTAGCTAAAGCTCAAGAATGCATTGATTTGAAGGCAAGAAATAAAACCTTTAGAGAATAGAACAGGAGATGCCAAGTCTCGGTGAAAAATCCAAAACTTGGCAATAAAGATGGGAGTAACTCTCACTCTTGTCAGGGGAGAGTTACTAATCAAGCATGAAACTTACTTATTGACCAGCCCAAAGACGTTGAACGAGGTTCCACTTAGCAGTATCGAAACCTTGCCACTCACCCCAACCAGCGGTGTTTGAGATTGGATCATAAGCGTGTTGATATAAACCGCCAGTATCACCAGACTCTGGGTTGATTGACCAGTAGCACCCTTGGATGTTTTCGTCGATTAAGTAGTCAACCAAAGCGTTTTGCCATTGCTCATCAACATTAGTTGTGATGTGGCTCCAACGGTTAATGTCACGGGTACTAGAACCTTGTGGCCAATTTAAGTGACCACCGAATTCGCCTAACATCATGGCGAAACCTTGGTCTCTTAGGTAACCGAAGTGCTCTTCCCAACCTTCTCTTAATACTGTTGGATTGATCACGATGTTACAGTCAGCATCACCTGCTGCATCGCCTTCAAGACCGTCACATTGTGGCTGTGCAGGATCCATGAATTGAGGCTGAACAAATACAGATGGACCGTAGGTGTGAGGAGAAAGAACCAAACGATCTTTAGGAATGTTCAACGGGTTACTAGCCTGTTCGAACATGTTTTCACCCCAGTTAGGATTGATATCTGGGTTACCGTGAGGTTGTGGTCCTTCAGCGTTCGTTGAGCCAGAAGTTCCTTCAACAAAAACTAGAAGATTAGAGTTAACTTCATCAATAGCAGTAAAGGCTTTCTCAGAAAGGGTTTTCCATTGCTCCCATGTGTAATCGTAGGGCTCGTTGAAGATGTCGATACCAACAATGTTGTCTACACCTAACAATGCAGGTAAACCAGCGATTTCGCGCAAGTCATCTAACCACATTTCTTCGTTATACTCTTGAACAGTTACTCCTGGCCCTACATTAGTGCCACAAGCATAATCTTCACGTGGGAAATCGTAATCTTCACGATCTGCATCAGCATATGGAGGTACAGCATCAAGACGGCCTGCACGCCATCCTAGGTAGTTTGAACACGAGTGGATATCGATAATAACGCCAACATTGTTAGCAGCAGCTATCTTGATGAATTCTTCCATTGACTCACGTGCATTATTGCCGCGAACATCAGGATGGTTTTTCAAGAAAGGTGCTTTACCTTGAGGATCATTAGGATCAAGAGTCTGAGGTACGATTGGGAAACGAATAACATTGATTCCCATGGCTGTAATTTCTTCAAAGGTTTGCTGTATCGTTCTTCCGCTACCTTGGTTGTTGTTCACCCAGAAGGTATTACCCATGTATAGCTCCATAGGTGCGCCACTTGGGTTAGTTTGATCATCTGAAGGCTCATGACGCCCTTCTAAACCAAACCAGTTACCACATTGCAGAGGCATTACGGTGCCATCTTTAGTAACGTTACCAGTATCATCAACCCTAAATACGCCGCCGCCAGGAACTGGAGTTGGCGTTGGTGTCATGGTTGGCGTTGGTGTCATGGTTGGCGTTGGTGTTGGGGTCGCAGTAGGCGTTGGGGTCGCAGTCGGTGTAGGTGTTGCGGTAGGCGTTGGTGTAGGATTCGATCCGCCAGAAGAACATACTGCACCGCTAACAGTTGCTACCTCAGCAGCGCCGGCACCTTTTGAACCTTGAAAGCCAAATTCAGCAGATTGACCAGGCTGAATTGTGCCATTCCAGCTTAAAGCAGTTGCCGTATAAGGGTTGCTGCCAGATACAGTAGCATTCCAGCTATTTGAGACGCGATTGTCACCGCTATAGCTCCAGTTGACATCCCATCCATTGATGGCAGCATTCGTATCGTTGGTAATACGAATCTTAGCAACGAAACCACTGTTCCATTGATTGTCTATCACATACTCACATACTGCCGCATTAGTGGACATTGCCGTTAAGCTCATAAAACTCGCGCCAAGTGGTACTAACCACTTCGGCAAAGCCATTTTAGATTTTCGCATTGTGTTTCCTCATTTAGAGTAGTTGTGTTGGTACTTAATATTGGTACTTGGAGTAAAAAATCGTTTTTAAAAAATCTAGTCACCGTTATTCGATAGCTACTTCCACTATTGGCCAGTCATGTTACCGGCTCGGTTAAGAATGAAAGCTACCTTGAGCAGTGCGTACCTTAAGGTAAATGCAATGACACTTCGTTCGATTAGAGGAAAAAAAAGTATTTTTTTAGTACAAGAAGAAGTTGATACATGTGGTGTAAGAAGTTTAAACGTTCTTTTTTTAGCAATTAAAAGTACAACTAAAAACAATTGGCGCACAAAGCATTCGAAAAAGTTCTTATTTATTTTTTTCTTTTGATATTTGGCACTAATAACGTTAAACCCAAAGGTCAAATATTATTTATATTATATTTTCCCAATTTTTAGCTTTTAAAAATAAATTGGCTATTTATATTTTTTTCTATTTTCATTTATCTAGCCGGTTTCTTATATGAAAACCACACTTTTTTTATTTCATTAGCTGATAATTTTCCAATAGGAATTAGTACACATTATTGATTCTAAATTCTTGACATAAAACTATCAATGAAATAGAAATTTTTTGTTTTAATCTTTACCTTTACAAGGGTTCTATGGTTAGAAACTCACAAGAAATTAAAATTAACAAGTACCAAATATATTCTAATTAGAAATAAAACATTTCTGATACTCCTGTGCAAATTATCATCTACATACATCTGAAAAAAATAATTAATTTAGCTGATAGATGAATCGATAAAAAACTTATAGTTAATAAACGATACAAAGTCGCTTAAGCCTCTATCCTCTGTACATTTAAATAGACTATAAGATGTATCTATTAATAGAAGAGGTAAAACAAAACTCTAAGTGAATAAAGCACACATTACTTTTGTATTTAAAAATAGTTTCTTAAGAAATTATTACGTTTTAATTAGGTTAAAAATTATTAATTAGTATGAGAACTTGTTAACACTAATTTTTATTTTTGCTGTTAGCGCTTAATCTATTTGATTAAGTCGACATATAGCTTTGTTTATTTTGACAGCATTACGATACCAATGTAATAAATGACTGATAATTAAATATGCATGTCAAGTTACGTCTGTGATATGCATCTTAGTTTTTAATATTTAATAACAGTGCCGTATCTCTCTTCTATACAAATGCTGTAACTACTTTATATAAAACAAAGATACTAGAAATCTTGCTCATATATGGGTGAAGCCTAATAGAATACAAAACCAAGCTTCATTGTAGATATAAAGCTTGGCTATCAGAATTAAGAATACTCTTATCATTATAAAGGCGAATAACCATTCGCCTTTACATGATCAAAGCGATTAGTTATTGCTCCAAAGGCGGTTAAGTAAGTTCCATTTTTTAGTGTCAAAGCCTACCCACTCGCCCCAACCAGCAGTATTTGAGATTGGATCATAGGCATGTTCAAATAATCCCCCTGTGTCACCAGATTCTGGGTTGATTGACCAGTAACAACCTTCTATATTTTGATCAATCATGTAATCAACAAAAGCGTTTTGCCATTGCTCATCAACATTAGTGGTAATATGGCCCCAGCGATTTATATCACGAGTACTAGAACCTTCTGGCCAGTTGAAGTGGCCGCCAAATTCACCCACTAATATAGCGAAACCTTGGTCTCTTAAATAACCGAAGTGCTCTTCCCAACCAGCGACGAGTTTAGGTGGGTCAATAACAATATTACAATCAGCGTCACCAGCTGCATCACCTTCAAGACCAGCACATTGGGGTTGCGCGGGATCTAGGAACTGAGACTGTACAAATACTGATGGACCATAAGTATGAGGAGAGAGAACCAAGCGTTCCTTAGGAATATCTAAGGGGTTGGTGCCTTGTTCGAAGAAATTTTCACCCCAGTTTGGATTACTTGCAAGATCACCATGAGGTTGGGGGCCTTCAGCCTTGGTTGAAGCAGAGGTACCTTCCACAACAACTAACAAGTTAGGGTTAACTTCATCTATCGCTTTATACGCTTTTTCAGCCATGGTTTTCCATTGCTGCCAAGTATAGTCGTGAGGCTCGTTAAAGATATCGATACCTAAAATATTATCAACGCCCAGAGCAGCGGATAGACCAGCGAGTTCACGTAAATCATCTAACCACATCTGTTCATTATATTCATGCACGGTCACACCGGGGCCTGCAGGTGCACATGCATAGTCTTCGCGAGGGAAATCATAGTCTTCACGGTTGGCGTCAGCATATGGTGGTACAGCATCCAGTCGACCAGCGCGCCAGCCAAGATAATTGGAGCATGAATGGATGTCCAAAATAATTTCAACATCGTTTGCATCAGCAAGTTTAATAAACTCTTCCATCGATTGACGTGCATTAACACCACGCACAGATTGGTGGTTCTTCAAGAATGGATCTTTGCCCTGAGGATCGTTAGGGTCTAGTGTCTGAGGTACGATTGGGAAACGAATAACATTGATTCCCATAGAAGTAATTTCGTCAAAAGTTTGCTGCATAGTTCTTCCGGTGCCTTGATTACCATTAGCCCAGAAAGTATTACCAATGTATAACTCCATCGGCGCGCCGCTTGGATTGGTCGGGTCATCGGAAGGTTCATGTCGCCCTTCTAAACCAAACCAACTTCCGCATTGAAGTGGTACAACGTTGCCATCTTTAGTCACTTTACCGTTATTATCCACTCTGAATACACCAGAAGAAGGAGGCGTGGGTGTTGGTGTAACTGTTGGTACAGGCGTAGTGGTGGGTACCGGAGTTATTGTTGGCACAGGAGTAGGAGTCGGCCCACTAGATGAACACACATTACCACCAACAGTCACAACTTCGGCAGCAGCTCCAACGCTTTTGCTACCTTGCACACCAAATTCTGCAAATTGACCAGGTTGAATTGATGAATTCCAACTTACGCCGACAGCACTATACGGATTACTACCAGAAACAGTAGCGTTCCAACCGCTTGCGACTCGATCGCTACCACTATAGCTCCAGTTGACATTCCAATTATTAATGGTGGTGCTTGTATCGTTGGTAATACGAATTGTAGCTACAAAACCGTTGGGCCATTCGTTGTCTATTGAATATTCACAGATGGCAGCGTGGCTCGACATTGAACCAAAACCAATAATGCCAGCACTAAATGGTATCAACCACTTAGGCAAAACTGTCTTCAACTTTTGCATGTGTTTTCCTCGGTATCTATAGTTTAAGTGATATTAATACTTAAGCTAAAAACTATTTGAACGACGGAAGTCATATTCTACCGCTAGAGTTTTTATTAAGTCGGTAGTTTTAAAGTCGCCTTATTTAATTCGCTTTAAATTTTTGCCTCTTATATGCAATCATTAAAACTTTAGTTATGAGCAACCCTAAAACGCGCGGACACTTTAATAAAAGCAAATAACCTCTTCGTTCTTATACAAGAAAAAAAGTAAGCTTTTCTGATAAACGGAAACTAATACACAGCAGGAGAGAAAGTTGAACGTTTTCTTAATAACAGTTTTAAGTAAGGATAAAAGCATTTGGCACACTAGTGATCACAAAAAAAGTGATTCATTGCACTAAATGGAATTTACAATGCCAAAAGATTTATTTTCTTTTTTTAGAAAATCTATTGTATTTTATTATAGCACCGAACACTCTAAATGTTTAATTTTATAACCACAAATAGAAAATAAATTAATGTGACACCGCCATCTAAATCGCGACACAGTAAATCAAACAGTATCAACAAAATTTAAATTAACAATACAAGTATTTTTTAAAAACATCACCAATAAATACATTTATAGCTTTATTATTTCTTATTAATATCCACATTAATAAGAAATACAATGACAGATAGCATTTAAAAAAAAATCAAATATTAATATCCTTTCAAAATTATATTATATAGAAATTCACTAAATATCATTTAAATTATCAAGATAATTGTTATCTGTAACGACTAACAATTACTTTCATAAGAATGACTATCTCAAACTTTTATATATAAAAAGCCAAACTAATATACGCCAAAAAAATGCCTTAATTGACAACAAATTGTTACTTATAAACCAATAGAATTAGTTGGCACAAAAAAATTTTAAAATTAATTAAAACTTATTAAAAGTAGCAATCACAATTGTGAGATGCCAGCGAAGAAATAAAATCGCTTTGTTATATTTTCTAACGACTAAAACTAGAAGGATAGTTAACCTTGGTGAAAGTTAATTGGTTTAAATAATTTTTATATAACGCAACTAATAATGGCATCTAGCAAGCTAGAACTTTAATAAAGATTTAACTTAACAAAATAAAAGTGAATATTTATGTGACTTCATAAGCGTTATTTTTACATATTTAAGACATAACGCTATTAGAATAAACGATTCAAAAGCAGTATATGCAACTAGTCCATACATCATAAATAATATGATTTATTAAAAATCATTAATAAAGAGAATATTAATATCAAGAGAGAATAGAAATTATTTTTTGAAATAGCTTGCAGTACCTAATTTGAGAAAACGTTAAGAAAGCATATTGTCAAGCCAATATTAAAAACAATAAAATCGACATAAGCTAGTGTGTTATATGAGGCATTAATATTGGTAAGTCATATACGTACACGAAATAGCTAATTACAAAAAATAATAACTGTCTCCACGTATAAGATTCCAAACAAGTAAATATCTTACAAATTATTCGTATATAGATCTCCATCACAAAAATGCTTACCAATAAGTAATCTCAATTTAAAATATAAGAACTAGTTTTGATTAAGTTTAACACATTTAGTTATTGTCGCTTAATAAACTTTTATTGATCTCTAAAATTAATGATAATTAATAGAATTTGATTTTTTTATAATTAATAGATTAATTATTTAAAATATTTGTGTTTCTTATTTAAAGATAAATAAATACAAGATTATGAGTTCAAAATAATGTAAATATTAATCACGTTCCTGATTATTTTTTTAACTTATATGGTTTGAATACTAAGTAGAGGCTTTCATTGGCTTCTGCAGGCTTTTTGCGCCCGTAATTTTTTGCTAACAATTTTATGAGAATCAATACGATGTAAATTTTTATAGAACAAATAAAAATAAATTTTTTAAGTGAATATTCTAATTTTTAATAGGTTCCATTTAGCACCTAAAGGTCTTCTATCGCCCTAAAAAAGCTAGAAATACTAGAAATATAACAGCACTAAAAACACTAACTAAGAGGTAAAAACTATGATTACGAAGAAAAACAAAAGTTTCTCTAAGGAGAATAAGAGGAGTAGCATCTCTTCAATCTTTTTTTCTTTATGTATTATGTTAAGCACTTTTTCACTAAATGCTTTCGCAGGCTTTAGTGTTTCAGGCACGCAGCTGCTAGACGCTAATGGCCAACCATTTATTATGAGAGGAGTGAACCACCCTCATACATGGTATAGAGATAGAACAGCTTCATTTGCTGATATCGCTGCAACCGGTGCAAATACCGTAAGAGTTGTATTAAGTGATGGCCAACAATGGACACGCAATGACGAAGCCGATGTAGTTAACGTTATCAATTTATGTAAAGCTAACCAGCTAATTTGTGTATTAGAAGTTCATGACGTTACCGGATCAGGAGAGCAACAAACAGCCGGAACATTAGCAAACGCTGTGCAATATTGGGTTGATATTGCAGGAGCTCTTGTAGGTCAAGAAGATTACGTTATCATCAATATTGCTAACGAGCCTTTTGGTAACGGCCAACCTGTAAGCGCTTGGGTTGATGGCCACGTCGATGCGATCGAAACTCTTCGTAATGCAGGGCTTACTCATACACTATTAGTAGATGCTGCAAACTGGGGTCAAGATTGGCAAGAGATTATGTTGCAAAATGCATCTACTGTTGCCCAGGCAGACACTTTAAGTAATACCTTTTTTAGTGTACACATGTATGAGGTTTACCAAGATCGTTCTAGAATCGAAAATTATGTCTCTACATTTTTAAGTACTCATAACTTACCATTAATTGTTGGTGAGTTTGGTGGAGACCACAATGGTCAGCCAGTCGACGAAGATTCGATCCTTGCCGTAGCAGAAGATTTTGATATTGGTTACTTAGGTTGGTCTTGGTCCGGCAATGGTAGTTGCTGTACAAACCTAGATATGATTATCAACTTTGATCCTACCAATTTAACTTCTTGGGGAGAGCGTTTAATTAATGGTGTTAACGGTATTCGATCTACATCTGTAAGAGCATCTGTATATTCAGGTCCTGCTCCAACACCAATCCCTACTCCAACGCCTACTGCGACTCCTACGCCAACACCAACCGCAACACCTGTACCAACGCCAACGCCTACACCGACTCCTACCCCTACTCCTAACCCAACTGGGGACTTGGCTCAGTGTAGTTATGAACTAGTAAATTCATGGCCTACAGGTTTCCAAGGTAAAATCAGTATTACCAATGTAAGTAACAGTGATATCAACGGATGGGATGTGACATGGAACTTCTCAGATAACTCAACTATATCGAGCCTTTGGAATGCCAACTTCTCTGGTACCGGTCCTTATACCGCTACGAACCTTTCTTGGAATGGAACTATACAGCCAGGACAAACAGTTGAGTTTGGCTTTACTGGTAACGGATCAGGCGCTTCTACAGCAGTGAGTGGTAGCATTTGCCGATAAAATATAGTTACGTAATCAATAAATGGAATTAAACTGTCTCTGCCGATAGAACATAAGGCAGAGACTAAACATGGATGTTAATATTGAGTGGAGGTAATTTGAAAATTACCTTTACAAAATCCAACCTATATGTAATTAAATACTAGCGCTTTGATGGGTACTCAATAAAATAGTCTTTCTTATCAGGCGCAAATACTTTCCAGTCTGCATTTTTTTCTAATAGGATTTTACCTGACGTTGTTGTTGTAATAGCTCCTTCCGACCCACCTACTACAAGCTTTCCAGTTTCATTAGATATTTCCTGGCAAATAGAAAGGCGGCCATCATAAGATTCTCCACTATAACAAAGCACTGACATTACAGGCATATGTTTAGGAAGCTCAGCTTGCTCAAAGCGTTGCTTTAAATCCAGCGCAAAGTCATTAGGTGAGAGAGTATTATCGTCTCTACCAACCCAGACAAGATCTTCAAGCGAATGTGAAATTACAATGGGTAGTTTGGGGAATAATTCCTTCTGAGCTACCTGATAATCCATTTGTAAAACTGAATCATTAAGGTCACCATACATGAAAACGTTATTATGTCTTTGAAACATAATATTAGGGCTGTTGTTTTGAACCTGTTTCTTATCATAAGAACTATCATTTTTATCTGTATTATTAGTTCTGCCTGCTAACTTAAACCTATTACCTAGTCCTTGATAATCTATCTGGTATTGAGTGCTTTCTATTTCCTTTATAGATTTTCCATGTGCTAGTTGAGGTGATGCTGGCTTAGCACAATGGCCTTCATCATATAAACTAACTGAACATCCTAAACTAGAATGCTTGTAAATATGAAAAAGTTTTAAGTTAGATACTTTACACTTACTACAGTTATTTCGCTGTGAAATTACTTCGTTTTTACCGCTATCTATATCATGGATGCTTTTATCTAAAACTGATTTAGTATATTGTAAGGCGCTTGATATATTCAGACTATTTCTTTGTGCTGCAATCATTTTTTCAAAATTTATCCATGCGACAAAAAATCTCTATCGCTTTAGTTATCGGTGATGTTTGAAATAGAGAAACATAACATGAACGCCCCCGGTTTTTCAGGGGCATTACATTTATCGTGCAGGGCTGCTGTGTGCACGTATTACATGACTCTGCAAGCAACTACTACACAACCTACGCGTGTTACACTCACCGCAATTATGTAGCTCGACATTTGACGCTCGACAACGTCTACATCTAGCATGTTGTCCGATAATCTCATTATCACTACTCTTCAATTGAGTTGTATTAGTAGGTGCGGTTTGTTGTGCTGATTGTATTGTATTTAAATTGATTGATGCTGGTGTTATCATTTTTTTCTTTGCTCTATAATTAATACTGAGTTAGTACTTTTGTTAAAAAATTTTTCTAATTGACTGTAATGGTAATATATTTATCGTGCAGGGCTGCTGTGTGCACGTATTTACATGACTCTGCAAGCAACTACTACACAACCTACGCGTGTTACACTCACCGCAATTATGTAGCTCGACATTTGACGCTCGACAACGTCTACATCTAGCATGTTGTCCGATAATCTCATTATCACTACTCTTCAATTGAGTTGTATTAGTAGGTGCGGTTTGTTGTGCTGATTGTATTGTATTTAAATTGATTGATGCTGGTGTTATCATTTTTTTCTTTGCTCTATAATTAATACTGAGTTAGTACTTTTGTTAAAAAATTTTTCTAATTGACTGTAATGGTAATATATTTATCGTGCAGGGCTGCTGTGTGCACGTATTACATGACTCTGCAAGCAACTACTACACAATCTACGCGTGTTACACTCACCGCAATTATGTAGCTCGACATTTGATGCTCGACAACGTCTACATCTAGCATGTTGTCCGATAATTTCATTGTCACTACTCTTCAATTCAGTTGTGTTAGTAGGTGCGGTTTGTTGTGCTGATTGTATTGTATTTAAATTGATTGATGCTGGTGTTATCATTCTTTTCTTTGCTCTATAATTAATATTTAGTTAGCACTTTTTTTAAATTGGTTTAAAAGTTGGCTTAATTGCTGATTAGGCATATTGGAATAAGAAGATGGAATAGATTTAATTTTTTCATTTTTATCCGCCCCTTTTTTATCTACTTCTTTTAAGAAACCTTCAACTTCACTAGTCAAGCTGTTTGCCGAACGAACTACATATTTAAAGGTGTCTACTAATGGAGTAGGATCTTGGTTGTGAATAGCGCAAGGTGAAAAAAATTGTAAAGATTGATCTTCTTGGTTGTACCCTACCCAACCAGGCCCAGAGAATTCTCCATTAGTGGATAGCCATATTTTCCTTTCTAAATCCGAAATGTCTTCTAATGGTTTATTATATAAAGTCGTATAAAACAAAAAAAAGTCAGCTTCTTTCGGTGATTCAATATGGATTTTACGACCCGATTTTTCCTTTATTATTGCTTCACCCTCATCGAGCGTAAGGCTCACTCCTAACTCTTCTCCCAAGTTCTTAAATAATTGCTTTTTATCAATATATATTCATCTTTAAATTCTTTTTTATTGTTAATAATTCTTAGTTCATTCAAATTAATCTTAAAAACATTTTATGAAAAGGTACTTAAATTCCATTCATTAGTATAAAAATATAAATAATCCATATTTATCTCATCAACTAAATTAAGTTTCTTTAATTAATTTTGAATTCACACGTTTGTATGGTTATATGAAAATAAGTTCTTTATTCGATAAAATAATTATAAGAAAGCTATCAATCCTGTATTTCCGTCATAAGGAAGGCTTTTTCGTCAAAATGATCATTAATGAACCAGTTGCGCGCCAGGTAATGGAAGATTTATGCGTGCTTTGTTATAACACTAAGAAACTTCTATATAGATGAGAGATTGCCGTGGATAGGAAATTGAAAGACATACCACAATACTTTTAATTGAAGTAAGCCTCGAATAATCTGGTTTGGAAAAGAATTTATTCTTAAATTATTGTTACCATTTTCTAAAACTAATTAGTAATAAACTATCTAATTGAAATGGAAAACTATTTACTAACAGCCAGTAGTATAGAATATAGAAAAGCAAGGAATAATTTAATTTCGTGTATTTTAAATATCTTCACGTAATTGCTTTAATACACTATCCACATCGGGATAAACATTGCGCCAAATATAAAAACTTTCTGCAGCTTGACCAACTAACATGCCTAATCCATCTGCACGCTGATCGATACCGCAGTCACGACAAAAAACTAGAAAAGCCGTTTCCTCTTTGCCGTAGACCATGTCATAAACACTGCATTTATCAGCAAAGTTTTTTTGTGACAAGGGGGGAACTGCACCACTAATACTGGCTGAAGTACAGTTAATAATAAGATCAAAACTAATATTTAAAAACTCTATATCATCATAGCCATGTGCATTTAAATCGCCAAATGAAGAAAAATCATTAGCTAATTCTTCAGCTTTAGACTTTGTTCTATTCGCAATAGTTAAAGCTTGCGGTTTTTTATTTAACATGGGCAATAAGATTCCTCTTACTGCACCACCTGCACCGAGAATTAACACTCGTTTATTCTCAATAGCCCAACCTAGACGCTGACTGATATCAGAAACCAAACCCACGCCATCAGTGTTATCACCAATAATCTCACCATCTGCTTGTAGGGCTAAGGTATTTACTGCGCCAGCAACTTCGGCTCGCTCAGTCAGTTTATGAGCATAATTAAATGCATCTAGCTTAAATGGAGCAGTAATATTAAGTCCCTTACCATCGTTAGCAAAAAACTCATCTGCTGCTTTATTGAAACCATCTACATCCACACAATATTTATCGTAAGTTAATAATTGTTTCGTTTGCTGCGCGAAACTTTTATGTATCAGTGGCGACTTCGACTGTGCAATGGGATTGCCAAATACTGCATAGCGATCAGTTTCAGATACAGACATTAACTTACTCCCCATTGTTAGTTATAAATTTTCTGACCATTAAACCCATTCGCGCGTTTTTAAATAGCGTGTATAAAGTTCTTCTTCGGGGCTATTAGCTTCAGGGTGCCAATCATATTCCCAGCGCACTAGTGGTGGTAAGGACATTAAAATAGATTCTGTACGGCCGCCGGTTTGCAAGCCAAATAATGTCCCACGATCGTAAACTAAATTAAATTCAACGTAACGACCACGTCGATATAACTGAAATTGTTTTTCCCTTTCAGAGAAGGGAGTATCCATGCGTCGTTCAACAATGGGAGCGTAAGCTTTTGTATAGCTATCGCCAACCGCTCGCATGAAATCGAAGGATTTTTCGAAGCCCCAACTATTGAGGTCATCAAAAAACAAACCACCAACACCGCGTGGTTCATTGCGATGTTTTAAATGAAAATACTCATCACACCATTTTTTATACTTGGGATAAACCTGGTCACCAAAAGGCTCACAAGCTTCCCTTGCCGTGGTGTGCCAATGAACACAATCGTCATCATTACCATAGTAGGGAGTTAAATCGTAGCCGCCACCAAACCACCACACTGGCGGCTCGCCATCTTTTTCAGCGATAAAAAATCGTACATTAGCATGACTGGTGGGAACATAAGGATTATCAGGATGTATCACTAACGACACCCCCATTGCTTCGAATCGTCTACCAGCTAACTCTGGGCGATGAGCTGTCGCGGACGCAGGCATTTGGGCCCCTTTTACATGAGAGAAATTCACCCCACCCTTTTCAATGACTTTGCCCTCAGTCAATACGCGCGAACGACCACCACCACCTTCTTCTCTTACCCAGGAATCCTCGACAAAGTTTTTTTCTTGATCAAGTTCACTTAAGGTGTTACAGATATTGTCTTGTAAATCTTTTAAATAGCTTAAAACCGAAGCTTTATCTACATTGTCGTTCATAGCTGTCCCGTTTATCGGATAATGTTACCTGAGCGCAGGTCTATAATTTTTGATGGGGCTTGTGACTTGCCCACTACCCCCGGTGAGAATAACACGCCCCTTTTTTTGAAATATCGATTTGCATCAAAAGATGTTCTGGCAGGCGGCAAGCCTTGCGGATTTGCCGATGTAGATACGATGGGGCCGGCAAATTTATGGCAGAGGCTTTTAATTAAGGGGTGCGCACTGACGCGCAAAGCTATAGTGTCGTGTTCACCGCATACTAACGGCGAGACTTTGCCGTGGTGAGGAACCAACCAAGTGACATGACCCGGCCAAGTTTCGTTCAACTTTTGTTTTTGCTCACCACTGAGCTCACCCAGTAGAAAATCCAATTGGGATATATCACCTGCAACTAGAATAAGCCCTTTGCTCCAATGGCGATTTTTCAGCGCAAGCACCTTTTCAACAGCATGAGAGTTAAAAGGATCGCAGCCAAGTCCCCATACAGCTTCTGTGGGATAGGCTATCACATCGCCACATCTGAGTGCATTTACGCAAATATTAATTCGAGGGTTGGATAAATACATAAAAAAGTCGTCAATCAAAAACCGGCAAGACGTTACGCTATTTATATACCAGAGGCAAGATAGCCTCTTTAATCTTATTCGAATTCAAAGCTTTTCCATACAAGTTTGAAAGCACAGATTATCTTTAAGAACAATTATCTAAGCTTTGTCTAAGGCCAGTTTTCGGACAACTTTAATTAGACCCTAGGTATACTCATACTAACTTTGTGTAGCCTGAAGGTTCTTGGCCAACCATTCCTTTTAGCTCAAGGGACATAAGTGTGGCTAGTAATTCTCCGATGCTCAGTTGTGAACGCTGTGCTAGCTCATCAATACTGCATGTATCGTATTCGACGTTGTCTAGTACTTTATTTTCTATTTCGGTAAGTTCAGGTTTAGCTTTTTTGTGGTGGCTGATATCAATAGAGGGGATTACAAAACCCTCTAGCTCACGGACAATATCGTCTGCTGTTTCAACTAACACCGCACCTTGCTTTATCAAAGCATGACAGCCCTTACTTTGTGGGCTGGAAATTGAGCCAGGGATAGCAAAAACTTCACGGTTTTGCTCAAGAGCATATTTTGCCGTAGTTAAAGAGCCGCTTTTGATTGCAGCTTCTACAACTAAGGTGCCAACACTGAGACCACTGATGATACGATTACGGCGAGGAAAGTTCTGAGGAATTGGGGCTGTGTTAAGGGGAAACTCACTGACTAATGCGCCGCCGTTGGCGATGATATCCTCTGCCAGTTGCCAATTACGGTGGGGATATATTTGATCAATACCACTGCCCATTACCGCAATAGTTGCCCCCTTTGCGGCCAATGCACCTTTGTGTGCTTGAGTATCAATACCAAGAGCCAAGCCACTTGTAATCGCCAAACCTGCATGAACTAATGACGAGGCTATATTAAAAGCATTATTTCTACCTGCCTGGGAACAAGAACGGCTACCAATGACAGCAAGCTGCGTGGTGTTGAGCGCTGCAAGAGAACCTCTTACATAGAGTAGCGGCGGCCCTTTAGGTATTTCTCTTAACTGATCAGGGTAATGATGATGGTAATGGTCAATAAGGTGGATGCAGTTTTTTTGGCAACGCTCAATAATGTTATCAATTTTAGCGTCACTCGCTTTACCAGCAGCGATATCAATGATTTGTCTGGCGATCTGATCGGACAACCCCCTGCGCAACTGTTCATAAGGTGCCGCAAAAACACCATCGATGTCGCCGAAAGCGTCAATAAGCTTCCAATAGGTTGAGACTCCCACACCGGGAATGTTGAGCAATTGCAATATGCGATGAAGAGAAGAAGACATAAACCATCCTTGTTTGTTAGAGACTAGTCTTTGGTAAATTCTAGCCTTTTGCAGATTATAGAAGTGGCATCCCGCCACTTCTGAAGAATCACTGATTATATAGTGAACACTGAAAAATAACTATGAGGCTATATCACTTAAAAGCATTCCATTCTTAAACTAATGAAAGAAAAGTCAAATCAAGAAAGTCTGCGACAACCTGCGGAAAGCACTAATAATTTTGTATTTTAGATTTCCCACAGTTGATAAAGTTCTAGATATTCATAGGAGACCGAACTTAGAGGCATAACAAGCGAGTCAAAATACGAAAAGACCAAAAAGCTCACTTTGGGCTTACTGCAAGTAAATATCAATCGATAAAAGGACGGTGGGATAAGCATGATAGAGCAGTTTAAAACCATTAACGATATAAGTGCCGTTATAAAAGAATATGAAGGGATGCTTCGCTTACGCCCAACTCGAAAATATAGCCACCCAACGCTATACAGAAACAGAGACGTTCCGAATAGTGAAAAGCTTATTATGGGAGTAAGAGTAAAGGACTGGTTTTTTTCAGAGAATAAAGAATGGGTATTGCCCCACAACCAAATGGGGCTATCGTTTTCTTCTACATACAAGAACTTAAAAAGCGTCTATAAACTGAAGGAAATGCATAGTAACGGAGCAAGAGTAGACGTATATTGGACACTGGAACGCCCTGATCTACCGTCAGGATTTAAGTTTGTTGCAGACCAAAAAACAAAAGGGCATTACTTTTTAACCGTCACCGAACCAATGCTATTAGAAACACTCATAGACAAGCTTAGAGTCGTGGCACGCCAAATGTCAAAAATAACGGGATATCAGCCATGATCACATTTCAGTTTGAAGAAGAACTTCAATATGCAAAATACTATGCTGATAAACTAGAAAATAATGAAGCAAAGACGATTTTGACTAAGTTAAACGTTTCAAATGCCACCGAAGCAACTATCCTTGCCCAATTCTTCTGGGATATGGTTAAAGCATCTATAAAAGATGAAAACAATGGCCTAAAGCTAGAATGGGATGATGGCGCTGAATTTTGGAATGAGAAATTATTACAGTCTTTCTCCGGTTATCTTGAGCGCACAGGTTATGAACAACAATGGGAAGACGTTACTGACTCAATTTAAAATACGCTTGATAAAGATAAAAAACTGCCCAAACTAATTTTGCCTTTTGCAGATCATAGAAGTGGCATCCCGCCACTTCTGAAGAATAACTGGTTATATAGTGAGCACTGAAAAATAACTATAAATGCCCATCATGCAGAAGTTATGGGTTTTTAACCTTATCGTTAACTTTGATGCCTTTTTCAGCTTCCAATACCAGTGCAAAACTGAGTTTTTCGAAAACTCTAAAGACCATCACCAAACCCGCACGCTCATCTGGCAGGGTAACATTTTGCTGAGAAATGCGGTCGCGAATGCGGTTACCACGTTTGTAAACAGCCATCACATTACCAGCCTGTATACCTTCTCTTTCACCGCGATTGATCACAACTACATCCATTTTACCTACTAATCTCACACCACCTTCAACGGCTAAAATAACGCCTTCAACTGGCCCTACTGGTGCTGACGGGAAGAAAGTCGAGTCAATAGAGCGTTCTTCTTGCTCTAGTAATCGATCACCTATGCGAATTTCTTCAGTGGTACGTGAAACTTCGAGTGTAGATATTTCACCATTTAGCGCGCTTACCTCACCACTACCGATATCTAGGGCTTGCATACCAAGCTTTTCTCTCGTTTCTGGATCGATGAACATTTCACCGGGGCGGTATATGCCATAAACAGCAAACTTCTCTTTTAGATCGCCGCGAATGTAAATTTCGTCTCCAGCACCTGCAATCAAATTCTCATCTTTACCTGCCACTACGTAGGGAGCAGTTTTCAGTTCTTCCTCACCAACGATACGGCTGCGTGATAAGAAACTATTAATTTTATCCAGAGGAATTGTATCAATAGCTTCTTCAGCCGTGAGAATACGAGCCTTGGGAGAAAGCTTGAAAACGCGACCTGAACGATCTACCGTCAAACGAGGCTGACCGGAGAGGTAAACCAAGCGAATCACATCGCCAGGATAGATAAGATGTGGGTTTTCAATTTGCGCATTAACATGCCAAATTTCAGGCCACATCCAAGGGTTTTTTAAGAAACGACCTGAAATATCCCACAAGGTATCGCCCTTTACTACAGTGTGAGTATCGGGTACGTTATCTTGCAATATCGGTTCCTCAGCATTAACAAATGCTATCGTTGGAAGCGAAGTTAGTACGATAGCGAAGATACTCAGAAGAATTTTTTTCATTACTATAATCCTGTTGAATTCGGCGCGAGAGCATTTAGCAGTTATAATAGCCCAATCTATGTGTTGTTGGTCATCTCGCCCAGCAGCTCGAAATAGTATAAACCCTTATTGATCATAATGTTAGCAACGATAGTTAGCTAATTACTAGAAGTTTGTCACGTAATGGCCTTATTACCTATACTTGAGTTCCCTGATCCACGGCTTAGAACCGTGGCCAAACCCGTCGCAAACGTCGACGACGACATACGAAAGCTCGTCGATGACATGTTTGAAACCATGTACGAAGCCCCTGGTATCGGGCTTGCTGCCTCACAAGTCAATGTCCACAAGCAAGTGATTGTCATTGATGTGAGTGAGGAACGCAACGAGCCCTTAGTGTTTATCAACCCTAAAATCGAAGTTCTCGACGCCAATCTTTTCGATTATGAGGAAGGTTGTCTCTCCATACCGGGATTTTACGAATCTGTCAGTCGGCCTGAACATGTTCGAGTCACTGCCCTAAACCGCGATGGCACTGAGTTCACCATTGAGCCTGAAGGCCTACTTGCGGTATGTATCCAGCACGAGATGGATCATTTGCAAGGCAAGCTCTTCGTCGATTATATATCGAATATGAAACGCCAACGCATTCGTAAAAAACTTGAAAAACAACACAAGGCAAAAGCTTAGTGTCCAATTCACCTTTAAAAATCATTTTTGCAGGCACGCCTGACTTTGCCGCCCATCATTTGCGCGCGCTATTGTCTACAGAGCATCAAATATGCGCTGTTTATACACAGCCGGATCGTCCTTCTGGCCGAGGTAAAAAGCTTACCCCTAGCCCGGTGAAAAAACTGGCGCAAGAATATAGTATCGAAGTCAAGCAACCAATTTCTCTAAAAGATCCAGATAGTCAAAAAGAATTGGCTGAATTAGGCTGCGATATTATGGTGGTGGTCGCTTATGGTTTGCTATTGCCCAAAGCAGTGCTGGATATCCCGCCGCTAGGGTGTATCAATGTCCACGGATCGATCCTTCCTCGTTGGCGAGGCGCCGCTCCGATTCAGCGTGCAGTAGAAGCTGGCGACAAGGTTTCAGGTGTCACCATTATGCAAATGGATGTGGGTCTAGATACCGGCGATATGTTGCTCAAAGCGGAATGTCCAATTCTCCCAGATGACAGTACAACAGACTTGCACGATAGATTGTGCGAGATTGGGGCTCCAGCTTTGGTAGAGGCTTTGGCTCAAATTGCGCAGGGCAGTGTCAAAGCAGAAAAACAAGACGACGCCTTAAGCAATTACGCCCGTAAAATTGAAAAAGCAGAAGCTGAAATTGACTGGACTTTGAGTGCAGAGGAAATATCTCGCAAAGTGCGCGCCTTTAATCCATTCCCCATTTGTTTTACTTTACTCAACAACGAACGTCTGAGAATTCACAAGGCTACAGTACTAGCAGATGATAATTCTGCGTCAACACCAGGACGTATGAGTATTACTAATAACCAGATTGTTGTGCAGTGTGGTGAAGGTCAGCTGCAACTGGAGCAGCTCCAGTTGCCAGGGAAGAAGGCCATGAGCGCCATAGAATTTATTAATGGCGTAGGCAAATCACTTACCGAATCCGGGAATATTCAGTTAGGACAGCAAGCAAACACATGAATGTCCGCGCCGTTGCAGCACATGCACTAGTACCGGTTATCACACAAAAAAGCTCTCTTGATAGTGCCATACAAAATTGTGAGCCATCACTAAAAAGTAAAGACTTACCTCTTCTAAAAGAGCTTTGCTTTGGGGTAGTGCGGCATTTTTTTTCGCTAGAGTCAGTACTCGCTCAACTATTGAGTAAGTCGCTTAAAGCAAAAGATAAAGATATTCACGCACTGGCTTTAATTGGCCTTTATCAAATTTGGTATATGCGTACTCCGGATCATGCAGCTATTAATGAGACGGTCAACGCAGCAAAAAAACTCAAAAAATCATGGGCAGCGGGTTTACTGAATGGATTACTGCGCAATTTCATCCGCCAACAGGATGAACTAACAACAGGCAATGACAACACTAGTACTGACGCTACGGCATTATTCAACCACCCGCAATGGCTTATCGAACGACTAAAAAATGCGTGGCCTAATAACTGGCAAGAGATTATCGCCGCCAATAATGTGCAGGCCCCTTTGACTTTGCGCACTAACCTGCGCCGAAATTCTCGCCAGCAATTTGTCGATCAACTTAAAGAAAATGATTACGAATTTTCACTTTGTCAATTTTCTCCGGTTGGTTTAACCCTATCCAAGCCTGTAGATGTAACCCAATTACCTGGCTTTGAAAATGGAAGTTGCAGTGTGCAAGACGAAGCCGCCCAGCTTGCCGCCACACTATTAGATTTAGCGCCAGGCCAACGTGTTCTCGATGCGTGTTGCGCTCCCGGCGGCAAAACCTGCCATATTGCCGAGCAAGAAGCGGAGCTTAAAGAGGTCGTTGCATTAGACCTAGAGGCTTCTCGTATGCAAAGGGTTAAAGAAAACCTTGCACGCTTAGAGCTGGATGCCACATTAATTACCTGCGATGCACAAGATATATCTCGTTGGTGGGACGGTGCACTTTTTGATCGCATACTATTGGATGCTCCCTGCTCAGCTACCGGTGTCATACGTCGCCATCCAGATATTAAGTTACTACGTCGAAACAGTGATATAGCGCAGTTGGCTAATTTACAAGCACGTTTGCTTAAACAGCTTTGGCAGACACTGGCACCGGGTGGTTTACTTGTTTACGCAACATGTTCAGTATTACCTGAAGAGAACGAAAATTTGATCAAGGCATTTGTAGAGCAACAGGCTGACGCTATACACTTGCCGCTTACGGAAGTATATAACGACATTAGCTGGGGGATCGAGCGGCCAATGGGAAGACAACTTTTCCCACAGGTAGGCGGTCATGATGGCTTCTACTATGCTCTTATTAAAAAAGAGCGATCATGAACTAAGAGCAGCGTGCACTTGCACGAATCCAAGGTATGAAAATAATTATTTTGGGTGCTGGCCGAGTCGGCGGCACACTCGCATCTAATTTGTCCAGCGAAGCCAATGACATCACAGTTGTTGATTCAGATGTGGATAATTTACGTGAGTTACAGGACCGTCTCGATATTGGCGTGGTAGCCGGCCATGCTTCTTATCCAGAGATTTTGCTCCAGGCCGGGATTGAAGATGCCGATATGCTCATCGCTGTTACAGGTATTGATGAGATCAACATGGTGGCCTGTCAAATTGCCTACAGTCTGTTCCGTACTCCCACCAAGATTGCTCGCATTCGCTCCCAGGAATATGCATCTCACGATGGTCTCTTTCGCAATGAAGCCATACCCATCGATGTCATCATCAGTCCAGAGCAAGTGGTATCGGATTATATTTATCGTCTGGTAGAACAACCTGGCGCACTACAAGTGCTGGATTTTGCTGATGGCCTGGCACAATTAGTAGCGGTAAAAGCTTATTATGGTGGGCCGTTAGTGGGTCAAGAATTGCGCTTTATTCGCAAGCATATGCCCAATGTGGAAACTCGTGTTGCCGCTGTTTATCGACGCAATAGACCACTGATGCCCACAGGTTCTACTGTAATAGAAGCCGATGACGAGGTGTTCTTTATCGCCGCCCGAGAAGATATCCGCGCGGTAATGAGTGAATTACGTCGCCTCGATAGAGCCTATAAGCGTATTATTATCGCCGGCGGCGGTAACATCGGCCTGCGCTTGGCACTTAAGCTGGAAAAACAATATTCTGTCAAAGTTATCGAATACAATACTAAGCGCGCTAGCTTTTTATCAGAGCACCTCAATCACGCCATTGTATTGCAGGGAAGCTCTTCCGATCAGGATCTCCTACAAGAAGAAAATATTGAAGACACAGATGTCTTTTTAGCGGTTACCAACTCTGATGAAGCGAATATTATGTCGTCTTTGTTAGCCAAGCGTATGGGAGCAAAAAAAGTTCTCACCTTAATTAATAACCCGGCTTATGTAGATTTGGTTCAGGGTGGCGAAATCGATATCGCCATATCACCACAGCAGACAACTATTGGCAGTTTGTTAGCCCATGTAAGGCGAGGTGATATAGTTAATGTTCACTCTCTTCGCAGAG
Source organism: Agarilytica rhodophyticola (assembly GCF_002157225.2). Taxonomy (NCBI): domain Bacteria; kingdom Pseudomonadati; phylum Pseudomonadota; class Gammaproteobacteria; order Cellvibrionales; family Cellvibrionaceae; genus Agarilytica; species Agarilytica rhodophyticola. Next base: position 6,798,065 of record NZ_CP020038.1, read on the forward strand.
GCGCAGCCGAAGCAATTGAAGTCATTGCTCATGGAGACGAAAAGAACTCCAAAGTTGTGGGTAAGGCCATTGAAGATATCGATCTGCCAGAAGGCGCAACTATCGGTGCAGTCGTGAGAGAACGTCAAGAAGAAGAAAAGGACCTAACCCGCTCACCGGAAATTTCGATGGGCCTCGCTCTCGCTAATAGCGCCGTTGTGGACAGCAAACATGAAGTGATTATTGCCAGCGATGACTTAATTATTGAGTCTGGCGATCATGTGATTTTATTTTTGATAGATAAACGTTACACCAGTGACGTGGAAAGATTATTCCAGGTTGGATTCACTTTTTTCTAAGCGCAAAGTATGCACTATTCCATTATTTTCAAAGTGCTCGGCCTATTGTTAATGCTCTTTAGCTTAACAATGGCACCACCAATTTTTGTCTCGTTTATCTATCACGACGGCACATCTGCAGCGTTTTTCTTAGCTTTTGCGATTACTTTTATTACCGGCCTCACCGCTTGGTTTCCAGTGCATAAAATCAAGCAGGACATGAGAACCAAAGACGGATTTCTAATTACATCACTGTTCTGGATCGTACTTGCTCTGTTTGGGTCGCTACCATTTTTAATTGCCGACGCTACTCATTTATCCTTTGCCGATGCAGTCTTTGAATCTCTGTCAGGGCTTACTACCACAGGCGCAACCGTCATCACAGGTTTAGAACATCTGCCTAAATCTATTTTATTTTATCGCCAGCAACTGCAATGGCTCGGAGGAATAGGCATTATCGTTATCGCGGTTGCCGTCTTGCCAATGCTAGGCATTGGCGGCATGCAGCTGTATAAAGCTGAAACACCAGGGCCTGTAAAAGACAGTAAATTAACACCACGGATTACTGAAACGGCAAAAGCCCTGTTTTTTATTTACCTCAGTTTAACTATTTGTTGCGCCCTGGCTTACTGGATCGTCGGCATGGGTATTTTTGATGCTGTTAGCCATGCTTTTTCTACGGTAGCGATCGGTGGCTTCTCTACTTACGATGCCAGCATCGGCCATTTCAATAGTGCGCCGATCATGATTATCTGTATGATTTTCATGGTGTTATCAGGAATTAATTTTGCCCTGCACTTTTTCGCATGGCGAGAAAAAGGCGTTTCACACTATATTAGAGATCCAGAATTTCAGTTTTATGCCGCTATCATTATTTTGTCTACAATCATTACCTCAAGCTATCTGGCGTACTCTAATACCTATGATGTCAGCGACAGTATTTTAAAAGGTAGCTTTGAACTTATCTCAATTTTAACTACCACAGGCTTCGGTGTTGCCGATTTTTCTATTTGGCCAACCTTTCTACCTGTGCTGATATTTATGACGGCCTTTATGGGAGGCTGCGCTGGCTCCACAGGCGGAGGTATGAAAGTCATCCGTGTGTTGTTGATGATTAAGCAAGGCATTCGCGAGTTGCACCGCTTAGTTCACCCCAATGCCGTAATTCCGGTAAAAATTGGCAATAAGATGGTTTCCGATCGTGTGATTGAAGCAGTCTGGGGATTTTTTGCTGTATACCTAGCCTCGTTTCTGGTGATGGTAGTTATGCTAATGGCAACAGGGCTAGATTTTCTTAGCGCCTATACGGCAGTGGGGGCTTGCCTCAATAATCTTGGACCAGGGCTGGGCGCTGTTGCGGCTCATTATGGCGATATAAGCACCAATGCTAAGTGGATTTTATCCTTCGCCATGCTGTTGGGGCGCCTGGAAGTATTTACTTTATTAATATTATTCACACCGGTATTTTGGCGACGTTAGCCACCTGTCTACTAACCTAGTGGCTTGATGTTAAGGTTCTTACATGTGTCTGCGACACGCGGCGCAACATCCATGCAACGCTATTAACCCAACATATACTGCCGCCGAGGTAATAGAAATAAACCTTATGAGAGATTAAAAAAGATAACGAGGCTCGCCACCAGGAGGAATATTCTTAAAGCGCTTATACTCCCACTGATATTGCTCCGGGCAATGAGCAATACATTCTTCCACACCTTTATTAAGCGCCGCTAAACTAACGTCCAACTCTGGCGAATCAATACCGTCAGGGGCTTTGAAAAAATGTGTTTCAAATCCCCCAGGCACACGTTTTACTAAACCCATGATAATGGAACACTTTGAACGTTGGGCAAAACCATGCACAGTAGTCATTGTATAAGCAGGATGACCAAAGAAAGGGCTAAACTCACCGTGTCCTTTGCCAGGGTTTTGATCAGGCAATACAGCAGTGATGCCGCCATTTTTTAGGGAAGAAAGTAACTTGACGATGCCACGTCGATTAGTAGGTACTAGAGTCGCCCCTGTTTTTTCACGTGCGCGTTTTATTAAACCTTCTAAATAAGCTTGCTTGGGTGGCTGGTATAAAGCTGTTAACTCGCCATAGGTAGGCAGCGTTAAACTGAGTACCTCCCAATTACCAATATGGGGGGCCAATAGTATAAGGCCCTTGCCCTTGGCAATTTCTTCCTTGATAAGATCTTCACCCACAACCTTTAAAAGCTTAGGCTTTAGCCATTCAAAACTGTGCTTTTGAATCACACAAATTTCAGCTGCTAGCCTGCCCGTTTCAATAACGCTGGCACGGGATAGCTGATAGCGCTCCTCATCTGTTTTATCGGGATAACACAGACGAATATTTTCCAATGTGACTTTACTGCCCTTATCCTTCACTTGCCAACACGCCCAGCCAATAAATGCACCTAGACCACGGGCGACACCCAGAGGCAAGCTGCCCACCATATTGATTAAGGTGAGGGTTAAAAAGCCCTTAATACCGATAGGCGTTTTTTTATCAGGTGTAGAAGACATAGAGCAACCGAGTAAATTTTGCTGAATTCTGCCAAATAACCGCCCACGGGTCTACAAGCAGGACAAAACTGTCGATTGATAGAAGACTTTAACGCCAAGCTCAAATCTCTTTTATCCACGTTAAATACGAGAATCCTCCGATCATCGCGCACTAAAAACGGAGTTTTAGCTGCTGAAAAAGTTTAGATTAATCGCTGTTCAATTATTTAGCCAATCGCAAGTAATCATATAGCTGGAACAGGAAACTAAACGTATGAACACATTTGATCAGATCGTCCAAAGCTTAAAACTGGATAAACTGCCTGGTAATAGGGCCGAATTAGAAAACGATGTAATAATTACTTATCATCCTGTCGGTGGTGGTTATGAAGCTTCACTTGTTATTGAGTATTCTGACGGCGGTGCCAGACCTTACCATGTCACCATTTACAAAAGTAGCTGGGATGGGAAAGTAAGTATAAAAGATTATAGTGGTGAGCCTGTATCCATAGGCCCTTACTGTCTGCACTTAACAACCAACTCGGGCCAACGCTGGTTTTTTCAAAACATCGAAGACAGCTGGATGTATGTTACAGATTATGGTGAACCTAAAACTGCCATTTTGAATGTCTTTAGCGAACTCATAGGTGAGGTGGACTGTTATTTTTAGAGCTATCGTCAGTTAAAAACGATAAGAAAATCTTGCCGTAATCGCGCGACCATCAGATAAAATACTACCATCTGGCTGGGCAAACGGAGCTAGGTTAACACCGGGGCCGGATACTTCAGCATCGTAAAATTGAAGTTGAAAATGTATATGTGGATTTAAGAAGTAGGTTGCTCCTATCATTGCAACCTCAGCTTTTGTACCTTCATTATTATCTACAAGATCCAAAACACTGAGTCTTGTGTACACTTCCCATACATTATTCTCATTTGTTGGTCTGCCAAACTTAGCGTACTTACGGTTATAACTTTGCTGGGTTTTGCCATCGAGGAAGTAGTGTAGCCCAAGATAATATCCACTCAGGGAAAGGTCTTCTTGAGTTGCTGAAAGAGAGTCGACGTTCATAAAACCATATTCACTTTCAAATCTCAATGCACCTTTTTGTGCAACTACTTCTGTCATATAAATATCAGCTTTATCGGCAGATTCTAGCTCTGGAGATATATCTAAGTTAGGTCTCGCCACAAACACATCGGCGGGTGTGCTAATAATAAATCTATCACCCGATATTTCCCTTAAACCATAGGAGCCACCTAAATGTAAAAGCATATCGTCATTAATATGAGACCAAGTCAGACGAGTATTGTAGCCCAACAAAAGCGCATTATTTTCATCTTGGCCATCTCTTTCAGAACCAAATTTGCGATCTTTAAACACGCCTGCTGAAATACGAAAACCAGGGTCAAAAAGCCGGTGAGCTTGCGCTCCCCATTGGAAAGCTGTAGCGAACGCATTGACTACCATCGGTCTTTCGCCAGTTAGCTCCTCACCGATATATTGCACCGAAAAACTTCTATCTTCTTTTATTTTACCTAATCTAAATTCTGTTTTATTATCTGGTTGGTAACGCCCGAAGCCAACTAAAAACCTTGTTGTATCGTCACCAGCAAGTAACAAAAGTACGTAGTCCCAGTAGTTGCTAAGTTTATGAAACATCCGTATATGCACACGTCGAACAAAAACATCTGAGCCGGTTCTGCCTTCAGCAGAAGCATTAAATGCTCCGTCATAAATATTAGCATCCATTTGTACTAAACCGGCAAACCTTAGGTTGTTAAGAATATGAAGACCGTTTTTTTTATCGGTATGTTCTTCAAGTTTCTTCTCAAGCATCTCCACCCTTTTTTCTAAATCGAGGGTTTCCTGTGCACTTGTGATGTTGGAAACAAAAAAGACCAATAGGAATAACAATTTAAAAAGAGTAAAAAATTCTAATAGCGTTTTCATGATACAATCTTTAATTTTACAAAATTTTATAAACAATAATGTTTAATGTTATACAAAAAACAATTAACTTTTTCTTTACTATTAATATCGAGGCTTTTTCGAATTAATACTGGAAAAATTAAATTTTGAAAATGACAACAGATTCTTTTAGGCGATTTGCGACATCACTTAAATGTACGGCGGTATCTTTTGTTTCTGAAGAAACTTTGTGAGTAGATTTAGCTAATTCATTGATAGCAACAATACTCATATTAATTTCAGCCGCCACTTGAGACTGCTGTTCAGCAGCAGTAGCAATTTGCATATTCATGCCTTGAATCGTAGTAATAGAGTCTTGGATTGAAGTTAAAGCCTCATTGGCAATAGCCGACTGTTTTTTTGTATTGGCGACATCGGAAACAATAACATTCATTAACGATGATGAATTTTTTGATTCAACTTGTAATTGAGAAATAAGTGATTGAATTTCGCTGGTACTTTCTTTAGTTTTGGTTGCGAGATTTCGAACCTCGTCGGCAACTACAGCAAAGCCTCTACCGTGTTCACCTGCCCTCGCAGCTTCAATAGCAGCATTTAACGCAAGTAAGTTGGTCTGTTCAGATATGCTATCTATAACATCTAGAATACTTCCTATACCCTCTGTTTCTCTTTCTAAACGCTTGGTGACATCGGCAAATTTATTAATACTTTCAATGAGTACTTCTAAACTCTTATCCATTTTATGGACAACCTCTGTACCATTAGAAGCATGATCAGATGTTTGGTTAGCCACTTGGGAGGCCTCACTGGCATTTTTTGCCACCTCATTAACAGTGATTGTCATTTCTTCCATAGCTGTGGCTGTTTGCTCAAGTTGATGCATCTGATCTGATGCACCATCAGCGACACTTGATGTAGAGTTCATCATATCGCCGCTAGAATTATTAATATCTTCTGCAGAACTATTAATAGATGAAACAATGGATCTTAAACTTGTAGTCATTTTAAGTACTTCGGAATAAATGCCCTTATCTTGCGCCGTTTGTTCTCGAGTGGATAAATCTCCTTCAGCAATAGTTTTTACCATTTTTCCAATTTCTACGGGTTCTCCACCAATAGGAACATACATCAGTTTTACAACAATGAAATAAATAACCAGTAAAGAGGCGGCGATCAAACTTATCGCAATAATAGATGTGACAACTAAATTTTCTTTCGAAGAAGAATTTATTTTTTCTTCTGTATCCCAAGCCCATATTTTCCATGACAGAGAATCAATCTTAGTCGAGACACTAAAATAATCTACACCTTTAAAAACATAGTTATGTTCACTTTTAACAGAATTTTTATACTTACTATAAGAAGGAATTAATTCGAAAATGTTTTTGCCTATGTCATTGGGTTCTTTCGACGCTAATATATAACCGTCTTGCCTTGTAGCATACACTTGATTATCTTCTGATAGTCCGGCAATAAAGTTTGTTAACGTATCTAAAGCAATATTTACACAAAGTGCAGCAATTGGCCTGCCATCGCGAATCACCGGTACGCCTATCGCCATAATAAGATTATTGGCAGCGCTTGTATAAGGCGTTGTGATAATGGCCGTCTCTCCATTAAAAATACGTGTATACCATTCCCTGTTTAATTCTCTAGCATTAAAATTTGGAATAACGCCATTTTTCGCCGCTGAATAAGCGACGCCACTTTCCAAGCCGACATATGCGTTCAAGGTTTTTAATTGTTTTTGGACTCTGTGTAATTCAGCTACTGATTCCTCAATTACAATCGAACCATCAGGTTCAATAGGTAACTGTGATGCCAACATGTTTAGCGTAGTAAAATAGCTTCCCATATTTTGTTCTACAGCTTTTGAGATAAGAAAAGCACTGCTATTTAATTGAGTGACGTAATTTTCTGTCGAAGCAGATCTGAAATTAAAGAATCCAACAAGTGAAGTTGTAAAGACGATGATGGAAAATAAAGCCGTCATACACGTTAAAATTTTTGTCTTTACTGTCATATCGTTACATCTTAATCATTTATATCTAGTTTGCGCATATAGCTATAGAGCACTCACATTACTCGTAGGTAAGGAGAAACACTCAGTAATATATAGTTTATAAAATCTAACTTATCCAACAAAATGGCGCCGTATGAAAACTGGTAAGTCCACATGAATTTCACAGAATATTACATGCAAGAGGTGCCGCAAAACATACTAAAAGTATATTTGAACCGAATTTTTACTTTAAAAAGATATAAAAAATTTGGCTTGTACATAGGATAGTGAGCTATTACCAATATTTGTTTGTAAGTTACTTTTTATATTCGGCTTACTTATGTATTTCTTTAAGTAAAAAATACATAAGTAAGGTGTGGAGATGGAGTTATAAAAATAATTGCGTGTATCTTTGAACCTTTTCGGCGTTGACTCACAAACCATATATGACACTTTAAGCGCCTAGAAACGGTTATGAAAACACACTTTACTCCCAGACCAATAGCACCTATAAATAATCCACCGGGAGTTAATTCCAATTCCGATCATAATGAAAGAGAGGTAGGAAACACCAAGAAAAGGCGGAGCACCCGTTTGAAAAATGCCGGTGCGGAGAATCGAACCTATGATCACGGTAGGCCGACAAAAAAAAGAAATGCACCACCTCCGGCTAGTCCCACATCGATTGCGTCTTATAGTTTAGATCTTAAGTTACTAGAAACGAGAATTAGAAAAGAGATCGAACAAGGCACTATTACACCAAGCGAGAATATAAAGCTCAAAGTCTCTGTTGTACCCAATGCTGACCCAGAGGTTATGGCTCAGCGGCCAATTGTGCAGTCTCAGTACAACCCCAAAGAAAAACATCCGACTTTACCGCAACCAAGAAAAATAAATATATCAGTATTAAAAAAGAAAATACCCAATGAAGAGTTAAGAGATACTCTTGCTGAAAATCTCAATAAAATTCTTGATAATGATGAAACACGCCGTATTCATGAATTAAAGTACTTTGAGTTAGCTACTATAGAAGAAAAACACCTATCTACACTTTCGGCAGGAGCCCAAAAGGGTCATGGAACCCTAGGTATAAGAGGTGTTGTGGCTAAGGAAGATATTCCTGCCGGAACACCAATTATATATGGTGCTCAATATGTTAATCATCATCAATGGCGAAAGTTGAAAAACAAAATAGCCGAAGAACTTACAGCGAGTTTGAATGTTACGGCGAACGAAGCACAGAAAGATGCGCAGAATCGCCTAGTTAGTTACTCTTGGGAGAGTGTTCAGTTTCCCGATAGTCAGGGCGTTTCTCGCAAACTAAATCTATCCGCTTATGGTGCCGGGAATATGGCAGCCATGATTAATCACGATGAAAAAGAACACAATATGGGCGTTATCAATATTGCTACTTTAGATGAAGACGACAATCCAGCCCCTCCCATTTGGGTTTACTATGCCAAGCGCGATATTAAAGCCGGGGAACAGTTGCTTGTAGACTATGGGCCAAAATACAAGTTTAATGATACTTTACACGGGGAAAAGGAAATCCCTCGCCCGCTTGCACAAACCTCTGCGGAGAATATGGATTTAACATATATACCTGCTAACCAAGAATCTGGCGAAGCTGAAATAAACTCTAATAATATTCCAGTTGAACAACAAAGGGCCGCTCAAAACCTTGTACAAAAAGACATTTATCAAGATTTAAAAAGTCAGCAACAATCCCTAATCCAATCTCTTGGCAAAGAAGAATCGGAACTCATAAAACAAGCACAACAGCATAATCAAAGTTATGTTCAAGCTAGCCGTAGAAAGGATGAATTGGAAAACGATATGGCACAGCTCGATCATGGGATTGCTTCATTAGATAAAGAAATCATCAATATAAAATCTGACCTGGATAAAAACAGAGCAGATATCAGTCGCCTTCAAGTAGAAGCTAACTCACAGGCACTAGCCTATGATACTTTTCGCCGAGAATTAGAGGCGGGATATAGCAGCTTTAGGGAAGCAACATCCGGCTATGCTATGGCTCTGGGACATACAAGGTCTCTGCTACAAGACAGAGATAATATTGGTAAAGAACAAGAAAAAACCCTTAATCATTTAGAGCAACAGCTAAGCGATCTCACTCAAAAATATCTAGCCGAACGTAGTGAGCATATAGAAATCAAAGGGCAACTTGATCAGCATGTGGCACACTATAATGACCTCATGTCTAGAGCCGATGCACTGAATCAACAAAAAACAGATGCTAACAAGCTTTTGGCCACTTACACACGCAAAATAGAGGTGCTGGATAGTCGTCTGGCGAGTATCGATACCTCCAGCGTGGATACAACAACACTGTATCAGCAAATAAGTAACGAAGATTTAACCAGCAAGCCCGACGGCTTCGATCGGCTAGATGGAGAGAGTAAGAACCGTATTATCACGCTTATTTCTGACGAAATCGCCCGGCGTAGCAACGAAGATCATCCTCCGTTTCAGCCAGTTTGGTTTTTAGATAGTCACGTTGATTATGCAACCTTAGCCTTACCACAACTTATTGCTGAGCCTAAAGGCTTCGACAACATGTCCATTGACCAACAACAATACTTGGTTGATCAAGCTCAAAATGAAATTGAAAGACGCAATGATTCCACTCCTCCCGTACAGAAAATCACGTACCCAGAGTGGTTTTATGCTGTCTAGTTTGGGCTCTCATAAGCCAATGCGTCTTATATTGCTGACTTTTTAGTCACTTGCCGCCAATAATAGTAGCGCTATGAGCAAGTGAAGCAACGACAACAGACGGCAAAATAGCCCCTTTTATTACTTCAATGTGTATTTAATTAGCTCTATCACACACCAGCAATGGTGGAATCATTGACTGCTCGCTATAATTGCGTCCTCCAAAAAAACGCCTCCCCAAATATTGTATATGTGGCGTCCCAATGACTTGTACGATTAAAAGAGAATACTTACGTGTCACAACCTGATGTTTCGACTTTTCAAGGCCTCATTCATGCCCTACAACATTACTGGGCAAATCAAGGCTGCGTGATTTTGCAACCGCTTGATATGGAAGTCGGTGCAGGAACATTCCATCCAGCAACCTTTCTGCGTGCCATTGGTCCAGAAACCTGGAACAGTGCTTATGTGCAACCATGCCGCAGGCCTACTGATGGTCGTTATGGTGAAAACCCTAATCGTTTACAGCATTATTACCAATTTCAGGTAGTGCTAAAACCATCACCTTCCAATATCCAAGAGTTGTATCTTGGATCTTTGGAGTATCTTGGCTTTGATACCCAAACTCACGACGTTCGCTTTGTAGAAGATAACTGGGAATCCCCTACCCTTGGAGCGTGGGGCTTGGGCTGGGAAGTCTGGCTCAATGGTATGGAAGTGACACAATTTACCTACTTTCAGCAGGTAGGTGGCCTCGAATGCTTTCCTGTCACTGGTGAAATCACCTATGGTCTTGAACGTTTGGCTATGTATCTACAAGACAAAAGCTCTATTTTTGATCTTGTTTGGACACGAGGGCCAAGCGGAGAAGAAGTGACCTATGGTGATGTTTTCCATCAAAATGAAGTGGAAATGTCACACTTTAACTTTAGCCACGCTAATGTCGACTTTCTCTTTAACACCTTCGATGTCTGTGAGAAGGAATCGGAATTATTAATTGAGCAAGGCTTGCCCTTACCTGCCTATGAAATGGTTATGAAGGCTTCTCATGCTTTCAATTTACTCGATGCTAGGCAGGCCATATCGGTTACCGAGAGACAACGTTATATTTTGCGCGTTCGCAACCTGGCTCGTGCTGTAGCCCAGGCCTACTTTGACTCGCGCCTCAAACTTGACTTCCCTCTGGCTCCTGATGATTTAAAAGAAGAAGTGAAAAAACGTGTTCAAGCTGCCGAGGAGAAAACATCATGACACAGACATTCTTAGTTGAAATCGGCACCGAAGAACTGCCACCCACCTCACTAAAAGAGCTTAGTGACGCCTTCACTTCTGGAATCGAAAAGGGTTTATCCGCGCAGAAAATTGGCTTTGACAACAGCCGCGCTTTCGCAACACCTCGCAGACTTGCCGTTATTGTTGAGGGCCTGGCAGAGAAAACCCCAATAGAAGAAAACAAAGTTTGGGGCCCACCTGCAAAAATCGCTTTTGATAGTGATGGTAATCCCACAAAGGCGGCCCAAGCCTTCGCCAAAAAGAATAATATTGCTGTTGAAAGCCTGATGACAGAGTCAGATGGCAAGCAAGACAAGCTTGTGTGCACTAGCACAAGTGGCGGCGAAGAAAGCAAGCAACTATTGGCTGATATCGTCCGTAATGCGCTAACCAATTTGCCCATCAAGAAGCGCATGCGTTGGGGGGCTAGCCGCACCGAGTTTGTCCGTCCAGTGCAGTGGATAGTATTGATGCTCGATGAAGAGCTTATCAAAGAATCCATACTCGGAACCGAGGCAGGACAAGCTACGCGAGGTCACCGTTTTCACGCTAATGAGTTTCTGAGCATATCAAATGTCGATCAATACGATATGTTACTTTATAACAAAGGCAAAATAATCGCTGATTTCGATAAAAGAAAGGCTGAAATCAAGCGCCAAGTAGAATCAGCAGCTGACAAGATCAATGGTACAGCGGTAATTAGCGAAGATTTATTGGATGAGGTAACGGGGCTCGTTGAATGGCCAGTTGCCCTTGCAGGTCGCTTTGATGAGGATTTTTTGAGCGTTCCGGCACAAGCATTGATCTCCTCCATGAAGGAACACCAAAAATATTTCCATGTGGTGGATAAGAAAAATAAGCTTATGCCTTATTTTATTACTGTATCTAACATTGAGAGTAAGGCCCCTGAGAAAGTAGTGGATGGGAATGAGCGAGTCATTCGCCCTCGTTTAGCAGATGCAGCATTTTTCTATAATACGGATAAAAATACCTCCCTTGAAGATCGTCGGGAAAAATTGAAGACCGTACTTTTCCAAGCCAAGCTTGGTAGCATTTTCGATAAGACGGAGCGTATCAAACAGTTGGCCGGCTTTATCAGCGAAGCCATAAGTAATGTCGATAAGAACTTGGTCGAGCGAGCAGCCCAACTGTGTAAATCGGATCTGGTCTCGTCAATGGTTTACGAATTTCCCGATATGCAAGGTATCGCCGGCTTTCACTACGCCCTTAACGACGGTGAACCGGAAGCGGTGGCGCAAGCAATCGAAGAGCAATATATGCCTAAGTTTGCTGGCGATGCTGTGCCAGTATCAGACGTAGGTGCCATTATCGCCCTAGCAGATCGTATCGATACCATCACCGGAATTTTTGGCATAGGCTTAAAGCCAACAGGTTCTAAAGACCCCTTTGCTTTAAGACGGGCTAGCTTAGGTATTTTGCGTATCTTGGTAGAGAAGTCTTACGCTCTAGATTTAAAAGAACTGGTGAGCTTTGCAGCATCTAATTTTAGCGAACTGCCAGCTAAAGAAACGGTGGTTAGCGATGTACTTTCCTACTGCTTAGAGCGCTTTAAAGCCTGGTATGAAGAAGAGAATATCGCTCCAGAGATATTCCAAGCTGTGCACGCAAAACAGTTGAGTACCCCTTTGGATATTAATCACAGGGTACATGCTGTGGCGGCATTTACTCAGCTACCACAAGCTCAATCCTTAGCAGCCGCCAATAAGCGTGTATCGAATATCCTCAACAAACAAGATGGTGTTATCCCCGCTTCTGTGGATATTGCCTTACTTAAAGAAGATGCGGAGAAAGCCTTGAATCAGGCCCTGGCCGATAGTTACGAACAAGCAGCACCGTTGGTTAAGCAATCACAATATACCCAAGCCCTTAGTGCTCTTGCCGCCTTAAAAGATCCAGTTGATGCTTTTTTCGATAACGTCATGGTCATGACCGACGATAGCGCTGTGCGAGATAATCGCCTAGCGCTGCTCAACCAATTGCGCAATGTATTCCTAGAAGTTGCCGATATCTCTTACCTGGTGGTCAAGGCTTAAGGATATGAAGGCTTAGTTTATGACTGCTTGGGTTATCTTGGATCGCGATGGTGTCATTAATTATGACTCCCCAGACTATATAAAAAGTCTTGCAGAGTGGCATCCCATACCCGGCAGCATAGAAGCTATTGGGCGCCTGTGTGCAGCGGGTTTTAACGTCGCTATCGCCACTAACCAATCGGGTATTGGCCGCGGTTTATACACGCTGGAAAATATGGAGGCAATTCATCATCGACTCGGTGAACTAGTGGACCAACAGGGGGGCATTATTGCAGGAATTTTTTATTGCCCTCACCTACCCGAAGATAATTGCCTCTGCCGCAAACCCAAGATCGGGATGCTCGATGAAATAGAACAGCAATTTGCCATTAGCCTTGATAAGGTGCCCTTTGTCGGTGATTCCAAGCGAGACATTGACGCGGCTAATGCTAAAGGCTGCACCCCCATTCTTGTGCGTACAGGCAATGGTATAAAAACAGCTCAGACACTTAGTGCAAATCCCGATTATCAATCCGTAGCTATTTATGATGATCTCGCATCATATGTTGACGAGCTACTTGGACATTGACTTACTTTGTATAAGGAAACATAACCTTTGTTATTTATACGCTCATCCATCTTTGCTATAGGCTACTTTGTTCTCACAGTTTCCTATGGAACTCTGTCGTTGTTTCTGTGGTTATCGCCACCTCTTGTGCGTCATAAAATTATTTCAACTTGGACTACTGTCGTCATTGTTTGGCTGAAAATATCTTGCAATATTCGCTACCAAGTACTTGGCCGAGAACACCTAACCGAGGATATTCAACCAGCCGTCGTGCTAGCAAAACATCAAAGTGCCTGGGAAACCTTATTTTTACAAAGCCTATTTTGGCCTGCCTCAACAGTGTTAAAAAAAGAACTGCTGCGCATACCATTTTTTGGTTGGGGCCTTATAGCAATGAACCCCATTGCCATTAATCGCAGCAACCCACGGGAAGCCTTGCGACAAGTAAAGAGCAAAGGCATAGCCCGTATCGAAAATAATTTTAATATCATATTATTTCCTGAAGGCACCCGCACAGCTCCTGGAGAAAAAGGCACCTATGCCCGCAGTGGTGCTGATATTGCCAGCTCAGCAGATGTGGATATTTTACCGGTAGCTGTTAACTCAGGACGTTGCTGGCCATCCAACAGCTTTATGAAATACCCTGGTATGGTGACCGTTAGCATAGGCCCCAAAATTGAAACCAAGGAAAAAACCAACAAACAGATTATGGAAGAAGTGGAAACATGGATTGAAAATGAAATGCAAAATATAGATGCCCAGTAAATACGCTAAACATTAGAGGTTTTATCATGACAAATATAAATACCATGGGCATTAGCATTCGCTTTATTTTTGCTATTTTATTAGTAATGGCCACATACAACCCAACGCCCTATTCCTATGTGAGTTGGGTACTTTCGGTGTTTCCTAACATCGGTCCGGTGATGGCTTTATCTGGTGTGGGCTTGGCTATTGGTTGGGCGATTTATTTACGCGCAACTATGCGCTCCCTCGGTATTATTGGCGTATCCCTATCTTCGGCTTTGTTTGCTTGTATTATTTGGCTATTAGTTGATCGTGAAATTATGGATATTGCTAATATTTCGTTACTTACCTGGATTATCCTTGTGGCCCTGTCATTTATTTTGGCAATGGGCATGTCCTGGTCACATATAAGAAGGCGTATGTCGGGGCAAGTTGACGTGGACGATGTTGATCAGTAAACCAATCATTAAAGGCTGCGTCCACACCAAACAATTTTTCCAATGATGTTATTGTGCTCGGCATTTTTTTCATCGATGCGCCAACTGGGATAATCTGAATTATCGCTTATTACCGCCACATGATCTGACTTCTGTTGCAAACGTTTGGCCATTAATCCGTCTTGCGTTTGTAAAACAAAAATGCCTTCACCACTAGGTTGCTTTTGGCTTAAATCCATCAGTACCATGTCACCGTGATATAAAGTAGGTAACATACTATCGCCGCGTACAGATACAAATGCTAGTTGATCACTATGAACACTGAGTTGGGAACTAAGCCAACGTTTATTCAAAGCAAATTGCTCATCAATTTCTTCGTAGCCTACCTCAGAACCAAAGCCCGCACTCACTTCTACATCAAGCTTGGGAACTAACAATAAATCTTGGGTGGAACTAAAGCTATCTTGCTCAATAGGTTTTTCACCGGTTAAAAGCCAATTTAAATCTAGTGAAAACAACGAATATAAATGCTCTAAGTACGCCATAGAGGGGCGACTTGTTCCGCGACAAATACGGTAAACATGTGAAGGAGATTTGCCAGTTAATTCGGCAAATTGTTTTTTATTTCCCTGGGCGAATTGATCAATCAGGCTAATGAAGCGGCGGGCAAAACCAGTACTCATATCATACAACACGCAAATTAAAAGACGCACCATACAAAGCTATAGGTTTTATGTAAAGCAAGCTCTAACTTAATCGGAGCTTGCTAGTGTAAAAATAAAAATATTGAATAATACAAAATCAAATTGGTTGAGCGGCCAGCAAATAAGGTTTAGTCAATCAGGCAATATCAATCACCGCCAGTGTTAGTCGTGAAACACATGTAAGCTTGCCACTGTCAGAATAAAGCTTAATCTCCCACACTTGAGTTGCTCGCCCGATATGCAGCGCTTTAGCAATACCTGTGACATGGCCACTTTGTACTTTTGAAATATGATTGGCATTGATATCCAAACCAACACAAGCACGCTTATCACTCACAGCACAGTTACCTGCAATACTACCTAGTGTTTCCGCCAATACTACTGACGCTCCACCGTGTAAGATTCCCATAGGCTGATGGGTTCTATGATCCACAGGCATTGTTCCCTTAATGTAGTCGTCGCCCACTTCAGTAATCTCAATACCAACATGTTCAACAAGTGTATTAGCAGATTGTTGATTTAGTATCTCAAGCGAAATATCTTTTTTCCATATACTCATTTTTATTGTCTCTTAATTAAAAGGCTTACTTTTAAAGTAAGCCTTTTAGCTTAATAAAGCTGTATGCAGTAATTGTTGTAGCATCCTTGATTATTCCGCTGCGAATCATCTCTTCAAAGCTATCGAGCGTAACTTTTTTAGTAATGAGATCCTCTTCTTCCAAATCACATTGGCGTTCATGCTGTTGCAAATTTTTTGCTAAATAAATGTGATAGCCTTGATTCGAGTACCCATAGGCAAGATATTGATGGCCAACATAGATCAGATCTTGTGCAATAAGACCTGTTTCTTCACGCAGTTCTCCCATGGCAACTTGTAGATGATCAACTTCAGGGTTTTCTTCCCAAGAGCCTTGTGGCAATTCCATAAAACGCTGCCCCACAGGATAGCGATATTGTTCTACCAGGTGAATATAATCACCTTCAATGGGAGCGATTACGACAAAGTCAGGTTTGTCGACAACACCGAAAATTCCCTCAGCACCACTTTGCCTAACAATACGATCTTCACGCACGGTCATCCATTTATTTTCATAGACGACTTTACTACCAAGCTGCTTAATATCAGACATACGAATTTTCCTTAATTAACTACAGACTACCTTTCTACAATCAATATCGATCTATACCCGCTGGGATTAGTTAACACGTTTCTTTTCTTCAGCAACCCAGTCAGTAATCAAGTTTTCTAAGACAGTTAAAGGTACAGCACCATTTCTTAAAACAGCATCGTGAAAGTAACGTACATTAAACTTATCACCCAGACTTTCTTCCGCCATCGCTCGCAGCTCGCGAATTTTTAGTTCGCCAATTTTATAAGCCAGAGCTTGTCCCGGCCAAGTAATATAACGGTCAACTTCAGATTCAATATTGTGCAAAGACAAGGCAGTGTTTTCAGCCATAAAATCTATCGCTTGTTGTCGACTCCAACCTTTAGCGTGTAGGCCGGTATCCACCACGAGGCGGCAAGCTCGCCACATTTCATAAGATAATCGGCCAAAATTAGAGTAAGGATCTTTATAAAAACCCATCTCTAAACCTAAACGTTCAGAGTAAAGTCCCCAGCCCTCAATAAATGCTGTCATTCCACCAAAGCGACGAAAAGCGGGTAGTTCACCTAATTCCTGTGCCAAGGCAATCTGGAAGTGATGACCTGGCACAGCTTCATGCAGGCTCAAGGCTTCCATTTCAAACAGTGGGCGAGTATCCAACTTAGATAAATTTACACGATAAACCCCAGCTCTGGTGCCGTCCCCCGCTGGTGGCTCATAATAAGCAGTGGTGGTTTTTTCGGCAATATCAGCAGGGATTGCCTGCACGCTATAAGGCATACGCGGAATAACCGAGAACATTTTTGGCAAAGCACCGTCAGCTTTCTTTGAAATGTAAGCGGCATAGCGTAAAAGTTCTTCGCCTGTTTTTGGGTAAAACTGTGGGTCTTTGCGTAGAAATTCAACGAATTCGGCGCGATCTCCTTTGAAATCCACAGATTTAATCACTTCTTCCATCTCACTAATAATCCGCTTCACTTCAGCCAAACCTAACTGATGAATTTGCTCCGGCGTCATGTCAGTGGTGGTGAACATTCTCGCACGGTGAGCATAATAATCGTCTGCACCGGCAAGCCCATAAAGGCCTGAAGCTTTACGACATTTGGGATTATATTGGGTTAAGTAGAAATCATAGAAACGCTTGTAAGCGGGGATTACCTTGTTTTCAATAGCTTCCTCAGCAGCAGCCTTTAATGCACTTTGCTCATCTTCGCCGATAGAAGCTGGCATTTTCGTAAAGGGCTTCATAAAGATACTGTCGGCAGTCTTGGCAACGATATGAGCAGCTATAGATTCTTCATAGCCTTCCATCGCTTCGCAGGACTGAGTATAGCCAGTTTCAATCGCAGCGCTTAGCGTAGCAATACCTTCATCATTGTAGCGCGGGAAGTCATTGAGGCGGTCGATGTAACTGCTGTAATCAGATTTGCTGAAAAACGATAACTGCTCAGGTAAGCGTGCAAAGAAAGTATGCCAGCCACCACGGTTGGTGATAAGCATCAAGCGACCGTTAAAGTTTGCCGCTTCGATAACGTTCTTTAAAGATAAAGTGAGTAACTCGGCATTGAGACGTTCATCTGCAGATAAGCTGGCAATATCGATCTTTTCTAGGCGAGCCAAAAACTCTTTTGCAGCAGCTACTTCATCATCCATGGCTGCAACCGACTGCCGTCCAAGACTTTGATCATAGTCTCTCACCCCAAGGGTAGTCGCAAATACGGGATTGCGAGCAAGGTTGTCGGCCCAGTGATCATCGATAACCTGCTGTAACTGTTGCGAAGGAGAGGTATCTTGTACAGCAACATCCTCGCGCACATTTGCCTTACCGCAGCCTATTATCGAAGCTGTAACAGCTACCAATGCCCAGCTCTTTATCACCCCGTTCAGTTTCATTCGCTCACCCTTTTGATCTTCTTCTATGGTTATGGAGAATAACGTTTATTCGTTTACCTGCCTCATGCTTTAGCGCTGATCTAATATAAATTATCATATTGTTTAAATATTACATTGATCCGTTTGCCATTTGTTATTAACACCTGCGATCAAGCGGCAAAAAACAATACGTTGCCCAGAGAAAAATAAGAGGCGTTTAGCATCATGACTACCGCATATATCAGCCATCCGGACTGTATTAAACATGACATGGGTGAAGGCCATGCCGAATCGCCACAACGAGTAACGGCCGTACATGAAGCCTTAACGTCAAGCGGACTCATAGAAAAACTGGACAGTTACCAAGCAAACCTTGTGACGCAAGAACAGCTAGGCAGAGTGCACGATCAACGCTATGTGGATAAGATCTTCGCTACTTCACCCAAAGAAGGCCGTGTTGCCCTGGACCCAGACACTTCGATGAACCCATTTTCTCTACGTGCTGCACAACTTGCAGCCGGAGCAGTTGTGCAAGCCTGTGACATGGTGATGGAAGGCAAAGCAGATAACGCTTTTTGCAATGTTAGACCTCCGGGCCATCACGCAGAGCACAATAGAGCTATGGGATTTTGTATCTTTAACAGCATCGCAGTCGGTGCAGCTCATGCAATAAAGCACCACAATTTAAGCCGTGTGGCAGTATTAGACTTTGATGTCCACCACGGCAATGGCACAGAAGATATTTTCGAAGATAATGATAAGGTACTTTTATGCCAGACCTATCAATCGCCGTTTTATCCCTATACAGGCTGTGATTCAATAGATGGCCATATTATCAACGCAGCTTTGCCAGCTGGGATGGACAGCGAATTGTTTCGTATGTCCATCGAAGAGCTTTGGTTGCCGCAGCTACATCAATTCAAACCTGAAATGCTATTTATTTCTGCTGGCTTCGATGCACATGAAGATGACCCTCTAGCACAATGCAAACTCCATGAAGATGATTACGCTTGGGTAACGAAAATACTGTTGAACCTTGCCCAGCAATACTGTCAGGGCAGAGTAGTATCTTCTTTAGAAGGTGGCTACAACTTGAGCGCACTAGGTAAAAGCGCTTTAGCTCATGTAGAGCAGCTTGTTAAAGCGCATGCTTGAGCTAGGGCCTAACTGTGTTTCGACGCCCAAATCGCCAATTTGTGTCTGAGGGATTTTTGTGACACTTGGTCTTCGGGGATCGGCTGTATCACTTTATCATGAACTAAGAGCCGATAGATATATTCTATTTTTTCATTGGCAGAATCTGTTGGCTCAAATTCCACAACCCCCCGCTCTTCACCATATTTCACCCCTAAGGCAATCGCTTTTTTAACCAATTCCTTTTCATTTTTAAGTTTTTTCATAATCACCTCGAATTAGTCATCCCGAAATAATCGTCTCGAAAACAGTACTTCACAGTAACCATAACATGGCGGCCACCCAAAAAAATATTTTTCATGCACTTATTTGTAGAACCTTATAAAGAACTTAATTACGTAGAAAAAGTCTGAGAAAATAACATCAGGGTAACTCTAGATTTCTAGTCTATAGCCCCTTTCATATTAAATATTATTATGACGTGGAGGAAAACATGAAGGCCGTTTGGAATGGACAAGTTTTAGCCGAGAGTAACAATACTGTAGTTGTCGAGAACAATCACTACTTTCCCGTATCGTCGTTAAATATGGATTACTTTGCAGAAAGTGATAAAAAGTCTACATGTTTTTGGAAAGGTGAAGCGAGTTACTACTCTATCAATGTCGATGGAGAAACTAACGCAGACGCCGCTTGGTACTATTTGTCGCCTAAAAAAGCTGCTATCCAGATAAAAGATCATGTGGCTTTTTGGCGCGGTGTCGAAATCATCGAATAGGCGCAAATTTACATAGTTATTTGTCAGTTTAAACACTAAAATACTATGGTCGTTTATGTAACACATAAATGGCCAAAGGGTATTTTAAGCATTAGCAGGCTCCACTAAGCCTGCAACTATCGCACAATGTGCTCTTCTAAAGAGGCATACAAAAAGGGACTATTTATATGCAAACCATCCAAATTCAATATCACGACACCCCCTACGGCTTACTAAAACTCGGTGCTTTTGAAAACCAGCTTTGTATGTGCGACTGGCAGTACCGCAAGATGAGAAGCGCCGTAGACAGCCGGTTGGCCAGAGGCCTTAAAGCCGCTTTCAAAGAAGAAGACTGCGAGGTTTTGAAACAAACACGATGCCAACTAGATGAATACTTTAATAGAACAAGAGAAAAGTTCGATATTCCTCTGGCGCTGGTAGGCACAGACTTTCAAAAACAGGTATGGCAAGCATTAATCAAAGTACCTTTTGGCAGTACTTCAAGTTACCTTGAATTGGCACAAAGTATTAATAATGAAAAAGCCATTCGCGCCGTAGCCAGTGCCAACGGCGCCAATGCCATATCCATTATAGTGCCCTGCCATCGCATTATCGGCAGCAATGGTTCTCTTACCGGCTACGCTGGCGGCCTCGATGCTAAAAAAAGATTACTCTTGCTCGAACAACAACAGGATTTATTTTCTTCTGAGCAGGTAGAACAAATGGAAATTTAGGAACACATCGACTGCTCTTGCACCATTACTAGAACCTGTTTTAATAGTGCGAATAGGAACTCATTCATTTTAAATTTTTTAATTGCTGCGCCTTGTCCCTCAAGTTCGAGATTAGGTTTTGAGTTTTTATATCAAGCTCATTGGTCATGTGAGTATAAGGAGCTGAAAAATATTCTCTATCGACTTTAGTTCTTTTAAGTTTCCCATCGTTATCATAAGGCTCACCGCCACTGTAGATATCGACTAATTCTTTTTTACTGTTTTCCATAAGCTCTTGGGCTGTTTCAATTAGCTTTTTCGCATCCTGTCTTAGTGCTTTAGTTTCACTATTTGCAGCTCTGGCTTCGCTTGAAAGAGGTAATTTTTTTACCTGTACAAAAATATTTTTACTCGATCTAGTAGATTGAAGTACATTTTTAAGATCATTTGTTGGTTTAATCAAAGCCTGCTCACTACGATTTAGAGCTTGAGCATAATTAGTTAATGATGGGCTTACTAGCATATATGCAATATCCTACATGTTAAGTTGAAAATAAATAATTACCTATATATAGATTCATTTAAAACAAGAAAGCCAAGATAGTAAATCTCCGGCTTTTACCGTGCATTAGAAAACCAAATGGCCAAAATTATTAAAACAGCTTGCAAAGGAGAAGACGGCAAAATTTCGAGCTAAATATGAACGCAACTTTATTAGAATCTTTTTTATTATTGTGAACAGATCTGAATTATTCTGAATTTCGCAATTGTTCTGCTTTTTGCTTCAACGCTGAGACTAGGCTTTTAGTCGACATGTTAAGGTGCTCAATCGCCATTTGCTCCGCATTGAGACCATGAAATTCGCGACTCAGCGTTATGCTTTCAGGTTCATAATTGTTAGATATTTGATTCAATTTAAGATGCCTATCGAGCATAGCATTCTCGGCTGTCTTAACTAGCTCCTTTGCTTCTTTTCTTGATTTCTTTGCGGCCTTAGCTTCGTGGAAAATAGATATATTCTTTACTTGTGCAAGAATACTTTTACTGGACTTAGTATTGCGAAGTGCTTTTTTAAGATCATTTGTCGGCTCAATAAAAGCGTGTTTGCTACGACTTAAGGCTTGAGCATAATTGGATAACGAATTTGAATTTACTTTCATGCTTAAAATATTCTAGATATTGATAACATTTACTAAACTAAGTATCTATAATTAATTATAAGTTCACTTAAACTTATCAAATCGATATCACATTTATAAATGATGAAAAAGAAAGCCTGAAACCTAACAACCAGAGAAGTTGATAAATTCCAGGCTTTTATAGAAGGTGTTAAATTACTACTGTGTGTTTTTCACACTGTAAAACAATGCAAATAATACTGGTACAACAATGAGTGTCAGTATCGTCGCAAACCCCAAACCAAACATGATGGTCACAGCCATTGGCTGAAAGAAAACATCGGTCAGTAAGGGTATCATACCCAATATCGTAGTGAGCGCCGCCATGGATACAGGGCGTAAACGGCTTACGGCAGCATCACAAATCGCTTGATACCAATCGAAGTTTTCTTCCTCTTTGAGGCGTTTAATCTCCTCGACAAGCACAATTCCATTTTTGATCTGCATACCAATTAAACTCAATACCGCAAGCAAGGCGGTAAAACTAAAAGCTGAGCTGGTGAGCAATAGGCCGTAAGCGACACCAATAATAGCCAGAGGTATTGTGATCCATATAACTAGAGTTTGCTTGACTGAGTTAAACATAAATACCGTGATCACGATCATCACTAGCAAGCCCAAGGGTAAAAATGCAAACACAGCTTCATTAGCTTGCTCTTGCGCCTCGAACTCACCTCCCCATTGCAAGCTATAACCTACAGGTAATTCAATGGCTTCAATTGATCCTCGTATTTTTTGGTGCAAAGCGAAGGCATTACTGTTTGGTCCAGGATCAGCTAGCACAGCAAGCGTGCGTTTACGATCACGCCGTTTGATGATCGGGTCTTCCCAGTTCAAGTCTATTCCGCGGACAAACTGGCCAATGTTGATATAGCTTTGAGTGACCGGGCTATACACCTGTACTTGCTCCAATTGATCAATACCACGGCGCTCTTTTTCCGGCGGCCTTATGATAATGGGCAGAATTTCAGAACCGTGGCGATAGGTCCCTACTTGTTGACCAGAAACATTTGTATTTAATGCTACATCCAAATCCGCCTGACTTATTCCCAAACGACGTGCTGCGGCGTCATCAAAAACAGGTTGAACAACTTTAGTTCTCTCTCGCCAATCCTGACGAATATTAATGGCATCAGGCTCGCTATTTAGTAAAGCGATAATTTCCTGCCCTAAAGAGCGTAATACTTTAGGATCAGGCCCTATCAAACGAGCTTCAATTTTAGCCGCTGTAGCGGGACCTATGGAGATCCGGTTAAAACGAGTGAAGGCCTGCGGGTAAGAAGTAAATAAAATCTCATCAACCTTCTCTCTAACCCCTTCCAATTGGTCATAGCTATGGGTTTGTATCATTAATTGAGCATAACTGGGATAGGTCTTTTCCGGGGTATAAGTCAGCATAAAGCGCTGAGCACCCTGACCAATAGTGGCCGTTACTTGCTTAATTTCTGGAATGTTGAGTAAAGCTTTTTCTAGACTTTTAATATCGGCTTCAGTGCTCTGAATACTCGAACCTTCGGGTAACCAGTAATCCACTAAAAACATAGGTAGCGAACTGTCAGGAAAAAATGCCTGTTTGACGTTAGTAAAAGCAATAAGGGCGCTGACAAGTAAACCGAACATCACCATCATGGTGGTTTTACGAAATTTCAGCGTCAGATCTAATAGCTTGCGGTAAGACAAGTAAATACCAGCGGCATACGGATCATTTTGCTCTTCTTGTTGCTGGGCGTTTTCTTGAAACAGTAAATAACAAAAGAACGGCGTTAGCGAGACAGCTAGAACCCAGCTAAAAAGCAGTGAGATAAATAACACCCAAAACAGACTACCTGTAAATTCTCCACTGGCATCAGGAGAAAGGCCAATGGGTGCAAATGCGGTGATCGCAATAATCGTCGCACCTAGCAAGGGTAATCGAGTGTGGGATACGATACGGATAGCCGACTGTAATCGCGACTCCCCTCTTTGAACACTTATGAGTATCCCTTCGGTGATGACAATGGCGTTATCCACCAGCATACCCAAGGCAATAATAAGTGCCCCCAGGGAAATACGATGCAGGTTGATATCGAACATCCCCATGACAATGAATGTGCCGGCTATGGTTAATAAAAGAACCAGGCTCATGATCACCCCTGGCCGCCAACCCATGGTAAACATGAGCACGACTATCACAATTACAACCGCTTGGCCTAGGCCGATAATAAAGTTATCAACAGAGCTTTCCACTTGTGCAGGCTGATCATAGATCGCTTGCAACTGCATACCTATTGGGCGCGCATATTCCAACTCACTTAAACGCTCGGTAATGTTTTTGCCCACTTCAACAACGTTGACGCCACTTGCGAAAGAGACACCCAGTGTAAGTGCTTGCTTACCATTGAAGCGGTATAAATGACGTGCCGGATCTTTGTAACCTCGCGATAGATTGGCCACGTCCGATAAGTAGACTAAACGACCATTGCTACTGCCAAGTAACAAGCTATTTAAAGCAGCAAGCCCATCACCGCTGAGGGATTTAGTTTTAATACGTAGATACTCGCTACCCACTTCAATATGCCCAGCATCATTAACTAGGTTTTGGCCTGTTAACAGCTGACGAATGCTGTCTGCCGAAAAGCCAGATGCACTCAATTTAGCGCGGTCGATTTCAATAAAGACCTGCTCATCCAAACGACCACCAATACTAACTTTACCAACACCTTCCACCAACACTAGTTCACGACTGAGAAAATCTGTGTAATCAGATAACTCATGATAGCTATAGCCTTCTCCGGTGATGGCAAAGAAAACACCATAAACGTCACCAAAGTCATCATTGACAATGGGCATCCTGGCGCCGGGCGGCAGCTGACCCTGCATATCGTTGATTTTTCGGCGCATTTCATCCCAAATTTGCGCAAGGTCGTCCTTGCGATAAATACTTTTCATTTCTACTTCGACTTGGGATAAGCCGGGTGTAGAAGTGGAAATCACTTTATCTACGTAGGGCAGTTGCTGGATTGCATTCTCTATAGGAAGGGTAACTTCTTCCTCTATTTCTAGCGCAGAAGCGCCAGGGTACTGAGTAATAACCACCGCTTGCTTGATGGTAAAAGCGGGATCTTCCAAACGTCCCAAATCATTGAACGAGACAATTCCGCCGATCAACAACAAGAGGGTTATCATCCAAGAGATCGTCTTCTTGGTAATTGCGTATTCTGCGATGCTCATGATTTACTTCCTACAGTCCACGCTCTTTGGCAAGTGGCTTCACCTGCATATCTTCTTGTAGGAAACTAACCCCTGCAGCCACGAAACTGTCGCCAGCGGTTAAACCTTCGGTAACAAGTAATTTGGCACCTTCAATTTTGCTGACTGCGACCCTGGTCTTATGCACACGCATATCACTATCGATTGTCCATATCCAAGTTGTCTCGCCTTCTTCAAATACCGCTTCTAGAGGAACTAATACACCTCCACGCTCGTCATTTTTCAATATAAAGCTGAGATCCAATTCGACCGATACAGCCATACCAGGTAGTACACGAAAGTCTTCGATCTGCGGCATGCTATGTACTACGCTATAGGAGCTTGTGAGCCGATCGGGAATAGATTCGAACTCTTTGAAGCAGGCTTTATAGCTTTTTTCCGGATAGGCATTAAAGCGAACCACAGCACAAATACTTTCGCCCTCATTAGGCTCTATCTTTCTCACCTGACCAAATAGACTCTCCGGCACACTAAAACGGATATCTAAACTATCGTCACCGTTAAGCTGTAGAACAGTTTGGTTAGCATTGACCACTTGATAATTTTCAATATTCACCTGCGCCACGATTCCGTTGAAAGGCGCAACAAGCTGCGTGTATGCCAAGTTATCTCGTGCGATAGCCAAAGCAGCTTCGGCTTCTTTTAAATTTGCTTCAGCTTCATCCACATTGGTGGGGCTGGTGTAATTTTCCTTTCTTAACTCGGAGATTTTTTCAAATTGAGAACGCGCAAACTTGTATTTCGCTTCTCTGTCATCAAGTGTATTGCGATAATCAGATTCGTCCAACGCCGCGAGGATTTCACCTTTTTTAAAACGCTTACCTGCCACAGCATGTAGCTCTTTTAACTGACCACCAACACGAAAAGCTAGGTCGGACTTACTCGAAGCCTCGACTCTACCTGGGTAAACACGTTTGCCTGATTTATTGAAACTTTCTGCCATCAATATTTTTGCCGGTCGAATAATATCGCGAGCTGCTATAGCTTCCGAAGTATCTTTTGAGCAGCCATTGACCAGCATAATTGCCATCAAGACGAGGGTAATTGCTCCCTTTTTCATATCTTGTAAACCTATTAATTCTCTAAATATTTGTTGAGGAGGAGTTTAAAGCTTGTTGGCCTTCATTTGGGGACTTATATGTGACTTTATTATAGGCCCTATACTTCATATCCATATTGATAACATACATTCGTGTATGTATAATTACAAGCATTATATTAAAAAACTAACAAATAACCATCGAAGTGTTGGGTAATCATCCTATGGCACGAAAAACTAAAGAAGAGTCAGAAAAGACTTATCATTCACTTTTAGATGCAGCCACTACATTATTTGCCAGGCAAGGCGTAGCAAAGACAACGCTTAATGAAATTGCAAAAAGTGCAGGTATGACTCGTGGTGCGGTTTACTGGCATTTCCCGAATAAAGATGCCGTTATCATGGCCTTGTGGAAGCGTGATGCGGGTTCTGTTCACGACGAAGTTACGGCGACGTTCACTCACTTAAAGCCTGATAGCGCTCTCAAAGACTTCGAGACTCTTGTCAAAGATATGCTTAAAAAAGCCACCGATGATTTAAAGTTAACTCAGGCATTGAAGATCGTTACCAGTTCTATTGAATTTACTGAGGAAGCATCAGAGCTACAACTTTTCTTGATGCAGAGGAAAAACGAGCTTTATGATGCCATGAAAAAAGCAGTAGCCTTGCTTCAAGAATATCAAGCTATTACAACTAAACACAGCACCGATCTATTAGCAGCGAGCTTATGGTCTTACATTATAGGTATGGTGGATACTCATTTAGAAATGAGCAGCGAAAAGATCGATATTAAAAATCAGGCAGATGAATTAATTCAACTTTGGATTGATAGCGTTACGCCTAATACTGCACATCTAACTCAGAGGTGTTAGGTTTAGGGGCAGTGAGTAATGCCCCTATTAATATTTAGTAATTAATATTAATTGCTAAATATTATTTGGTATTATCTTCTACATAAACAGAAACATCGACAGGTCCTGCCTTCTCGAAATTTAAAACAATCGAGAATTTATCGCCGTTTTCTAAACGCTTTGGTAAACCTTTTAACATAATATGCTTTTCCCCCGGAGCAAATACGATTTTTCCTCCAGCGGGTATAACGAGCCCTTCTGAGATTTTGCGCATCCCAAGAAGGCCATTTTTATTAGTCGTTTCGTGGATTTCTGCCACTTTAGCAATGTCTTTTTCAACAGATAAGGACACAAGCTTGTCATCTTTTTTTCCTTTGTTGTCAATAATTAAATACACTGCTGCTGGCACCGATGCTATTGCTGTTGGTGAAGCCCATGGATGATCAATATCAATTTTACCCGCAGAATAATTATGACCATGCACTAATGCACTGACACATAAAAAAATTGCAACCGACATTACATTCAGATATTTCATGTTAAATATTTCTCACCTTCATATATTTAATTAAATACTTGTACCAAGATTATTTGGTTAATATATTTTGAGCATTTCGGCTCGTCTACCCCACCATCCTTTAATCTATTTAGCTGCGACATTGTGTCACACTTTTATTGGCAAAGAATCAGGTATAGTCCGGCTGGCATAAATAAAAACCTATTTTTTAATTATTATATTTATTTAGGATCATACCGTGAACTTAGTTCGTAAACATATTGGCATGTATATGCTCTTTGCTTTATCACCACTGGTCTGTGCTGACGGAGCAAAGCTTGCTGGTAATGCTATTGTACCCGATAGCCACGCACCTATTGGCGTTATGGGGGATCATACACATAGTAAAGGTGAGTGGATGATTTCTTATCGTTTCATGTCGATGGATATGGAAGATAATCTGCGAGGAGATGACTCTGTTTCACCAGAAGAAATTGTCAGCACAACCGCCAACCCTTTTGCCGGCCCGCCCAACCTTCGCGTTGTGCCGCTGCAAATGACAACCCAGATGCATATGTTGGGGATGATGTATGCACCAAGCGACAAGTTAACACTGATGGCGATGTTAAATTACATCGACAAGGAAATGGATCACCTAACCTTTAGAGGGCCATCAGGCACAGATCGGCTTGGCATATTCACTACCCAAACCTCCGGCATAGGGGACACTAAAATCGCTGCCTTGTGGAGCTTAGTTAATCATCATGATTATAAGTGGCATCTCAATATAGGCATGAGTCTGCCCACAGGCTCTATCGACGAGAGTGACGACGTATTAACGCCGATGAATACACGTCCGACATTGCGTACACCCTATGCTATGCAATTAGGATCCGGCACTTACGATTTTGAACCTGGCATCACGTATACTGGCAATGACTCTGGAAAAGTAGCTTGGGGAGCACAATACCGTGCCACAATTCGTCTCGGCGAGAACGATGAAGATTACACCTTGGGTGATATTCACAAGTTAAGTGGTTGGGGTAGTTATCGCTTTGCTGAATGGATAAGTGGCTCGCTAAGACTTACTTATCGCGATCAAGATAGTATCGATGGCCGTGACATTACAATTGCCGCACCTGTGCAAACAGCAAATCCCGATAATTATGGTGGTGAACGTATCGACTTGGGCATTGGCTTTAACCTAGCCGCTCAATCTGGGCACCGCGTCGGATTTGAATATGAAGTACCAATCCAACAAGATTTAAATGGCGTACAGATGGAAATGCAATCTATGTGGACTCTCGGTTACCAATACGCATTTTAAAATTATCACTGATTACTTTGCAGAGAAGTAGATATCACCGTAATAGCTGGTGGTCTCTACTTTAGTATTATCGGTATCGGTCATAATGGCCAGACCGATAATACTTTTTATAAGCTCGCCAAAACGTTCCTCTAAATCAGCCATCACATTACGCTTTTCCACTACCCACTGCCCGGCTTTCTGTGATCCGTTTTCCAGTGCTAGCATAATCACATCATCAGAATATGGGTTGTACCAATGGCTGTTGAAATCAGCGGTATTAGACCAAACATAAGTAAGCGAACGAGGCGTAAAGGAAAACCCTGAGCCAGGGAAAACTACATACAGTCTTACCGGATAATCATCTCCCGTTTTTGTTTTTTCATCATTACCATCAAAGGTGTCGGTAATTTTCCATCGCCAATTCAAGAAAGGTGTTTTTGTTAAGTCTACGTCTATTTGTTGATATAAAGCGGAGGCACTGTGCTTACTGTCGGCCCTTAAAACCCTGATACCGTTATCATCAACTAGTGTGTAGTGTGTTTTATTATTAAAAACACGCTCTTGCCACTCGGATAAATTGTTGTCTGAAAATGTCGCAATAGTGAGTGTGCTTTTATTAGTAGTACAAGCTGTAAGTAAAATGACCAAGGAGACAAAGGCATAGCGTAAATACTTTTTAAGGTATCTACGTAGATACTGCTCAGTGATTACCGGATGGAAGCCTTTTTTGATATTTAATCTATACATTTAACTATTGAGTTTCTTATAAATAAAAGCACTTGAGAAGTAGCTTCTAATGTGAGCGTCGCAGCATATCTATGTCGGCATCCGCATAACTTGTTCTAGCATATGTAAAGGTATTAGATTTACTATCCACATGTATCCCGGAAAAATAAAGAAAGTTCGTCAGATTGTAAATTTTAGTGTCGTTTTCATCTGTTAAATTGAACTTATTAAGCACAGCGACACCGTGCGATGGGCGCTGAACATAGAAAACATTTTCCCCTAAGAATTGCCAGTTGTTCCAATCGACAGGCGCAAGGTTATGAATAATTTGCTGTTCTTGCTCTGGCGCTGAAAGCGCCACTTTCCAAATCCCTGGGGTGTTTCCTTTACTAACCAGTAAATAAGAGCCATCTTTCGACATTTGTGCGGTTTTTCCTCCCAAAGTTGTTATCTGCTTAGCATCTGGCTCATCGATTTTTCTGTACCAAATTTGCCATTCTCCCGAACGTTTGGATCCAAAATATAAGCCTTCACCGTCGCCAGACCACCGGGGTGCAAAAGCATCAGAGACATGAAAGTTTGTAATATTTTTATTGCGTTTAGTGTCGAATACTTGCACGCTAAAACTTCCCCTGAGGGGTACCATATAGGCTACATATCGACCATTGGGCGACCAGCGTGGGGCCATAACCCATGGGCCATTGTATTCACTTAACTTATAGTCCTGCCCGTTTTTACGCAGCCAGAGTTCAGCACTATCTGTGCGATCAGAAACGTATATCAGTTGCTTATATTGATTGAAACTCGCATCCCAATTTACTCCCTTTGCGGCAACTAACTCCTTTTCGTCGTTGCTAGTCAAGTCGACTTGTTTGACTGCAGACTCCTCGCGCCAACGTTCAAGTGCAATATCATCATTAACTCGACTTGCTATGGCACTTGCCCCATTTAACCCCTCGGGGATGAGCTTCAAATTTTCTGTATCAAGATCGAATTCCCAAAGCTGGAAAGCACCCATCCTATTTGATGTGAACAACAAATGGTCCTCGTCCTGTCGCCAAGCTAGACCATGAATCTTAACTTTATCTTGAGTAATTCGACGCCATTGGTAGGGCACTTTCCCATCGCTGACAAAAACATCTTCGACGCCCAGTTCATAATGAACGCTGATGGCGATTTTTCCACCAGGCGATACGGCTAGATCGTCAATACCCGCAAAGGCCTCTGGGGTAACATCTTTGCGCATTTCGCTCTCCAAGGATAATGAAACCAATCGAGCAGTTTCTGACGGCTTATCTTTAGTCACCATGAGCAGGTTTTTACCATCGGGTAGCCATTGCAAGTCATAAACACCCGCTCTTCCGCATTGGCCAACGCTTGTTTGGCCTTCGCCGATAGCGAGGCCGCCAATGGTAGGCACTAAATGAATTTCACAGCCTTCAGAATTGAGGCTGGCAAAGGCGATATTTTTGCCATCGGGGGAAAAGGTTGGCTGATGATCATAGGATTGCTGTTGGCTAAGCTGTCGTATGCCATCACCATCAACCTGCCTCACCATAACCGCCATTCCTTTGTCTTCATTACCTTCGCTATACACCAATAGGGAACCATCAGGACTAAACTCTGGATAGCGCTGCCATTGCTCACTTACCACCAATACTTCTCGGCGGTAGGACGGCTCATCAGTTGGCCATATTGAGGAGAACGCGAATACTCCCAAGCCGATAACTAACACCACCAATATGCTTTGAAAGATTTTAGAACGAGTTTCAGTATATTCTTTATTTTCTCTGTCAATTATAAGACGATAGCCGCTTTTAGCTACAGTTTCGATCTTTATTGGCGCAACCAACTCATCGGCAAAGGCTTTTCGTAAACGCGATATGCAGCGGGTAATGGCATCATCAGTAACAGGCCGTCCCAGCCAAACAGTATCGATAAGCTGTTCACGAGTAACTACCTCATTAGCGTATTGAGATAGCAAATACAGCACTTGAATTACCCTCGGTTCAAGTCGTATTTGATGCTTCCTGTAAATAATAGTGTTCTCAGCCGCACGCAGCTCGCATGGCCCAATCATAATATGACGATCGTCTTCCTGCTTTGGGGCTGTATCTGCTTTTAAGGCTTTTTGTCCCACTTTATACCTCAATATCTTTCGTCATCAGCTAAAAATCGGCTTTTCATCGGTACGTTTTAGCGCCGTTTTCCTATGTTGAGCATCTACCTAACAACGAGAGAGTCATGCTCATGCTTTCAATACCTCAAAAATACCGCTTACACATCTTTATTGTTCTGATAGTGACCTTCGCCCAGCTCAAAGTCTATGCATTATCGAAAATTGAAGGGGATTTGCCGCGCCGAGCTGATCTGGGCTTCCGTTTTTCTAGCGACGGGCACATCGTCGTCTCAAGACTTACTAAAGGTAGTCCAGCCGCTGCGGCAGACCTGCGGGAAAATGACATTATCACAAGCATTAATCAACACCCGATTAAGGATATTTTAGAAGCTTCTGGCAAACTTAGGCGAGTACTTGGAGGTGAGACGTTAGCACTTAAGATAAA
The DNA here is from genome assembly GCF_002157225.2 of Agarilytica rhodophyticola. Lineage (NCBI taxonomy): Bacteria > Pseudomonadati > Pseudomonadota > Gammaproteobacteria > Cellvibrionales > Cellvibrionaceae > Agarilytica > Agarilytica rhodophyticola. The sequence continues at coordinate 6,830,256 of NZ_CP020038.1, forward strand.
GCGAGGGGACAAAACTCTCAAACTTAGCTTTACACCTGAAGCAAAATCTCTCGAACAAATACCGGGAATCGATAGCTACTACGGTGTGGTGGACATATCGAAATCAACACGACTACGAAGTATTGTTTCCGCGCCAAGTGGAAACGACAAACCTTTACCCGCCATATTCTTCGTGCAGTGGGTGTCCTGTGGTTCGTTGGAGTTTAATCCGCGCAGTAATCACGGACGTGTGATGTCAGATATTATCAAACAAACTAAACGCACATTTATCCGAGTTGATCGCACCACCAGTGGCGATAGCCAGGGGCCCTTGTGCCATCAACTGGACTACAACACTGAGATCGAACACTACTATAAAGCCTTTCTTAAACTCAAAAACCACCCTCTTGTCGACCCTAATAAAATCGTCATCTATGGCTCAAGTCTAGGGTCAACCGTGGCACCTCTTCTGGCAGAAAGACTATTAAAAAACGGCCACAAGGTAGCCGGCATCGCGGTACAGGGTGGCGGTGCTGTCAGCTACTTTGAAAGGATGCTAAATTTTGAGCGAAACTATCTGGAGCGAAAACTAAATAGTGAAAATCTATTTGTCTCCGCAGCTGATATACAAGATGAATTTATACAGAGGAGCCTCTTTTATACCGAATACCTTATACACGGCCGTCACCCCGATAAGATAGCTAAAGACTCCAAAATCATGGCTAAGGTTAGGGGGAATATCTTAGGCCTAAATAAATACGAACATTATGGACGCCCTTTTTCATGGCACCAGCAAGCTGCTCAACATAATTTTTTACTCGCTTGGAAGAATAGCCCTGTTCCTGTGCTTGTTATATTCAACGAGTTCGATCAATACGAGCAGAGACATGGGCACCGTATTATCGTTGACATGGTTAACCGTTGGCGTCCAGGCAGTGGCAGTTTTATTGAGCAAAAGGGCATTGGACATTCAAACTACCAATACGCTTCTACTGAAGATGCCTACAATTATAAAGGTGGTAAAGCCGTACCAGAAAAACTGGCTCAGCATATTATTTCGTGGTTGGGGAATCTTTAATTTTTTATTTTCTTAACAGTTTCCTACATATTTGAAGCCTATCTGCTTGCTAGGCTTCGCCTTTCAAATAGCCCTGTGTAACAGGGTATTTTTCGTCATAGAAGATATTAAATTTTATGGCGTCAAAATCTTCAAGCAGATTCTATACCCTTCGGTTTTCACAAAAATAATTATAACTATAGTGTCGTAATTAGCGGTTTTTCATTCAATTTTATTTAACAAAAAATACTGTATATATATACAATTTTTAGTTTTTGATGTATAATAACTTCATGTTAAGAAGCCAGTTTGATCCAGCCTTAAAACTACTCTGTAGCTATTTTTTTATTTAGAGAAGAGGAATATATATTCTAAAAATATAGGCATTTTTTATAATTTTTAATACTGTATTGCATGAAGTATTAAGTGTTTACTTTCCGTTTAAGCGGTAAAAACGTGCAACAGTTTATTTACTTTTATTTTGGTTCACCTCTAATATTTAACAAGGAGAAAAAGTAATGACTGAAAAAACAATCGCAATTGTTGTTCCGGCTATGACAGTAGAAGAATATGCATGCCATGTAGGTGTTAATGCTAGTACTGTTCAGGCTTGGGTAGATAGAGGAAATTTACCGACAATTAAAAAAAACGGGAAATGCCACCTTATTGACATTCCTAATCTTATTGCTCAATTCTCGCAAGAGTTATAGCAATAAATAAGTAAGTCTAAATAAAAAATTGTTTTTATAAATTTATGTGGAATAGGCATTACTCTATGAGTTCAAATATTGTTAGTGAATACGAGTCGGTTAATTGGTTAGATTTAGAAGTTATTGCAACCAAAGCAATGAATTTAGGTTATAAATGTATGATAACCAAACTTGATAACGACCTTTTTAAAATTGATGTTATCGAAAATGAGAAAAGAAGAACATTTAAAAATAGTGGCTTAAACTAAATTTAATAAATAAAAGCCGTATTTTAAAAATTTAAAAACCCACAGCTTCCCCCAAAGTCCCGGTAATTAAATTACTCTCTGCTTAAACTATTTTAATTACCGGGCATTTTTTAAAGAATGTTACTTAACTTCTTTAACTTTATTCTTCGCCTCTATTTTTTTTAGGGTATTGATAATACTCCGTGGTCTTATGCATTAGGTCTTGTTCTTTAGTAGATTTTGCTTGTACAAGCCCAGTTCTCGAGTGGTGTATTGGCTCCGCCACACCATCTGAATCTAGTATAGTCTCTATCATTTGTGGACGGCTCGCGTCTTTTCTATGAGGGCGATGCAACATATAGTAATTTTTGTCTGTTCTTGGACTTTCTCTTCCCACATTGTCCGGGTTTTCATGGCGTGTCGTTACTCGGCCACGTGTATAGCTATTGTGATAATAGGTCGTTGGATAACCTGTCTTAGTATTTGTTTGGCCGATAATATTATGTGGTTGATATAAATTTTTCTCTGAGACGTGAGAATAATTTCTGCGTCCTCGTATCCTTGATTGATCCATCATACGCCGTCCTCGGCTTTTTGCAGAAGATCCATTAGGTGCATTTCTATGTGCAGCTTGTGCTGTCACTTCATCGATTAAAAAGCCTTGACGATCTCATTTTGACCCCGACTTAGGATACGTCACCGGTGTATACAAACTTTTTGTGCTTTCGGGAAAATATGGGCTGGAAGCTATACTTTTGACAAAGTTCGGACGTTTACTATCGTTAATTTTCTTCTCGCCAGTAGGGCTTACTTGAGTACTGGGCCTTACATTATGTAGTCGTCTGTAATTTTGATGCATAATGTTAACAATTTACTATAAATTTTACCTATGGGTAGATTTCTATCGTATTCTGTTCAGATTATTTACCTCATATATGTGCCCACTTTATTGTTGGCTGGCAACTAAAACCATTACTGTTCTTTGCCGAACAATTTAGAATCAGAAATATATCTAGTACCCCTCCCCGCAATAAATTTAATTAAAAATAAAAATCTAACAAAAGGCCTACTTTAAGCCACTTACAAACTAGATAGAAATAATTTACCACCACGGGGAAAAATATGCCGAGAGTTACGCAAACGCATCATAGTTCAACACATGCCACGGGTTCTCACCGTGCCACTGCACATAGAACCCATAGAGCTAGGCCGGTACGTAATGCAATGGGCAGAACTCAAACCTCATCAACACATGCAGGCCCCTCAAACAGAGCATTAATTACTGCTATCGCAAAAGATCTAAAACAACAACTATCTCAACTCGATTCAAATTTAAGCATGAGCACCGTGTACACTATATTATCTGGAGTGGCGACGTACGCAGCAGCACAAGGACGAATATCTGAACCCAGTCAATTGGCAAAGATAATAATGGGCGCAACGCAACTAGCTGCTGGTACTGCGTTTGGTAAAAGCGTCAAAGATCTAATAGATGAAGTTACAAATTCAGCTATCCGGGGATACAACAGTGCATCTTCTTCTAGAAGACAACATTAAAATTTTTACCTTAGAAGTTTTTAAGCTTTATAAGGGATATTAATATCAGGTATTAACCATAGGTATTTTTAAATTGGAAATACATTCACATATTCTATTCATAGCCGCCGATAAGATTTCTTCGCTAGTGGCGGTTGAAATCCGAAAGAAAGGTGAGAGCCCATAGGCACTTCCTGGTACTGCGGCCACTTTTGCGTGATCTAACAAATATTGAGCAAAATCAATGTCACTATTAATCACGGTTCCATCTGGAGTGGTCGCCCCTATAATTGATTCACAGCCAATAAAAGCGTAAAAAGCACCTCCGGGAGCATCGAGAGTAAGTTCAGGTATTTTAGTAATTCGCTCGACCACCAAATTGCGGCGACTTTCGAAGGCCTTACAAAAACGTGCAACTTCATCCTGCGAACCATTTAAAGCGGCTACTGCCGCAGCTTGAGCAACGGAGCAAGCACCGGAAGATATCTGCGATTGTACTTTTGTCATGGCAGCAATTAAGCCCTGTGCTGCACCGGCGTAACCAATCCTCCAGCCTGTCATAGCATAGGCTTTTGATACACCATTGACAGTCAGTACTCGCTCTTTTAAATGTGGACATGCGGTGGCAAAAGACACAAATTCTCGACCGTCAAACACGATGTGCTCATAAATCTCATCCGACATAATTAGTACCTGCGGATGCTGCTCTAGTATCTGCCCCAATTCTGCTAGTTCTTCCCGCGTATATACAGCACCAGCGGGATTAGAAGGAAGGTTTAAAATAAGCCATCGGGTGTTGGCTGTAATGGCGTTTTTTAAGATTTCTGGCGTTAAGCGAAATTGATTTTCGGCGGTGCTGGGTAGCACTTTAGGCACTCCCCCTAAAATGAGAGTCATATCTTTGTATTGGCCAAAGTAAGGCGCACAGAGAAGTACTTCTTGCTTCTCTTCTAATGTCGCCATCAATGCATCAAAAATAATTTGTTTGGCACCATTGGAAACAATAATTTCACTGGCAGAATAATCTAGCTGATTGTCTCTTCTAAACTTTTCACTTATTGCAGCTTTAAGTTCAGCGGTTCCATCTGTTGGCGGATAACGAGTTTGCCCAGCTTTTGCCGCAGCATAGGCAGCTTCGATAATATGGGTCGGGGTATCGAAATCAGGTTCTCCTAAGCCCAAATCAATCACATCATGGCCTGCAGCTTTCAAAGCCTTTGCTTTCTGGCTGACCGCAGCCGATGCGGATGGTTGAACAGGAGCAAGCCGGGAGGATGCATAATTCATTTGAGTCGCCTTTATTTTTATATAAATTTTTAATAGTTCACAACGCGTGGTAATACTAACGAAATTTACCACTCTTCCCCCAAAGATTCTCTAAGCGTGGGAACATTTTGGTAAAAAGGAGCTATCAATCTAGCAAATTATTGTCGACGAAATGATGATAAAGAAAAGTGAGGTTCACAGAAGAATAGAATGGATAGTATAAACAGTGAAATTCATATTCACTGTTTATAGCCAGTAAGATGACATCTATAGTTGCTAGCGACCGCCAACAGTCCCATCTCGACGCTTATCTGCACCACCAATCAATACTTTTTTCGGGCGCCAATAAAAATCGAAGAAATGACGCGGGCGCTTTCTCTTCGCTACCTGAATAATAGACAAACCACTTGTTTGAGAAATAATTCCTACAGAGCGTTCATCTAAGGGGAGGTTCGGATCACTATGGCCTCGCAATTTCAGTTCGTCGGCCAAGCTCTGCGCATCGTAATCCCAAGTAATACCCGTAATAGGCTGCTCTATGTCAGTTCGACCATTGCGATTCATGTAGTGAGGAACATTAATGGTTTCTTGTGGATCCAGTTCAAAATCAATGAGGTTGACAATTGATTGCGCTGTGTAGCCGATAATTCTTGAACCCCCAGGAGAACCGGTCAAGAACTCGACCCTACCACGCTTATCATAAATAATGGTTGGCGACATGGAACTGCGGGGTCGTTTATCGCCCTCCACACGGTTGGCGACGGGTAAACCCTCTGCATCCGTTGCCGCAAAAGAAAAATCTGTCAACTGATTATTGAGCATAAACCCACGTACCATAACACCATTACCCAAAGAAGCTTCCACAGTAGTAGTCATGGATAGAGCGTTGCCGTAACGATCGATAATTGAAACATGGCTAGTACCGGATTCAATGGTCGACATATCTGGCGCAAAAGTATCGAAAATACCAGGGGGCACTCCTGCTTCAGCGGTGCCCATATCATTTTCACCAATTAAAGCCGCACGCGAACTGAGATACTCTTTATTGAGCATTCCTGCCGACGGAACGGTAACAAAATCAGGGTCACCCACATAACGATTGCGATCTGCAAAAGCAAGCCGACCTGCTTGTGTAAATAAATGCACAACATCTACATCAAGAGGATCTTTATCAGCAAAATCAAAGTTTTCAAGAATACCGAGAATCTGGCCAACGGCTAAGCCACCTGAAGAGGGAGGCCCCATACCACAAACCTTACGACCTCGATAAGTAGAGCACACCGGACGGCGCACAACTACATCATAATTCGCCAAGTCTTGCTCAGTCATATCCCCAGGGATGGAAGGGTCACCTTGTACCGCAGCAACAATATCTGCTGCAATGGGGCCATTGTAAAACGCATAAGAGCCATAGCGTTGGAGTTGTTTTAAAGTGTCAGCATAGGCAGGATTAGTTACTACTGTGCCTGCGGGTTTTGCGCTACAGTCAGGGTTTGCAAAATATTCAAATGCGTTTTCATCCCGCAAAAATAAACGCTCTTCACAAGAAGGATTAAAAGATAACAAACGGGCCACTTGATCACTGGTGCGCTGCGTCAGGGGATAGCCATTTTCAGCCAATTTTACAGCAGGACGAAATAACCTTCTCATCGGGAGGCGTCCATACTTTTTGTGCATAAACTCCATCATCCTTGGTACACCCGGTACTCCAACAGACAAACCGCTCTGCCAGGCTTGAAAAAAACTTAAATCTTGAAAACGATCTTGAGTTGCGGCTGAAGGTGCTTTTTCTCGTGCATCAACAGTAATAGTTTTACCGGATCGCGCATCATAATAGACCACAAAGGCGCCTCCACCGATACCACTGGCTTGAGGTTCAACTAGGCTAAGGACTGTTTGTGCCGCTATCATAGCATCGGCTGCAGTGCCTCCTTGTCTCAGCACGCGTTCACCAGCTGCAGTTGCTAAAGGGTTAGCGGTTACCACCATTTCTCTTTTTTTGATAACGGCTTGAGCTAGATCTTGGCCATAGGCATAAGCGTTAAAGAGAATAGGAGAAGTGAGAAAAATCAAAGTTTTGATACTGACAAGAATTTGTGTCTTCATAATAGTAGCTATTATTGATTTCAAAAATAAGAGTGATTTGTATTACCTGATGCTACTCTTTATCTTTTTAAAAGAAAATCAAAAAATAATATTATAATTGGATAACTAGTTAATATTTATTGTTAGCTCACAGATATGTCGCCAAAAACACCTACAGTGATATTTCCTTATTATGTTAAGCAAAATGTTTATGACGACCCTTTTGTGGATAACCTCCGATATCTTATATCTCTTGAAAGCCTGGGCCTTTGAATGTTCTTATTGCTTTACCTCGTTGCACACCGTAGTGATTGAGCCAACGTTGCTGCTCTCTTTTTTTATCATCCTCATCCTTGGCACTACTTAACAAGATATGTAAGCGCTCTAGCGCTAGTTGCTTATTGCGATGTTGAGATCTATCCGTATCGACCCGTATCTGTATTCCCGTTTCACGATGAGTTAAGCGAACAGCACTATTAGTTTTATTTACGTGCTGACCACCTGGGCCTTTTGAACGAATAAACTCAATTTGTGATTGAGACAAAAGCTTATTGATATCTATCTTTTTCGACTGAGATAAAACAATAGGCATTACGCCCACAAACCAATTTATTCTTTTATGGCCTGGTCGATAAGGACTCTCGCCATGCCATTTAATAGATCCATGCCAGTTTTTTAAAAACTTATCAAGGTTATATCCCTCTAGCCTAAATATCATAGATAGAAATGTATCCGGATAAATTAAGTCTTGTTTTCTAAGCATTTTATCAAAGGCAATATACTCAACGCATTCACACTTTATAGATTTAGATTCACATTCACTTAAAAGAACTTTCGCAGTCTGAGCCACAACCCAGCCACATTCTTTTGGCCCCTGCCCTGCAGTAATCTGTATCCATGCAATATCTTTTTTATTTTTTCTCTCTTCCATTTTTATTTTTTCCAAGTTCTATAATGTATATCTATTCAGATAATAATTTACAAAATCCGTTTTTATTTGCCGCTCTATTTCTTGAAGGCATAAAAACACCTTGTTAAAAGCTACATCTCATTAACAAATATTAAAGTTTAAAATTTTGACTAAAGCGGAGCTATAAAATTTCGTTAAGAAAATATTGGACGAGCGCAAGCGATGTAGATAAAAGCTACATATCAGAAAATTTTTTAGAATTTAAATTTTAACTAAAGAAATTTCCGGCAGCGAAGCCCAACATTTCAATTTTAGAATTACGTAATATCATTTGTGCCTCCTTAACATCTACCGAACTATTGACTGAAAATATAAGAGGTAATCGCTACCTCGATGTGTGGTCGCGGACTATAAAGTAGATAAGCTTTAGTTTCAAGCAAATTTAATGAAATTTTTATGATAGATTTTTGTCTTTACTCGTTTATCTTATTAACCTAGAAACTAGTAATATAAATTAATAATAATTCTTAGAAGTATATTTTTACATACAAACTAATTTAAGAGGCTTCACCAGAAGTGGCAACCGTACACGACAATATACTGCACGAGAGTGCACTGTTAAATATCGGTACCTTTGATTGCCCGGTAAGTGCACCGGATTTTACCAATACAGGCGCAATTGAGGCTTATATTTTAGTATTTCCTCGAACAGCTGTAAAAATACGCCATGAGAATATGAAAGAGGCGTTCATTGCCGACCCCAACACTATTACTGTCTACAACAAGGGCCAGCAATACGAACGCTATCCTATTTCCGACTACGGTGATCGCTGTGACTGGATTGCACTTGACCCAACTATTATTTGCGAAATATTGGCAGATCTAGGAGTCAACTTAAAAGAGGAACCCGAGCAAATTTTTCAATTATCTCACAGTATTATTTCAGCCAAAATCTATAGTGAATTCTGTATATTTATCAATAAACTGCAAGCAAGCTCCGATGAAGATATTTTGCTATCAGAAGAGTGGGCACTAAACTTTAGTAGAAGAACTTTGGCAGAGATTTATGGAAGGCATAGTAAGGCAACTTCAGCAGGAAAAATTCGGACAGGCAATAAACATAGAAGGCTGGCCAGTAACTGCTTAGAAATATTAAACAGCCACTACACAGAAAACCTATCGCTTAATGCATTGGCTAAAGAGCTAAACACAAGTCCTTATCATTTAAGTCGAGTTTTTAGTAGTATCATTGGGCTCACCATCCATCAATATTTGTGTCAACTGCGTCTTCGATCATCTTTATACAGAGTTGCTGAAACCAAGGAAGATTTATCAACACTAGGCTTAAATTTGGGCTTTTGTGATCATAGCCACTTTTCCCATTATTTTAAAAAACACTTTGGACAAACACCCTCTGCTTATCGTCGCAGCTCTGCTTTTTGCAAAATGCCCTAGGGGCTCGTGCGTTAGAAAACACAGCTATGCACAAGTGCCAAAACGAGCAAGATTTTCATAGTTTGAATTAAACCCTCTACTTAAGCTTTGGCAAGAGCCTTTAGTACGTTAGCTCTAAAGACCCGATCAACCAGGGGCTTACTATAAGAAAAGACAAAGCCCCTCCACTGTTTCAATAACGGTTATTTCAATAATAGTGAGAGCGTAAATGAATACAAAAGTACTCCTATCGATGATCCTAATTACCTCAATAGCGGCTCAATCTAGCCATGCCACCCCCGCAAGTAGTGCCATTGAACAAAGTGATAGATATCGCCTGAATGCAATCCCTAAAGCGCCCAGTGTTGAACCCTCATTATTTACCGCAAAAGCAAGTAGCGACTTTTTTGCGGAGGAAGATGTAGAAGTATTGCTTACACTTAACGGTGAGCAACAGGGGGATGGTTTTGGCTGGGTAGCGGAGGATCTTGGTGATATCAACGGTGATGGTGCCAATGACTTTATTGTCACAGCTCCCTTTTTCACGACCAATGTTCCCTTCCCTGCTGGTAAATTTTATGTCTATTCCGGTGGCGATGGTGCACTGTTAAACAGTGTCACGAGCCCAGGAATTCCCGTGTTTGGTTATAGCGCAAAGGACGCGGGTGATGTTAATGCCGACGGGGTTAACGACTATATTGTTGGTTCTTTCTCAAGTGCTATGGTGTTTTCTGGCGCAAATCATGCTGTATTACATCAGTGGTTTAGACCTGGTGAATTCTTTGGCGCTTCTGTGGGAGGGGTCGGAGATCTAAATAAAGACGGCTTTGATGATGTAGTGGTCGGCGCCAGCTACGCCAGCCAAAGAGCAGCTAATGCAGGAAGGTTGTATGCGTATTCAGGAAAAACGGGCAAGCTTCTATGGAAGCGCAATGGCCGCAGAGCTGGCGACGAACTAGGCACAGCCACCGGCCGTATTGGCGATATCAATTATGATGGCATCCCCGACCTTGTAGTTGGCGCAAGAGGTGCGGGTAGAAATGATGAAGGTCGGGCTTACGTATTGTCCGGTAAGAATGGTCGCCTAATACATCTGCTAAAGCCTGTGGGTGAACCCGGCTTAACCACAGATGGAGCAGGAGTTACCGCCGGCACCTTCGGACAATTTCATGCCTTCGGCGTAGGCGATGTGACAGGGGATAATATCCCCGATATCTACGTTGGCGACTACAATGCCCGCCAAGATGAAGTGGATGGCAGTGGCCGCGGCTATCTATATTCAGGTGCTACAGGCAAGACCGTGCATATCTTTCGGCCGGAAAATCTGGGAGATGGCTTAGGGCCAGCACGTGGAGTGGGTGATGTGGATAATGATGGCTTTAACGACTTATTTATCGCCGCGTACACCTTCACCGGAGGCAGTGCAGCAGGTAAAGGCTATCTATACTCAGGGGCTAATAAAGAACTACTTCGCAGCATGACAGGCACAGTAGCTAGCGCTTTCTTAGGTGTCGATGCTTTAGGTAGCGGCGATATTAATGGCGATGGCTTGGTTGATCTAATGCTGACAGGCAACGGCGTGCTGCATATTATTGCTGGACAACCACACTAGCAGTGCAAAGGTCAGCGGCTCTATCTCACTAGGCCCCTACCAATCCTTGATTGTAGATCAACAAGTTAAAAGCCTGCTTAGATGCAGGCTTTTTTGTGTTTGGCAAATATGGGCCAGACACAAAAAGCATTTTACACCTGAAGTCGTTTTGCCCAGTATGAGCCACCAAGCACTTTAATATACATTCTTGTCGTCAACATTCTTCTGCTCTCAGAATTAGGCTATCAACTTAGATTTGGAGGTAAGCGTATAGGACGTTATATGTCTAAGTCGCTTATTTAATATGAAATCACAACAATCACAAAACCAAGAGAAACTATTAAATGAATACCTTAACAAGGCGAGTAAGCGCGACTAAAAACATAGAGCCTGAGTTAGCCATTAAGACTTAGTAAAATAAGATGAGATTAGTGGCAATACATGTGCAATCGCGTAAAACTGAGACGACAAGAAACAATGCACCTAACTGAATGAAAACCACTTTAGACCACCTTCCAGAAAACAAACTAGAAGTACCACGCATTAATTGCTGATGAGGAATTGAATTCGCTTCAGGGCCAAGCCCAACAACAAAAAACACTGATAGTGTCGGGAAAACCAGCGGTGGCATAAGTACTAGTTTTTCTATTTAATTAGGAATTCGTCTATATTCAACCGACGACTACCTGCGAGGAGCGATCTAATGTCTGAATATTATGCTACGGTCAAATGGGAACGGGGTGAGCAAGGTTTTCTAGACCGGAAATACAGCCGAGCTCACGAATGGCATTTCGATGGTGGCGTTGTGGTACCAGCGTCTTCTTCCCCCCACATTGTCCCCGTACCCATGTCCAGCGAAGCTAATGTCGATCCAGAGGAAGCCTTTATTGCCTCCTTATCTAGCTGTCATATGCTGTTCTTTTTGGACTATGCTGCAAGAGCAGGCTTAACAGTGAATACTTACATCGACCAAGCTTCAGGTACTTTGGCAAAAAATGCCGATGGAAAGCTGGCTATGACAGAAGTAATTTTAAAGCCGAAAATTGTATTTGAAGATCAACAACCCAGCAAAGACAAAGTCGCGAATCTCCACGAGCAATCCCATCATGCCTGTTTCATCGCTAATTCTGTGCACACTCAGATAAAAATAATGTAAAGGATATTCCTCTTATCAGCTTTTGGCATTAAAATCATTAAAAAGTGATATCTATTACAGTTGATCTTTACGGTTATGTAAATTCACTACTTTTTTGTATATCAAACAGGCTAATACATCTTAGCGATAGGCTCGACTTGTGTTATTGTAAAAGAAGACAGCGCAGGACAATCTTATCCATTGTTCGCTGCATATTTTATATCAACACGCAATGATGAATATATTTTCATGACCACTGCCGCAGATCAAAACCAGTTTGGCCGCCCTGCGACAATTGATGATGTCGCCAAGAACGCCGGAGTCTCGACCAAGACAGTTTCACGAGTCTTAAATCGAGCTCCCAATGTAAAATCGACCACCCGAGATCGTGTGGAACAAGCGATGCAAGTGCTCGCTTATCGCCCGAACTCTCCGGCTCGCATGCTCGCGAGTAATCGCACATACTTGATTGGTCTGATATATAACAACACCGACTCGAATTATATTACCAACATCCAAAATGGTGTCCTAAGTGCCTGTTTGCCTGAGCACTATGACTTACTCATCCACCCCTGTAGCTACACAAACCCCTCGGTGCTCAATGACATTCGCGAGTTTATTTCCAGTAAAAGGGTAGACGGACTGGTACTTGTCCCACCATTGTCCGATGTCGCTGGTATCCACGAATTTATCAGTCAGCAAGGGATAGCCAATATCGCTATCTCAAGGGAGCCTGTAGACGATACAGACTGGACTGTCTGTACGAACGATCGCGAAATTTGTAAACAAATGGTGCGGCATTTATCCCGCCTTGGTCACCAGCGTATTGCCTTTGTGCGTAGCCATCCTGATCACACAGCAATGGCCAATCGTTACCTTGGCTATCTCGACGGCATGGCCGAAGCCAATTTAGATATTGATGAAAGGCTGATTGTTCAAGGTGAGAATACTTTCGAGTCAGGTATCGATTGCGGCATTCAACTTTTACGCTTACAGCCTATGCCTACTGCAATTTTCTGCGCCAACGACCATATGGCAGCAGGGGTTATGAAGGTTGCCCACGAACGTAAGTTAGATATTCCTGGGGATATCTCTATTGCTGGATTCGACGATGAACCTTTGGCCTCTCAGGTATGGCCCCATCTTACCACCGTCAAACAACCACTAATTGAAATGGCCGAGATCGCCACCAAACAACTTATCCGCATGGTGCGCGATGAAAAGCCAAAAGACTTGCGTATTGTTGTTAATGCGGAGCTGGTGTTTCGTCAATCCACGGGGCCTGCAAAACATAGCTGAAGACTCTGCGGGCAGCAAGAAGTAAGTAACCAATTACGTCTTATCTTTTGGTATGAACCCCAATGCCGGACTGATTATTAAGCGCCTATAGTAATGAATACCGTACCTTCGCCCCTGCCTTTACTTGCAGGGCTTCCACAGTGTCCGGAGGCAATACAACCTCGCCATCTTCATTAATCTCAAGTGACGATATACACACACGAAATGCACTAATGTCTCCAGCACAAATTAAATATGTGTTGGAGCTTGTTTCGGAAGTCATATCAAAAGTCGCCTGGGATAAGTTGCCTGACACAACGGCCTGCTTGCTGTTGTTTACAGTAACTAGCTGGTCGATATAAGCGTCAACACTCGGCGCTCCATCAAAAATGTCATACTGGCCGTTACACTTAAAGCCTTCTTTTTCCAACATCGCCAATGCTGCCCTGCCATCGTCATTGGGCCGGCCAATCACTTCCTGCGCTTCTTTTGGCAGTAGATTGATATAAATAGGATGTTTGGGCATAAGATCAGCGATAATTTGATTGCCATTAAGAGCACCGAACAAGTCAGCTTCGGCGTAGCTCATATCAAAAAAGTGTTTGCCCAGTGCCTCCCAAAAAGGTGAGCGCCCATCTTCATCAAAGTATCCACGTAAATCCGCCATCACTTGGTCGGGAAAGCGTTCTCTGAATTCTCTCATAAACAAATAACGGCTGCGCGCCAACAGTTTGCCATTGTTGTTTTTACGATATTCTGGCATCAGGAATAAAGTCGCCACTTCGGCAAAACCCTCGAAGTGATTGGTCAGGTGAAGAGTTTCGATCGCCACCTTTTTGTTGCTCTGGCGGTTATATTGGGTTTGCCTGTTTAACTTGTAGGAATAGAACTGGTCATCCTCGCCAAGCTTGGCAATAACACCAGCAGTGCCGACAAGTTTCCCTGTAGCAGTATCTTCCATGACAAATAAGTAAGACTCATTGCCTGCTTCGCTTATTGCCGATTCAATACTTTGTGTTGAGCGAGCAATCTTGCGAGACAGCGTATCTCTGTCCGGCGGCAGAGTCGTCATACCAGGAGAGGCGGCGTGCGCTAGATCCATTAGGTTATCAAGATCATGAGTTTGTATAGGTCGAACGACAATCATTGGCATTATCTCCTACAAAGCTTGCTTATACTTAGCCATCACTGGGCGTAGTGACAATTCGAAGCGATCGATTATTTTGTCAATATCTTCTTCCATGCAAATCAACGGCGGGGAAAATGCGATGCTATCAACAGAAGGCAGCGGCCTTGCGATCAGACCATTTTTGTAGCATTCCTGAGCTACCGCCTGGGCAATCTTGGTAGACTTATCAAAAAAAGTTTTGCTCGTTTTATCCTGTACCAGTTGCACCGCAGCAATAAGTCCTTTACCACGCACCTCAGCCACAAAGTCATCCCCTTCAAAGCGCCTAGTAAGTTGTTGCTTAAAGTAATTGCCTATTCGCCCAGCCTGCTCCACCAGATTCTCGTTCTCAATGATATCGAGATTCGCAAGCGCCACCGCAGCACCAACAGGATGACCAGAATAGGTATAACCATGAGCAAAGTTACCGTACTTCTTCGAACCTTCACGCACTAATTGCCAGATTTCATCAGACATAAACGCTGCGGACATGGGAAAATAACCGCTGGTTAAACCTTTAGCCGTTGTCATCATATCCGGCTCGATACCATAGACCTCAGAACCAAACCAACGACCTAAACGTCCATAACCACTCACCACTTCATCGGCAACAAATAAGATATCGTATTTTTTGGTAATACTTTGTATCGCTTCAAAGTAACCTTCAGGTGGTGTTACCACTCCCCCTGCACCTAGCACTGGCTCAGCAATAAAGGCCGCGATCGACTCAGGCCCCTCTTGTTCAATTAGGCTTTCCAACTCGGCAGCCCTCCTGTTAGAAAAACCCCGTTCGCTCTCACCTTCCTGTGCATGGCGAAAGTAATCGGGGGACCCTGTATGCAATATGTGATTAATAGGTAAGTCGAAAGCTTGGTGAAAGGAAGGCAAGCCAGTAAGGCTAGCAGTAGCTACCGAGGTTCCGTGGTAGGCCTGCCAGCGAGATATGATTTTCTTCTTTTTAGGTTTACCACGTACATTGTTGATATACCAAATAAGCTTAATCAAGCTATCGTTGCCATCGGACCCGCCGCTACCAAAAAACACCTTGGACAAAGAGGTTGGCACCTTCTCCATTAACCGTTCCGCTAATGCCATTTGAGGGTGGTTCGACATACCTGAAAACGTATGATAGAAACCCATATTCAAGGCCGATTCTTGCATGGCATCCGCCAACTCTTTACGGCCATAACCCACATTGACGCACCATAGTCCCGCTACTGCGTCGATTAGCTCCTGCCCTTTGCTATCTTGCAAATATATGCCTTTGCCAGAAGACATAATTCTGGGACCATTTTTAGCAAGTTCGTCAGCATTGGTGGCGGGGTGCAATATAGAATAGGATTTATCAGTCATAGGAATTACTCTTATTATTGGTCCAGTGTGATGTTTCGGGCTTAAATTGCATACGCTTACTTGGGTAGTAAGTGAATACCCGCAATCATGCAACGTACTGATCCACCTGCCATTTCTATGGTGTTTACCTTAATTGGTAGTAAACGAACACTTTTTTCCATCTCAGATTTTTGAGCGGGAGTCAGGGTGTTATAAGCCGTTTGAGAAAGGGCAAGAATGCGACCTTCACTTCCTGTCAATTCGATACAGTTTCCTGCAAATTGCGCTATTTGTTCACCAGATACGTGGATAATTTCGCGACCGGAATCGGTCATTCGTTTGACAAGTTCATCTCTTTCAACCAGTGACGGAATCATATCCAACGCCAACACGGCAAATTCATTGGTGATCGACATAAATACGTTGCTGTGATAAATCGGCACACCATTAGCGTCTTGAGCATGGAAAGAAAAGGAGTTGTACCCCAGTTGTTTGCAAAAAACATTGAGTAGTGCGGGGTTGGCACGATTAGAAGGAACCATGTAAACAACCTTCTCTAAGTGATCGATCACCATCGCACCGGTACCTTCAAGATAGAGGTTCTCATGTTCAAATTGTGCATAGTCAATCACCTGACTGACACAGTACTCACGTTCAAGCATCTCGATTACATCTTGCCGACGTTCCTTACGTCGGTTAGGTGCATACATGGGATAAACAACCACCTGCCCATTTGGGTGGGTGGAGAACCAGTTGTTTGGAAAAACAGAATCCGGTGTTTCTGTGGATGTATCATCAAAAACATGGACATTGATACCACATTTTCTCAACTCTGACACAGCATTATTAAATTCAATATAAGCACTGCGAGCTGTATCCTGCGCATCTACCGATGCAGCTTGATACTGGAAAGTATTATCGGCTTCGGTTTCCGGGTTCGGCCTAAAATTATGCGGCCTAATCATCACCACCGATGAAGGTGCTTGTGCATTATGGGATTTTTTATTCACGACGGATCTACAGATGAAACAATTTATCGAGAAGAAATATTAAATTGAGAAATCTGCAATCGCTATAAGCAACTTTGCTAGAAACAAGCCCGTTTTTTCGCAATTTGCTACTTTTCAGTATAAATTTTGAAAAATTGCGTGCTTAGCATTCCATTTACTTGCGATTAAAAACGCTAGACTTCTACAGCTAAACCGTGCTGAGAAGAATACTGGTTTCGCTATTGAGTACCCCTTCGATTTCACGAACATCGCGCAAGACACGGTCAAACTCTTGCAAGTTTGCTGCGCAAATTTCCGCCACGAGATCCCAGCCACCATTGGTGGTGTGTATTTTCTCAAGCTCGGGAATCCGCCTTAAACGAAGAATAACTTGAGAGGTGGACTTACCTGCAACCTCAATCATCATTACCGCACGCACACTGTTTGGGTCAAAGTCATCGCGCACCCGCACAGAAAAGCCCAAAAGAGCACCTGATGCAAAGAGCTTATCCAAACGATTCTGCACTGTTCCACGCGACAGCTTCAAAACTTCTGCCAAGACAGATATGGGCGCTCTCGCATCGCGCTTAAGCAAGGCGATCAGCTCCCGATCGGTGGCATCAAAGGGGCTTAGCGGATCACGCTTTTTTTCTTTCGTCATGGCTAATTTAATCCAGATTTAACTGCTAAGTCTCAACAATGAACCAATATATCTTCAGTGATTTGGGCAATGGTCTTCGCCCCTGTGAGTGTCATGGCGACCTCCATCTCTTTGCGATATAAATCAAGTAGGTGCTCCACACCAGCTTGCCCTTGGGCAGCTAAAGCGTAAATATAAGATCGTCCTAGCATAGTGCAATCTGCGCCGAGCGCAAGCATGCGCACCACATCCAAACCATTACGAATGCCCGAATCAACGAAGATTTTAAGATCCCCTTTTACTTTACTTGCGATCATTGGCAATGCTTGCGCAGTAGAGAGAGCTCCGTCAAGTTGGCGTCCACCATGATTCGATACAACAATACCATCGGCACCAAATGCTACAGCATCTTTTGCATCCCCCTCATCTAAAATTCCCTTAACAATCATCTTGCCATCCCAGGTATCACGAATCCATTCTAAGTCTTGCCATGATATTGATGGATCAAAATTGGCTCCCAACCATCCGATGTAATCTTCCAATTTAGTGGGGGAACCACGATAAGTGGAGATATTACCCAAATCATGGGGCTTACCTAGTAAACCGACATTCAAGGCCCAACTCGGATGGCACATGGCTTGAAATATCCGACGCATATTCGCATATTGGCCACTCATCCCCGAATGCATATCACGGTAGCGCGCACCGGGCACTGGCATATCTACAGTAAACACAAGTGTTTTTACACCAGCGTGTTGAGCCCGATCGAGCACATTTTTCATAAAGCCACGATCTTTCAGTACATACAATTGAAACCACATTGGACGCTCAATTACCGGGGCAACTTCTTCGATAGCACATACCGATACAGTGGACATGGTAAAAGGAATACCCTTGTTTTGCGCCGCTTTCGCGGCCTGTACTTCACCTCGTTTAGCGTACATACCTGTAAGACCTACAGGCGATAATGCGATGGGTAAAGCAAAAGACTCATCCCAAATCTGAGTACTCAGATCAAGATCTGCCATATTACGCAATACTCGCTGTTTTAGAGCGATGTTGGCCAGATCTTGACTGTTGTTGTGAAGCGTTTTCTCAGCATAGGAACCACCGTCAATATAATGAAATAGAAATGGTGGCAATTTATCTTTAGCCGCAACACGAAAGTCTGTGGGAGAAGAGATAATCATCGAAGTTAATCCATATCTTGGGTCTGTTTACATCAACTTAGCGCTTCCCGATAAATCATAAAATAGGCATTATGGATCAGACTATTTCTATTTAGGACATAATAAAATGCATTTAGACGACTTAATCCTGTTTTCTCACGTAGCTGAGCTCGGTAGCTTCGTTCGTGCAGCAGAAAAAAGTGACCTCGCCAATTCAGTCGTGAGCAAACGTATTTCTCGTCTAGAAGCCCACCTTGGCGTTCAGCTTTTTTATCGTACTACCCGAAAACTCACTTTGACCGAAGCTGGAATGACGCTAAGACAGCGGGCAAAAAACATTGAAATTGCCGCAGCCGAAGCCATGGACTCAATTTCAGGTTTGGGCGAAACAATGACAGGCCATATCAAGATGTCAGTGCCCACCATCTCAGGTGATCTATTAATAGCCGAAGCAGTAGCGGAATTCTGCCAACAGCATCCCGGCTTAACTGTTGATATGTCACTGGAAAATCGTTTTGTAGATCTCATTGAAGGAGGCTATGACCTAGTAATCCGCACAGGCTATTTAGAAGACTCAAGCTTAATTGCACGCCGCTTTCTTGAGTCTAACTGGATTGTGTGTGCCTCACCTAAATACCTTAAACAATACGGTTCGCCAACAAACCCTATCGATCTGCAGCAGCACAATTGTCTGCAATACACATATCATACGAGTGGCGCCAGTGAATGGGAGTTTAAATCTGAGACGGGCAACTACATGGTCAAAGTTGCAGGATCGTTTTTTACCGACAACGCAGCAGCACTGCGTAAAACCACCTTGGCAGGCTACGGCATTGCTTATGTACCACGTTGCTTAGTTTATACTGACTTGCAAAATAATAGTTTGGTGGATTTGTTCCCAACGCTTGTAGCCAAAAAAGTCGGTATATACGCAGTTTATCCCTTTACGAAGCAAGCACCGAAAAAAATAAGACTGTTGGTAGAACATATCCGCCAACGTTATCTTGATATGGCACATTATTTTTAGGGTCGATTAAAGCAAAAACCGCCACTCATTAGCTTTATTTGGCCACTCATTAGCTTTATTTGAAGGTTGCCCCGTCTTCGATAGATTTCGGTAATGTCAAACCGAATTTACTAAGGCTTTTCTTGTTAAAGTAATAATTTTTAGCTCTGGAAGATTTAATCCTGACAGTATCTTTTTTGCCAAGTATATTCTTTGCCATAATAGCAGCATTGTACCCGTGGCTTGCCCCCTCAAGCACGATTGCTCCTACTATTTGATTTTCCTCTATCAGCCCCTCTCCCACAACATTCTTCATTATGGTAAAGATCGGGATTTTTGAGTTTCTACTTGTCCACTCTATGACGGCATTGGCATCAATTACTGCATCATTACTTCTATCTTTGATCGTGTACCAGTTTTTTAACAAAATCGCATCGTAATTTTCATGTGCGGATGTCACAGCTTTTTTCCAGGTATCAAAATAACCTATGCTTTTTCGGTCAATTTTACCGTGATCAAGAATCACTTTTTCCTGACCTTCAAAGTTCATTGCTATGATTGCTTTAGCGGATGAACTGTCGTCAAATAAAATTAAAACATCTTTTTTTTCAGGTGGTAAAATCTTTCTAATGGTTCGCACCAAAGATACTGAAAGTCGCCTTTCGAGTATGCCATACACATTATTAGGAATCTTGTTGCCGCTAAAATAGTTCCTAGGATTATTGTCTATACCATAAAAAACTGTTGGGAATTTAGCTTGAGCAAGATAAGGACCAAGGCGTTCTAGTGCTACATCATCTGCCACAAAAAGAAGCGCCGGATTTATTTCTTTCACCTTTCTCCAAGCATACTCACTTGCCAGAACATGTTCAGTTGAAGAGGTTCGCTTTGCATCTAAATAAAATATGGTGAGTTTATCATCGGCTTCAAGCCCAGACCGCAGACCTGCGATACAGTCCTGAGTCCAGTGATTCTCTGCATGGTAACTAGATATAAGTGCAAATTCGCGAGCATAAGCATAACTATTAAGAAAAGTTCCGAGCGAAACAAAGAGCAATAAAGCGTATTTCATTTTCCAAGCTTTGGTTTAGATTGTTGTCATCAAGAGCTTCTAATGAAGCTTGGACTATTATTAGTTATTAGTAAACATCAAGAAGCTGGAGCCTATTAATATGTTCATCGTGAGAATTACCTCAGATGATAATAGTATCTTCGCATATTTATATGGATCAACGTCACCATAAGCAAGTAATGTCAATTAAATTTGACGCATAGTAATACCAAAAGTCGTTCTAGTACATCTCCTTAACCTTTATCAAAAACTTGAAAACGTTTTCGCCTTATCTAGCGCTCTATGGAAAAGCTTGGCCTATAGGTTGTCATTCATTATTTATCAAAGTTATTAATCTTAAGCTCGCTTTTTTAGCACTCTGCTATCATAGCTATCATTTCTAAAAAGACTTTATTTAGCTCTATAACTCCGGCTTATAATATTATGTGCAATATTTGCTTTTTATCATCAACAGTGACAACTCAATATTAAAATTTAATTCGATCATGGTTGATTGATAGACAGAAACGAAACGATCTTTTTTGATGATTTTTATGCCACCATGTAAAGGTATCTCTATTTCCCTAAACAATATGCACAAGAGTATTACAATATAGAAATCCCATTACAACGCCATTCAACGAAAGTAGAAGTCGCAATAAATATTTTGAGTTAAAAAAATGAACCTATTGCCTTAAATCGATACTCTACTCATAAATATTTAAATCATTCGTTATATTTATGACAAACCCTAAACGGTAAATATGTGTATGCAGTTAAATAACTTTCCTTCTGTTCTTATTTCCTCTCGTCATTTGTTGGCCTACGCCCGTCAGCAAACGCAGAAATTAAATAGCAAATATAAGGATTCAGGATTTCAGTTTCGTGTTATTGATATTTATAGGATGGATATAGAAAAATCAGAAAAACTTTTAAACGATACATTAGAATTTGAACGGTATAAAAAGCAATATGAGTTTGCTTTCATAGCTTCTCAGTATGCTTCTTGGAATAAAAGAATAAGCTATACAAAATAATTTACTACAGCACCTATCCTTTCGGTGTAATTATTTATTTAAATTTATGACTTTTTAAACTCTCATTATCGAAAGACTTACAGATATGCTTAACTAATAAGTGCAAATCTTTATATGCCTCATAAGATATGTACAGCTTACGATTATTCTCACTAATATTTTTACCATAATAATTAAAAACTTGCACCACACCAATTTTCTTTTTTTTACCAATTATTTCAGACCTCAGTACAAGAAAAACAAAAAAATAGGAAATGGAATTAAAAATGTCAAAAAAATATATTTATTCGTAACCTTGTTACATATTAAAACATTCCTAAAACAATCAAAACTCTATTATTAAAGTTACTTTCTAAAAATACTGTCGTCGCCTTATTCATACTTAAGAACCCTCTCTAAATATCCATAGATAAGCAAATATAAAAAGACTCGATACCCTAGAGAAATATTATACGCAAACTAAAAACACTAATTGCGTCTCACTCCTCTTTTTGTGTTATGAACATTATTTACGCCATTGACACCTATGTGTACAAATAAAGTGAATGGATTTTTATCATGTTGAAAACAAGTAACCAACCACCTGTTTCTGGAACACGTGCAACAGCGTACACCAACACGGCTAATCTAGCACCTACAAGCGGAGAGGTTAGACGCACACAATCTAAAACGCCTGTTATGATTGGTAGCAACTCCTCTCAAAACAGTATGCTTACTTCCCTAACACGAGATACATTGCAAGGTGATATCGCTAATAGACAAGCGCAAGGATTGCACCCACTGCCGAAACACGATCTACAAAGACAAATTATTGATGCTCACCTACAAGCAAAAGGAGAAGGCATAGCCCCTGGCGATAATAGCCTTCAACGTCAAATATCTAAAGAGGAATGGCAAGGTGCTCGCGGTATTGTCAATGCTATAACAACAGTTATTGCTGCCGCTGAAATGGTCTCACCTAGCACACTCCCTAGTGCAAGCGATGGCGGCAGTCTAGGTGTTAGTTTACCAGGCCATGTGCGTATTCCAATACCGCCAACTCAAGCAGAGGATCTAAATGAAGCAGCAAAAAAAATGATGAACGAGAGACCTGAGACCTAGAGATAACATCTAACGAAGATAATTTATTATCAACTCTCAATATACATCTTGAAGCAAGAAACATGTGATCCAACTAGTCTTTATGTAATTTTATTACTGTATTAAAGGAAGTTTACCTTGGTGGAGACAATAACAGTTGATGTGGCACTTGTAATATTTAGTACGTGGCACTTCATATTCTAGTTGTTATTATTAACCGAACTGCATGCGTAACTTATTCTACAAAGTACAAACTAATTCATCGGATAAAAGCCATGTTCTGTAACCATACAGGTAAGTACCGTAAGCTTCATTCATCTATACAAAACCCCAACTGCCCTATTTGCCTAAATGATTTTAAAAACACAGACAAAGTCACCATATTAAAGTGTAAAAACTCACATGCTCTGCATAGAACCTGCAAAAAATCATTACTCAAATCAGATTACCCCAGATGTCCTTATGACTCGGTAGATCTAAGGAGTATGCCAAGAAAGCACTGGGATACATTGCAAGCAAACCGACAAGCAAGACAATCGGCTAGGCGAGATATACGTTTAAGACCCGAGCCATTCAATATAGAGCTATCTCAAGAACAACGATCACACTACGAGAGACTTCGAATTGAAAGACAAGCTAGGCGGCTAAGCCATGCCAGATAAAAAGTCTATTTCTTCTAAAAATTATTTACTACGAAAAACATTTAGAATTGTTAAAGATACTTAGCATATTTATTAAAATAGAGTCTGACCCTATTCGTTATTCTAACTAGGGCTCGCATATTCTTCACTGCAAGCCCGATGATTTAAGATCGTGATGATCTTCCAACTTTCCTTAGCCTAGGTTGATCAACTAATAAAAATCGCTCATAGTTTGCGTTAACTTTAGCTTTTTGCTTATGAACATTTCTGATGTGGAGACCCATGCTAGCAGTAGGTTGATTCAATGCTTCTCTTCTATATTTACTTGTTTTTTTAATGCCACTAGGATGATATAACGATTGTACGACACTAGTAGTTCCACATATTAAGCATCTTGTTGCGACAGCCGTTGCCGTTTTTCTATCTTGCGCTGAGTTTCCAAGTTTTATATATCCATTCAATCTGTAGGCGCTGGGATGTGTTTAATGTGCTAGTTGCATATATCTCTCTTTAGTTTATTCATGTTTAAACTTTGCATATATTCTTAGTACCAATAAGAATCTTCTTGTCTTATATTTCTTTGTGTTCAACTGAGAAATTTTATAACGGTATGATCTAGAAGATCCTAACGTTGCGGAGACTAGACAAGTGATAGACCACTTATAAAGCTCACGATCACAACACTAACAGTATATTGAGGTTGGTCTTTGTCAATTACTTAACATGTTTAACACATGACTGCCATGTAATGGCTGAACGAATGTGTGATTGCTGTATTGGCAACCTTAGTAAGAGTGAAACAATACGTCTGTCGGACATCCTCTTGCTTCATAAGCCATTCGCTATACATGAATAGTTAACATCGTATAACTTATATGATGCTCTTAAGTCGTTTGTTAAGAGGAAGACTTGATCGAGTCGGACATTAAGAGCGCCTTAGTCTTTTTTTCATAAGTCGTATTCTCATTTTTACGGTACTTTAACACGTAACTTTTCGTACGAACTTTTTAGGCCACTACAAATTTTTGAATACAAAATGCTAAGAATTAGCGTTAATCATATCCAAAAGTGTTCGATTACTCTCAACTTTAGGTGTAATAAGACTGAGGTTACGAGCCATATTATTGATGGCTTTGCGAGAGAAGTTTTCCAGTATGGGCGAGTTGAATTTAGCGTGACTTTGGGTTTTAAACCCCATGCCATAGAGCACGTATTGGTAGCTTGCAGCAGGAAAGGCTTCATCGATACTATCAAAGTCAGTTTTCCATGGTGCTTGTTGTTGCCAGAGCTGCAGATCTTCTTTTAGTCGCTCGGATAGGGATGATTCAGCGGAGGCTTCACGCCAAAAAGGTTCTTGTCGGTGTGACAATGCGTAGTGGAGTTTTAGGAAGTCGATAATTCGTTGCCAACGATAGTGGCAGCGTTTATTAAAACGTTTCGAGAGCACATCCATAGAGGTGCGAGTAACAGGCATTTGATCGGCAATCATATTGGCAGAAGCTTCAATCAGCATCATAGCAGAAGCTTCCAACGGTTCTAAAAAGCCCGCGGCCAAACCGATAGCAGCACAGTTTTTATGCCAGAAGGTTTCCCTATAGCCGGGTTTTATATCAATACTTCTCGGTGTGAGTTGCTCAAAGGCTTGCTCGTTCATGCCCAGGTAGTTTCGCAATTGCACAGCAGCTTGTTGCTGGGAAACATAACGGTCGCAGTAGACATGCCCTACCCCGCGTCGAGTGGATAAACCAATATCCCAAATCCACCCGGCTTCCTGTGCAGTGGATATGGTGGCAGATTTAATGGAGCGATCTTCGCCATAGGGTACTTGCACCGCAAGTGCCGAGTTAATGGGCAACTCTGCGCTTTTATCCAAAAATGGAATGCCAAAGTGCTGGCCTAACAATAATGAGCGAAAGCCGCTGCAATCAATAAATAAGTCGGCGGCAATATCCCCGCTATGCTCGGTTTGTACATGGGCGATATCGCCATTGTCTTGTGATACAACACCAATCACCTTATCTTTAATAAGATGAACACCTAATTTTTCAACACAGTGCGCTTTTAAGAATTCCGAGAAAGTGCCCGCATCCAGATGGTAGCCATAATTGGCAACGCCGGAGTAATTGCCAGAGCTGCGCAGTTTGGGTGAGAGGTCTTTCTCACAAAGATGCTCCTGTGGACAGGCCATTTTGGAAAAAGAAGTGGCTGCTTTATTATCCAGCCCTGCTGTGTTTACCCAATACTGAGCAAGATTGCCTTCCAAAAAACCTTGGGGTAGATCGAATGGATGGTAGTAGTAATCATCAGCACTTCCATCTTTCCAACCCACAAACTTAGAACCTTGCTTAAAGGAAGCATGGCAGGCTTTTAGAAAATCTTCCTCTTTTATCCCTACACTATGTAGAGTCCCACGCATCGTAGGCCATGTACCCTCACCTACGCCAATAATAGGAATATCGGGTGCTTCGATCAGGCTAATGTGCATACCTGAGTTATTCTTCTGAGAATTGTTCTCGCCAAAATTGTGCCCAGCGTGCTTGGCAGCAAGAATTGCCGCTGTCAGCCAACCGGCGGTACCGCCACCGACAATAAGAATAGAGTTTACTGGCTTAGACATAGAGAAAACTCCATTTATTGTTCTGAAAATACCTGATATTGACGTAAAAAGTCGGCATGTTTCGGCATACTAGCCACCATCTTATCTATCTGTGCTTTCAAATCTGCCAAGGCAGTTTTTAATTGGCCGTCCGCCAGCAAATGCCCCATATGATGATAACCTCGACTCTCAAGCCCCTGACCACGCATGACTTGATTCCACGAATCCACACGGAAAAGGTCGGAGCCATCTTGATAAGCGATGGCTGAGTTTTTATATAAGTCAATTCTGTGTTGTAGGGAATCTGGAACTTCTAATGCCGCCCGCTGTTGCCAAAACTCAGCGTCTTGACGCTGGTTGAGTTTGTAATGGGCAATAAGAAAATCGCGAATACTTTCTAGCTCAGCATTGCTAAGGGTGTTGTAACGATTTCTCAAGGCATCATTAACTCCGTCGAAGGGGAACATTTGAATCAGTCGAGTAGCACCTATCTGAATCAGGTGAATACTGGTAGATTCTAAAGGCTCCAAAAAACCACTGGATAAGCCCAAGGCCACACAGTTTTTGGACCATACTTCGTGACGCTTACCGGTGAGGAATTTTATCGGCCTAGGATCCGAGACTCGCTCCCCTTGAATATTGGCCATTAAGGTTTCATGGGCTTCATCATCTGACATATAGTCACTACAATAAACCAGGCCATTACCCACGCGATGTTGCAGCGGAATTCGCCACTGCCAGCCTGCTTTATGAGCGATCGAACGCGTATAAGGTAGGATCTCTTCGCTCACCCTGGTCTGTACCGCAAGAGCTCTGTTCATGGGAAGCCAGTGGCTCCAATCTTCGTAACCAACACCGAGAGCGCCATTAATTAGTAGACCTCGAAATCCTGTGCAATCAATAAATAGATCCCCTGATATTGATTGGCCATCTTCTAAATCCAATCTGTCGATATAGCCAGTATCAGGATGAAGGCGTACATCCTTTATCTTTCCCTCTATACGTTTTGCACCGCGCTGTTCACTGAAGTTTCTTAAAAACTTCGCATAGAGGCCAGCATCAAGGTGATAGGCATAATTAAGCTGGGTATGGTTGGGCTGATTTTGTTCTGAAGTCGCAAACTTGCCCGCTTCAGCAGCTTGCAGCTCAAGGCAGTAATCATCCATATCGCTGCACCACCCTTTGGAGTTGGCGTAGTGCCACATGTGCTGGAAATCACCCATCCAGGTGGAGCGCCCCACCTTACCGAAGGAATGGATATAGCGATCACCTACTTGCCCCCAGTTTTCAAAGGCAATACCCAGCTTAAAGCTAGCTCTGGTGGCGCGCATAAATTCTCTTTCGTCGATACCTATGAGACGATGGAATGTTTTATGTGTAGGAATAGTAGCTTCACCAACCCCTACCGTACCAATATCATCAGATTCAATAAGGGTGATATCCAGAAGACTTCCCAGTTGGCTCGACAAGCTTGCTGCAGCAATCCATCCGGCAGTGCCTCCACCTGCAATCACTACTTTGCGAACGGATTCTTTGCAAACAGATTGAACCATGACATCTACCTCTTTTTATCTATTAAACCTTTTAATCAATTTTGCTCGCAGACGCCTAGCCGTCATAGCATCCATAGGAGAGAGCTCTCCCCAAATATGTTCGGGCAAATGCTCACGCGGGGTTTCCGGCTCACCAAAAACATAGTAGTCAAACAGGCTGCGCCATGCCTGTTTCTCATTGTCTGGTCGATCACGCAAACTTAGCAACCCATGTAAAAGTGTGCTCATTGGATCATCTACATGACTATCTACGGTATTCCACCAGTAGTTGATCATAATATTAAAATCATCTAGCGCCTCCACCTGATGCCACCACATAGCGGGATAGACCAACACATCCCCCGCCTCTAGATCCGCTACCTGAGCGCATTCAAGTGCAGCTTTAGCTTTTGGAAAACGTTCAAAATCCGGGGCGTTTAGGTCAAACATACTGACCACTTGCCCACCGGGCGTGGGCTCTAGGGGACCTGGGTAGAGATTAGCAATTTGATCTGGAGGAAATAAGGTGAACCGACGACGACCAGCCAAGCAAGCAGCAACATTATTAGAGACGTCATAATGAATAGCTGCGGTGGTGCGATTGCCAAGCCAAATACCGGCACGCGGTGGATATTTTTGAAATGTATCCCCCTTCAGAAGTAAATCATCACTTTCAATCAAGCTAGGGAAATGATTGGCAACTTCAGCGGAGCCAACATAAAAACAAGCACCTGTGCCAGCAACTTTTTCTTGTTTTAATCTTTGGAAAAAATCGGCTAATGATATGTACTCTGTACTGAAGTTAAGCCCGTTCATCTCGGCATTATAGAAGAACCGCGTTTTTGCTTCCGGACCTGCTGTGTAATTGAGTAATGGACGTTCACTGACATGGGACAAAAGATAAGACATGGCCTGTTCATCAGATTGTAGCGCCGCCTGCACAAGAGGTGCCTTATGAAGAGCACCCTTTAAAATACAGGGTTCACCTGATTGAATAAGCTCGTTAAAATCAATGTCGTTAAACTGCTTTCCTTGGAGTGCCTTGGTTTTTCTTTCTACACCCATAAACTTATCATCACATCATTTTGATTAGCCAAGCACATTTGCTTTGCGTAATTTCATATCGATTATTCGCGACACATTCCCAGAAGATGATAAAACAGCAAAACAATGCTCTAGCAAGCCCAACTGATTGAGCTTATGCAATTCATCACCACTTAACGACTCCATCCGAGATCGGCTAATAGTAAATACATCAGGAACCGTATATTGCACAGTTTCGCTGATATTAGCCTGCACTGTTACGGGCTCAATCAAATTAAATGATGTTAATTGAGAAAAGAAATCGTCCACAACGCTAGCACCCACATGGATTCGTCTAAGTGCCTGCAGCATATCTTCAAAATAAGGCGAGTAGCCACCATGAGGAAGGAATATACTTTCCCCTTGCTCATTGCTAACACGAGCATCGTCCATATTAATTCTAATCAATGGATCTGCTTGTTCTAGGTTGCCTTCTTGGCTATCTTTGATTTCCAGAGCAAATGGGCCACGCATCTGTACAGCTGGTACATAGCGAGCGCTCCATTGATCGTCTTGTAAAAACAGGTTTTCGTCTTTATCAAGCCCTAGGATCACAACAGCATAAAATTTTTTATCATCTGACTGACGGAAAAAGATGGGGTATTCGCGCTGTAATGCTTGAAATTCGGTAGGAAATACAAGTGCTTGGTTTATGTTGTCTCCATATTCTTGGCCATATTGAACTTTAACTTTTAAGTTGGCGTGATCAATATGATCAAGTGCAGCAAAGGTCGGCATAGAACGCACCTCCTCCTTCTAAATATTGAATGTTATGGGCATCGAGTAGGATGCATTCTGGCACATTTAACCTTCACAGCAAAAAGACTTCCCATTTTTTTTCAGCCATCGCCGCCAGAATAATGAACATAAACCAGATTTTTCTTACGCTAAAAAAAGAGCCACAATAAAATGTGGCTCCAAAATTAGGGCCTACTGACAGGCCCTAGTGCTCATTCTGTAGTATTAAAACTATACTTAGAACTTATAACGTACACCTACAAAGTAACGTGCAGCATTTTCTCTAAGGAAAAGCAGGTTCTCTTTAGCACGTGTAAATGTTCTTGTGGTCTCTTCATTTAAGTTAATAGCATCAAGAGATACCGATAGATTATCGGTGATGTCGTAGCCAAGACTTAAGTCAAGTTGACCATACTCTTCAACAAATACTGGGTTGTTAAAGCCACTTCCATCGTTAGCTGCAGCTAGGAATTCATCCCTCCAGTTGTAGGCCAAGCGTGCTGATATACCAAATTTCTCATAGATTAAGGTTAAGTTAGCAGTATCACTTAAGCCTTCTAGAGCAAACTGAGTAACATCAGGTGCACCAGTTACATCAATACCAACATCGCCATCAACAAAGGTATAACTACCTGCTACACCAAAGCCAGTTTCACCGAAAAAGTGTTGGCCTTGAATTTCTATACCGTTGATCTTAGCTTCACGGTTGTTAACTGGTCTGTTAACAGCGAACTCAAACTCTGGATCATCAGCGTTAGGCGCAACATCTTCGTTGGTTTCGAGTCGGTTGTATTCATCGCCATCGATATTACCGTCTGCTCCCTGATTCGCTACAAAGCGTGCTTGGGCAGCAGCAACAGAACCTTCTTGATCAACATATACTGTGGCAGCAAAAAGATTATCTTCGTTGAGCTCAACACCTAGGTTTTCTAGGATAGCTACTGCATCACCAGAACGAGTACCTGCATCACCAGATGATGCATCACGTAAACCAAAAACGGTTTCCCTAATGGTTTCACGACCTACGAAGTTTCTAACGCGCTTATCAAATCCGCCGATAGAGACGTAGCTGGAATCGTTGAAGTACCATTCTAAAGATACATCCACATTATCCGATTCCAGAGGCACCAGCTCTGGGTTACCACTATTGGCGATAGGTCTATTACTATCATTAAGCGCTAGTGGACCTGAAGGCGTTTGTACATCAACACTCGCAAATAAGTTGCTATAAGCGGGACGAGCGATGGTCTTACTGTAAGAAGAACGGAATTTTATTTCATCAGTTAAATCAACAGCAAAGTCCACATTAGGTAGCAGATGGTCGTATGAAGCTTCTGTAGTAATACCGTTAGCAGTCGTGGAAGCCACCGTGGTGAAGTCGTTGTTCCCTTGCCAAATAACACTTGCGGTAGGCAAAGAGCTTGTCGTGGACGTCACTTCTGTATCTTCATAACGAAGGCCAAAAGTTAAACTGGCATCATTTCCAGCAATTTGGAACTCCCTCGTAAATTGAGCAAACAGCGCAAGTACGTCTTCTTCAATCTCATTTACGTCGTCGCTAGTAGTATTTAGCGTACGGTCACCTGCAGCCAGATCATTTTCAAATACAGTACCTGGCACACCTGTGAAACCAGCAGCATAGAAAGGCGATAAAACTTCAAAAATTTGAGCAGCATTACCCCGTAAACCTTCAACAAAGCCGCTTGGCCCAGCGCCCGGTAAGGTGGCACCACCAATACTATGATCGTTGAATCGGCAAGATAAGCAGTAAGTTTCTAAAGCTCCAGGTATAAGCTGTTCAATATCACCTCTGTTTTCTCCGCCCCAGTTACCAAGGATTTGTTGCTGAGAGACACTATCAGTGAGGTTAGTTTGAGAGCGATAGTTCATACCAAAACTTAATTTTGAGCTATCGTCGATTTGCCAATCACCGCGAATATCAAACTGGTCTACGTCGTTTTCCTGCGTGATAATACGGTTATTGTTCGACACCTGACTTGCAGCTAACGCTGGATTCACGTCGGCAGTACCGCTAACTGTCTCGATAATTTGAATCGGTATATCGCCACTGTAGTCTACTGCCTGAGATACTGTCGATCCTTCTCCTACTGCGCCACCATATCGGCTACCAATACCAACATTTATGCTTGAATACCCTAACGGTCCGTTTGGTGATACTTCCGCAGAAGAAGAATGCGCATCAAAGGTCAATACGAAGCTATCTGAAAGATCAATTTCAGCGTTGAAGCCGAGAGATTGAAGCTCATCTTTCGTTGAGATAAACGATTGCTGCATAGCAGCGTCTTGGTTAGTTGATACTTCCCTCAAGAAAACTGTTGTGGGTACTGGGCTGTTATCAAATACAACTTCACTGAAAGGCCGATTAAACCAGTTAGATACCTGACTATTAGTTTCTTGGTTTTCATTGACAGAGAAAGTGTAATCCGTGGTTAAACGCACATTATCGGTAGGCTCGTACTGAAGTACTAACTGGCCATTGGTTCTTTCACTAGTAAACTCTGAAAACTGATAGCGGCTATCGCGCGGCAAAGTTACCAACTGATCAAGGTCTGTAGGTGCATTTGTAATCTGTGTATCCGCGTTGGTAAAGCCTAGGAATTCTCTGTATGTCACCACATTCCAACTTGCTGAGTTGGCACTTGGTGCAGCACTATCACGTTCTGTATGACTGATGTTCAAAGCTACACCAAAGTTGTCATCTTCATTGGTCCAACTTATGGCGCCAGACAAATCAGGGGTAACGGAATCACCTCTATCAACAGAAGTGTCAATAATTCCTTTACCGCTAATGGTTGCCTGGAAGCCAGGATTTTCTAGAGGACGGCGGGTCACGATATTGACCGTAGCACCAATACCACCTGATGCAATATGAGCAGCACCACTCTTATATACTTCCAAAGTCTTAACGCCATCAGAAGATAGGTTGGAGAAGTCAAATGCGCGGCTGTCACCGCCTGTATTACGACCGTCGCCACCAACGAGAGGGACATCTGCTGTTGGCAGTGTACGCCCGTTTAATGTGACTTGGTTAAACCCAGGTCCAAAACCACGCACAGTGATCTGAGAACCTTCGTTGTTAACACGGTTAATAGACACACCCGGAATACGTTGCAATGATTCTGCTAGGTTTGACGTTGGAAACTTACCGATGTCTTCAGCGTTAATAGCGTCTACAACACCTTGAGCATCTCTTTTTGTATTCATGGAGCTTTGCAGCGAAGCACGAATACCTGTAACGATGACTTCTTCCTCAAGTTGATCTCCGCTTTGAGCGTGTACTGCGCCAGACAAAACGGTAGCTACAGCGACTGAGAGTGCAGTTCTGCTGAGACGAACCCCGGAATTAGCATTTTGTGGAAAGCGTTGGCTTTTTATCATTATCTACCCCCATTTCAACTCGATCAGAAACCTCTTACAGTCTTCCGTTGAGCTTTAATTAATTATTGTGGTGACAAGGGTAGTGGTAAATGACTTGCGCTGTCAATAACTCGCTTCCCCCATTTGTAAGCTGTAAAGCATTACATTCTAAAAGTTTGAGAAATTATTACTTATTGTTCTCGACTTTCAGAGGTAATACCTTTGATGAATATTCATGTTTTGCGATGTAATTTTTCATTGGGGAAGTATAGTAAGGTTATTCAAATGGTAAATAAATGATGGACTTAAATCTGTCTATTTATATTATTTAATTGTACATAACAGCGCTTTTATTTGTTTATTTTTTAAACCTATCTATATGATTCTATTGAACATTTCTTCTTAAACGTAAAAATGAAAAAAGTCGAAAATCGGAAGTTTTATGATAATTAAGAAGACATTCTGACTATCCTGTCAGCAAAAAAAATCATTGTTTGATGATTCAAATCAAAATCAGATAAGCTCCAAAAAGGGGCAGTTTAAGGTACTTTAATTAAGCTAATAGATCTAAAGAAAAAATGAAAATAGAGGAATAAAACAATTGGTAATAACGTAAAATTATTACTCATTCACTTAAATTACGGGGAATAATTTTTATTCTTTTCAAGAGTTAAACCTTAAGGTGTTACTTTAATCTACATAAGCGCACCTTTGTGTCTTGTTGTCATAATTTCATACGACAAAATGGAAGTATATATTTTAATTGCTTTCGTTAAATTAATAGGGAATGAATGATTGTCTTTATTTGTTGCTCAAGATCCGGTAGTAATGAGCGATCGACACGGGTTAAATATTCGTAAATTATTCCTCGCAATAACCCCACATGTAGGTGCCGGATAGTAATAATTTCCGACCTGGTTTTACCCAAATCTTCAAACAGAGTTATCCATAGTTCATCTGTATCTACTTCCCGTTGTTCCATTTGTGGCTTTAATACTTTTTCTAGCTCTTTATCACTACGCAGTGCTAGTTTTAACTCCAGATCAGCCAAGTACTGTGTTGTTTTATACTTCTTAAAACCCGATTCTAAAATTAATTCTACTGTAGCGTGTAAGCCTAATTTTTTCGATTCTTGGAAAGTTTTAAATATCACATCATCACGGCGGCGAATTTCTTGCCAAACAGACATCATTAAATCCACCCTGCTCGGGAAGTAATATTGCCTTGATCTACGACTTACTTTTGCAACATCGCATATTTGGCCTAACTCAGTACCGGCATAACCATATTTCGCCAAACATTCTATTGCAGCATCTATTAGTTTTTGTCTGGTCTTTTCCGCTCTGGCTTGTTGAGGCTGTATTGGAGTATTGAGCATAATTTAGATAACTGTGTTAATAGTTCGCCTATAGGGTTATTGTCGCTACCCGACAATTCTAAATACTTCCTTACCTCCTTGAAAGATCACCTTTTATATTAATTGACGACAGCGGTGGCCAATACTCTCTATTTTTTGTCCATTTAAAGACTCAGGCGCCACTAAAAAGAAGATGAATAAAACTCAGACACATTCGCCACCATCTGCTGATATTCTTGGTAAACTCTATTGTATTGAGATACTGCTTCTTCATTGGGTAGGCAGCTTAATTCTTGATCTATTTCATAGTGAGTTTCTAGCAAAGAAGGTACACATTCACCATTTATATATGTGGCATAGGCTTGTAAGGCGGCACCAAATGCTGCTCCCTCATTATTTGCCATAACCACCACTTTGACAGCCATGATATCTGCGATCATCTGCCGCCAAACATGACTATTTGCTCCACCACCGGTGAGTACAATTTCATCAGTTTTAACCCCTAAGCGATTCATCTCTTCTATACCAAAGCGTAGAGCGAAGCTCGCACCTTCTACAGCCGATCTGAGTAAATTAGAGGGTGTCGCATTTTGACTATCAATACCAAACACGCAGCCTTTCGCTTTGGGAAGATTAGGCGTTCGTTCACCGTTAAAAAATGGTAGCGTGATAATTCCCGCAGAGCCAATGGGGGCAATGGCTATAGACATATCAAAGTCCTCCAGCTTAACATTTATAAGGGAGCGCATGATTTCGCTGCTGACAGTGCAATTCATGGTACACAGTAATGGTAGCCAACCACCATTGGATGAACAAAAAGCGGAAATATTGCCACTATGATCGATAACAGGCTTATCAGAATAGGCATAAACCGTACCTGATGTCCCCAAACTTACCGATGTCCTGCCTGGGGATAAGTTACCAGTGCCGATTGCGCCCATCATATTATCACCACCGCCTATAGCAACAGGCGTTCCTACTGGTAATCCGGTAGTTTGAGATACTTCAGATGTAAGCCCTCCTATAATGTCGTTGGATTTTCTAAGAGGAGGCAAACATTCAAGTAGATTTCTCTCGCCATCGATACTATTGAGAACTTCTGATGACCATTGTCTTTGTTTAATATTAAGAAAACCCGTTCCTGATGCATCCCCCATTTCCATGCACCTTTCTCCCGTTAGCCAAAAATTCAGATAGTCATGGGGCAACAATATAGAGGCTAGTTGAGCGTAAATTTCGGGATAATTATTTTTTAAATGAAGAATTTTAGATGCAGTAAAACCAGGTAAGATTTTATTTCCACTAATATCAATGCAGGCCTCTTCACCACCAAGCTCTTGCATTATTTGCCGACATTCTTTTTCTGTTGAAGTGTCGCACCATAGCTTGACCGGTGCTAGCACTTTACCCTCTTTATCTAATGCTACAAAACCATGTTGTTGCCCAGATACCGATATAGCAACAACAGATTGTTTAATATCTGGTGGGATTTTCTCCAAAGATTGACAAAGTGCTGAAACCCACCAGTGTGCTTGCTGTTCCGCTTTGCCGTTGCTGTCTTGCTCTAAATCTAAATGCGATGAGGCTGTAATAAGAGTTTTACGATTCTGAAAATCATAAAATAAAACTTTAATCGATTGTGTACCAAGATCAATTCCCAAAGTAGTTTTAACACCAGACATTGCAGCCCTCTTCCCAGTTTATTTTTTGAATACAGGAATAATGCGTTCTCTCAACCAGCTTATTTGGCTAAGCAGCAAGATAACAATAAGAAATATTAAACCCATAGCTATGGGACGACTAAAAGCTGTGCCAATATCACCATGAACCCAAAAGGCACGCCGCAAGTTTTCATCTATCATAGGCCCGAGAATTACTCCCAATACTAAGGGTGCCATTGGATATTTTTGCTTATGAAAAATATAAAATATTAAACCAAAGCCGAGCATTACATAAACGTCACCTATGCGAATATTGATTGTGTAAGCACCAATCACCGACATAACGGCAACCATAGGCATAAGAATATTTGCAGGGATATCCAGTGCTCTAATAAAAAATTTAGCTACAATAATTCCCGCAATTAACAGAAGACAACTGGCAATAAAAAGAATGGCTCCAAGTAATGGCAGAAAATCTGGCTGTTCCGTCATTAGCATGGGACCTGGGCGAATTCCATGCAATAATAAGGCACCTAGTAAAACGGCTGCCGGAGCACTACCTGGAATTGATAATGTAAGCAGTGGAATCAAAGCACCTCCAATAGAAGCATTATTTCCTGTTTCTGCAGCAATAATACCTTCCGTAGATCCCTTACCAAACAAATCTTTTTTCTTGCTAGTAAATTTGGCTGCAAAATAAGAAAGCCAGCCTCCCATATCTTCACCAGCACCTGGCATTATCCCTACACTAGTACCAATGATTCCGGAACGTAAGGTTAAAGGTAGATGCTTCAGCGTATCTTTAATCGGTGGGAAGATGCTTCCTGTTTGCTCTATCCTCTTTGCTGTCAGCTTACTTAAATTATCTAATACCTGCGAGATACCAAACACGCCAATCATTATAGGCACGAAGGCAAAGCCGGTTGTTAGCATGGGTTGATCAAAAGTGAAGCGAGGATGGCCATGTAATAAATCTATGCCGACAGCAGAAATTAGCATTCCAATAAAAGCCGAAATCCATCCCTTTATTTTTAAATCAGGCGAAGCAATAAAACCCGAAACAAGAACGCCTAATAAAGCTAGCAATGCCATTTCTATGGAAGTAAATTTTATTGCAAACTCTGCGAGCAAGGGAGCAATGCTGAGTAATAGAATAAGACCAAACAATGTGCCTAGAAAAGAAGCCATTCGCGTAATGCCGATAGCATAGTTCGCTTTACCTTGCTGTGCTAGTGGATGACCATCTAATGCGGTGGCCGCTGCTGATGCGGTCCCAGGAATATTAAGTAGGATCGCTGTGATCGAGCCACCATATATAGCACCGACATATACAGATAATATTATTGCGAAGGTTAACTCTGAACTCAGGCCGTAGGTAAGCCCAACTAATATAGCAATAGACATTGTAGCTGTTAACCCCGGTAGAGCTCCTACAATAATACCAACGGTAACACTTACAAACATCCACAATAATAACGACGGGTTATTTAATAGCTGAATAATATTGTTGAAAACATTAATCATAAATAATTATTTTTATTATTAGATAGTTAAAATTAGCCTATATTTAGGGCAAAGGAATTTTCATTACTGATCCGAATACATAAGTTACGACGACAGAAAATACTACTGAAATAATAAGAATCATATACCAACGTCCCGCCTTCGCTGCATACATTGATGCAAACAAATATATTGCTGTAGAAATACCAAAGTGGAAATTTCCAATAAAGCCAAAGACATATAGACACAGAAGAGATACTTGTATTATTTGATTTTTATTTTCTTTCTTATTGAATAGGGAAATAATACTACTCTTGGAGACTAGATTATCGAGACGACCTTCTTTAAAAGATGTCCAAATAACGACAGAGAACATCAATAGTAAACATCCAGACAAAACTAGGGGGAATATTCCCGGTGCAACGAGCCAAGCTTTATTGCTATCAATACTGGGTAAATCTATGTGAAATGTCAGGCGCCAACTTTCTATAAGGGTTATAAGAGCTAAACACCACACAATGACTGCAACAATTAGATCGTGCCTCCTGAGCTCTTCTTTTGGACGATCTTCAGTTTGGGTATTCAAGGCCTTGCTATTCCTAATTCTTCTGGGTTTTTCTTGCCTAAGCCTGCATCCCACAAAGTCCATGCAAATACTTTTTCTTGATCTAGGGCAATCTGCTTCGCTTCATGACCATAGAAACCATAGAGCTCTGAGTACTTTGCTTCACCAAATTGCTTAACGCTCTCCCCTTGCATAGCCACTTTAAACGATTCTGTTACTGTATCTAAAATGTTTTTTGGTGTGTCACTGGGTAGAGCGAAACCAACAAATTGATTAACTGGCATTGAGGTTTTTAGGTCAGGAATAAAGTTTGTAATAGAAGGTATTGTCTCACCATTAAATTTAATATCTTTCTGGGAAAAGGAAGCTAAAGCTCTCAACTTTTTACCTTTGATAAATTCACTTTGCTCACCAAGGCCAGTCCAAACAATATCAACTTCTCCAGATAAAGCAGCGGTTTGAGATGGGAAGCTACCGGGGTATGGAACAAAGCGCGTATCAAAACCTGCTATATTTTTTGCAAGTAGCCATTGCACATTCCATATACAGCCAGGTACAGATGTAGCAATTTTTATTTGGCCCGGGTTGTTTTTTATCGCTTGATATAAATCCTCAAAGTTTTTATATGGCGAATCATTACTCACGGAGATAATTCCTGGTGTACCGCCAATCATGAAATATTCCCAATCTTTGGCGGTGGAAGTATGTAAACCCAAAACACTATGACTTAATACACCTTCGGAAATACCCACCATGCGATATCCGTCATGACGCTGATTCCAAACATAGTTGATCGCTGTAGCACCAAGAGCACCAGGCATGTTGGATGCAATAACATCCACACCTAAGGACTCTTTCATTGATTTAGCGATGGCACGGTTGGCAAGATCTGTAGAACCTCCTGCCGATGAATACACTACAATGTTGGTTGAGCGATTTGGCCAATCATTATTATTAGCTCCATTATTATCTTTACAGGCGCTTAATAAGAAAACAGATAATAAAATATATAAAGCTTTAGCACTAAGTGCTTTGCTAAGAATACAGTTTTTTATTCTCATAAGAGGAGCTCATACTAGTTAGCTTCTACCTGTAATATCTCTTGTGTAATCGAGAGAGTCTTTTAATGTTTTAGCGATCTCATCTAGTGTAGGGGGAACTTCAGCCATTTTAGGAATACCGTAAACATCTCGTGTCATTGTTACCGGTACTTCAAGGCATAAGGGTAAATCTATCGCCCTATCTTTTAACTCCCTAAAGATATATCTAAAGTCTATATCACCTTTGCCTATAGCCGGAAACTCCCAACCACTTTTAATCTTTCTAGAATCTTTTACATGTAGGTGTACAGTATCATTAATTACATGTAAAAAATCTTCCTCGGGCAAGATATCTTCACGAAAATGCGACATTAGGTTGCCAAAGTCATAATTAAATTTTACGTAATCGGAGCCTAGGCGCTTTATTACTTCTGCACCGGATCGCGCAGCGTCAATAATATTGCGCTTACCATCTCCTGGATTTTCAAACGCAATTATTAAGTTAATTTCTTCTGCATGACGAACAAATACTTCCATATTTTTATAAAACTCCACTTCTTTGTCCATCGGCGCTGCGTAGGTAATCATAAAATGTGCACCAATGGATTTTGCAAAATCCATTCGTGCGATAAATTGTGATACCGATTGCGCGGTGGACAAATCCATGTGAGCCGCGAATGCTCCACATTGCAAACCGCTGCTTTTGTAAAGTTGGCGTACTTCTGCAGCGTTGGCTTCGCAGAAATAGCTTTCTTCAAATGGATTGGAAAAGCCATGAATGAAGATAAGCTCTAGGTGTGTGCCGCCTATTTTTGCCACTTCCTCAAATGCAACATGCAAAGGGTGTCCATTATAGGCACCCGAACTGATCGAAATAAATGGATTCATCGCTACCGTCTATTTTAGAGTGTGGTCTCGCAAAAACTGGAGAATTTCAACAGTTTCACAGCGTTGCATCATGCCAAACAGTTCATCTAAGTTCATCGAATCTACAATCTCGATGATCTTTTGAGTCGCCTTTAAGTTTTGATCAAAAGCGTCGACACGATCTAGACGAATTGGGCTCATATCTGAGGTTAACCAGCCATCATAGTTATAGCGCTTAAGATAAACAAAAGCTTCTAGGTAATCCCATAAGTTTCGTGTTGCTGGAATTAAATCCCAATCCCAACGGCCATTATTATCATTGGTATGAATGTAATACTCGATTCCACTATTATGGCATAGGGTGATAGCTTCCCCTGGTGTTTCACCTGCCATTAATGAATGACCTATATCCAAGGTGACGCCCAAATTTTTCAAACCAATATCGCGTATCATACAGATGGTTTTCGCACAGTTATCAAGATAACAGTGTGCACGTGTCTCTTGGTTTTTATACTCAAGAAATAGCTTCACATCACTCCGATGACTCGCTGCTTGACGGAAAGTATCCACCATATTTAGCCAAGCTTCTTGGTAGTTGGTTGTCATCAAATAATCGTAGCCATCAGTTAGCGGACAGGTGGTTACCTTGTCTGCCCCTAATTCAGCTGCCACATCCATCGCTTCTTTAAGAATACGAATAGCATCATCTCTTATGTGTTTTTGTGGCACACTGGATGATCCTGCTTGTTGTTCAGGACCTGCTTTAATGTTGGCATTTACCGCAGCAACACCTAAACCATACTTGCTAAGTTGTTTGGCGGTTTCTGTTGGATTTTGTATTTCAAAGGGATAGACAATCTCGACACCATCGATTCCCTCAACTTGGTGAATGTTTGCCATTTTTTCCTCTGGCTCTGCATGAGGAAAATATGTGCAAAAGCGATCTTTCTGACCGCCCATGAAAGCCATGATTATTGAATGTTTCATCGGTATTTTTATTTTTAAAAAATGATTTTGTAAAAACAATTTATCAGAATACTAGAAAAATGCCAGCGTTTTTTTGTTATAAGCAGCCACACCTTCAGCTTTCTTAAGAGTTTATATGCTGATGTAGCGGCCAATTTATCTTCAAATCGAACATCGCTTCGACAGTTAAATTTAGTGCTGAAATACCCACAGGAGAAAAGGTTCTTAGGCGGAATATTTTTTAGTGTCAGTAATTTCTGATATTTTAGTAATTTCTGATATTGCTATTTAATAGCGCATAGAGTTGGGAAGTTGTTAAATAAGATGGAAAGGTAAAGATAGTTGAGGGCAGATAATGCTATTTCCCTATATTTGGTAGAGTTTTTAAAAGGTGTTTAATTAATGCGAACATTTTGGATGGAACCAATACAGATTATTACCATTAACTGTTCCTAATTTGAGAATCTGCATGTTTCCTAGAGTTTCTAATAATCAAAATACATATCAATATTCTGCTCCGTCACAGAGAACGGAAGATAACTACGCACCACTACATTCTCGTATTAGTCACTCATCTGTGGCGCAGCCCGCTGTTTTAACAAGCTCAGTACAAGGTGTTTATCAACCTCATCAGCAAAACTCTTTACCTCAGCAATACAATCAATATTTTTCTCCTGAACCTACTCCAGCAGTACATTATTCTGCTCGCCCAGGATGGCAGCCTTCACATCATAATCTTTCACCTATAGAGCGATTGTCTCCACATCAAGGCTATCAGCCGGCATTGACTCGGCCTGGTTTGCCGCCACAACCATCGTCACAATGGCAATACTCAGCACATCAAACTTATCAGACAGCGTTAACCCCACCCACTGCGGCTGCTCTACCAGCACAATCTCAATTTCCAACGTATCAGGCTCAGCAGGCAGCAGCACCTTGGCCTGCTATAACGCCGCCTCCACCACCGCAACCGCAATTTGCAGCACAGCATTCCTATCATACGACGTTTCCACAACCTTCTGCTCCGCCAGCAGAGCTATTTCCTGAATATCAAGTTGCAACGAAGCCACCGACAACAATGCCCTCATACGGCCATCAACATCACGGCAATTACAACCATCTCCAACCGTATTCAGCGGGAAAAATTAACCCTCAGATACTAGCACCTGCCGAAAGCAGCCTTATAAGTGATGTGCAAAGTCATTTGGAGAAAGATCCAACGGGAAATAACGCCGCCACTATGCAGGCCCTACAAAATTGGAGGGAACAATCTGTAATTGCACGGCAGCTGGGCATTATGTTTGGTCAGTTGCAGGCACAAACAGGCATAATTGGTGGAGGCATATCGGTACCACAAAATCACCAAGCTAATTTTGTGTTATTTACTTTGTCATTACATTTGCTGACTTTAGACAAAGTGAACATGTTGGTTGAAGATGATAGAGAAATGAATAGACCACTTAGCTCAAAGGAACAGACCACAGATATTATTAGAGGCGGTAAATGTGTTACAGGTATGGATGAGGCACGTATGTACGAAGAGTTCTTAAACAAAGCATTGCAAGCAGTGGGACAGGGTCATCCTAAAAGCAAAGTTAGTATGCAACGTAGTGGTAGTTTAAATAATGATTTCAGCATAGCCTCATCTGGTTTGACCCAAGGAAGGAATTTACTTGTCGTGGCGCAGAATGGCCAGGACAAAAACAAAACCGGGGAGCTGCTAAAACTAGTTAATAACTTTACTCACCATGCTCAAGACTCTTTTGTTATTAATTATCATGCAGGTAAAGACAGTTCTCACCGTAAAGGTGGGCATGCAAAAAAAATGATTAAAGCGGATTCGCGTATACAGGGTTTCAATCATTTAAAAGATTTACGCCATGAAGCAAATCATATTAAACAGAAGAAGGGTATTCCAGATAGTGATGCTAATTTTTATGCCGCCTGTGCAATGCTGGGAACACCGGGATTAGATCATCTAAACGATGATGCTTCACATGCAACACCAATGGGCGAATATAGTCTTCAGTTAATTAAAAAGTATGGCCTTGGTATTGCTAAACAAGGTGTAAAGATTGGTTTGGCTGTGTAAGATCTTGGCCATTCTCCGCATTTATGAGACAGGCACTTAATCACTTCTTATTTATTAGGTGGTGGGATAATACTCGACGCAGTTATATGATACATGTCTAATAGAGATTAATGCGTGTTTATTACTGTGGCTAGAGTTAAAAGTTTCACATCGGGAATTTTAATGAAATTACTTTTAATATTTACCTGTCTCATTTTATTGGCCTGCAATACCAAGGTTTCTAACGGTTCAAATGGAGGTCCGCCAATAATAGATGGTCGTATGCCGTCACCATCCATTTTAATTTTTTCTAAAACTACCTCTTGGCGGCATAACCGAGGTATTGCCGGGGCGGATTATTTTTTTGTTAGCTTGGCGGATTCGCTGGGTTTAAATGTATTTACTACTCAAAATCCCGCTATTTTTAATGATAAAGATCTTCGTCGTTTTAAACTGGTAGTATTTAATAATGTTTCTGGCAATGTGTTATCAAAGCTACAACAGGATACTTTTCAAAATTGGTTTGAGAATGGCGGCAATCTAATTAGCGTTCATTCATCCGGCGATAGCGTATCTACACTAACTAATTGGCCTTGGTTTCGTAATAAAATTATAGGCCCGCGATTCATCGGCCACATCGAGGATCCGCAGTTTCAGGAGGCTCGAGTTGAAGTACTAAATACAGATCATCCGGTTATGAGAGACATACCTTCGGAGTTTTTCATCACAGATGAGTGGTATAGTTTCGATAGTACGCCACAGGATCATGGTCTAACTCCTCTTGCCGGTATCGACGAAAGTACTTATAAGCCTTTTAATTATGTCTGGGGTCCTGTATCAGATTTACGTATGGGGGAAGGAGCTATTAATCACCCAGTGATTTGGTCTACCTGTATTAAAAAAGGTCGAGCTTTGTATACTTCTATAGGCCACTTACATTCGGTGTACTCTAGTGAAGCTTTACAAAAAATTCTAAAGAATACCTACGACTGGATGATAGAAAGAAAAGGACAAGAAGGTTGTTAATAAGCAAACTAAATTAGTAAGGCAAGAAATAGGGATAGCTATATGTCTGCTATCCCTTTTTAGCAATTTTATCTACACATCCAAATTGGCAACAGACAGAGCATTGGTCTCAATAAAGTCTCGACGAGGCTCTACATTATCACCCATCAAACATGTGAAGATCTGATCGGCTGCAATAGCATCTTCAACGGTAACTTTTAACATACGACGGTTATTGGCATCCATGGTGGTTTCCCATAGCTGCTCAGGGTTCATCTCTCCTAGACCTTTGTAGCGCTGGATGTTGTAGCCTTTTTTCGATTCAGCAACAATCCATTCGAATGCTTCTTTAAAGCTGCTTACCTCGTAACGTCGCTCTCCTTTTGCCACATAAGCCCCCTCTTCTATGAAGCCTTCTAGCTCTTCTCCTAGTTGACGCATACGCCTGTAGTCTTCTGACTCGAATAATTCCGGGCTTAGACGTATATAGTCTTCAACACCGTGCGCAGTAACATTCAACTGAGGCACAAACTGATGGCGCTCTTT
This sequence comes from Agarilytica rhodophyticola, assembly GCF_002157225.2. Taxonomy (NCBI): domain Bacteria; kingdom Pseudomonadati; phylum Pseudomonadota; class Gammaproteobacteria; order Cellvibrionales; family Cellvibrionaceae; genus Agarilytica; species Agarilytica rhodophyticola. Next base: position 6,874,485 of record NZ_CP020038.1, read on the forward strand.
GTTTTCGAACAAGGTAGATGTGTACTGATGTGTTTTCGATGCTTCATTCAGACTATTAATAACATCCTGAAGGGGTACTATCCATGCTTCCATTTTCTCTTTATCAGAGAAATCTTCTGCGGTTAGCGTGGGCAAATATATAAGCTGTTCCAGAAGCTCCTGCGGATAAAGCCTGGAAAGCTTATTAATTGTTGCCATGATATTTCTGTAGTTATTCACCAAAGTCTCGAGCTGAGTGCCGGGCAGAGCAGGTGCATCTTCAGAGATATGCAGCCGCGATGACTCAATGGCAGCATTAGTAAGAAACTCATTTAACTCGTCATCATCTTTTAGATATTGCTCTTGCTTGCCTTTGGATATCTTATATAGAGGAGGTTGAGCAATAAATACATGCCCTCTTTCTACTAGCTCTCTCATTTGGCGAAAGAAGAAAGTAAGTAATAGTGTACGGATATGAGATCCATCTACGTCGGCATCGGTCATGATAACGATACTGTGATAACGCAATTTGTCTGGATCGAATTCTGAAGTCCCAATGCCACAACCTAAAGCAGTAATCAGCGTACCCACTTCAGCACTAGAAAGCATCTTATCAAAGCGAGCTTTCTCGACATTCAAGATCTTACCTTTCAAAGGAAGAATCGCCTGAGTACGACGATCCCTGCCCTGCTTGGCGGAACCTCCCGCAGAATCACCCTCCACTAGATAAATTTCAGAAAGTGCTGGATCTTTTTCCTGACAATCAGCAAGCTTTCCGGGTAAGCCTGCAATATCTAGAGCACCTTTGCGTCGAGTCATTTCTCTTGCTTTTCGAGCTGCTTCCCTGGCTTTTGCAGCTTCAATCATTTTCATGACCACAGACTTAGCATCTTGAGGATTCTCAAGTAGAAATTCAGAAAAAGCTGCTCCCATCTCTTGTTCTACCGCAGATTTAACTTCAGAAGAAACCAGCTTGTCTTTTGTTTGTGAAGAAAATTTCGGATCTGGAACCTTAACGGAAACAATAGCAACTAAGCCTTCTCTGGCATCATCACCAGTGGTATTTACTTTTTCTTTCTTAGCCAGGCCTTCTTTGTCGATATAAGTATTCAGACCACGTGTCAGTGCACCGCGGAATCCCGCTAAGTGAGTTCCTCCATCCCTTTGAGGAATATTATTGGTATAGCAGTAAATATTTTCCTGAAAGCCATCATTCCATTGCAGAGCTACTTCTACACCAACGCCGTCATCTCGTTGGGTAGTGAAGTGCATGACTTTGTTGATGGGATTCTTATTCTGATTCAGATATTCGACAAAAGCTCTCAAGCCACCTTCATATTCGTATATCTCTTCTTTACCAGTGCGCTCATCTTTTAAAACAATACGCACACCAGAGTTTAGGAAGGAAAGTTCTCTCAAACGTTTGGAGAGCATTTCGAAGTGGAATTCGATATTGCTAAATGTATCTGGGGAAGGCACGAAATGAATTTCTGTTCCTTGCTCTTCGGTCTCGCCAATGACATTTAACGGCGAAGCTGGAACACCGTGATTATAAACTTGCTCGAAAACTTGCCCTTTTCTTCGAATAGTAAGCTTTAATGTAGATGACAAGGCATTAACAACGGATACACCAACGCCATGCAACCCGCCAGAAACTTTATAGGTATTATCATCAAATTTTCCTCCTGCATGGAGTACTGTCATGATTACTTCAGCAGCGGAAACACCTTCATCATGCATTTCTGTCGGAATACCTCTGCCGTTATCCATAACACTCACAGATTCATCCGGATGGATAACAACTTTTATCTCACTACAGTGGCCTGCCAGAGCTTCATCAATTGAGTTATCTACTATCTCGAAAACCATATGGTGAAGGCCTGATCCATCATCAGTATCTCCGATGTACATACCCGGACGCTTTCTTACAGCGTCTAGGCCTTTTAACACCTTAATACTAGATCCATCGTAGTTGTTATTTTCATCATCTGACATACGAAAGTTTCTCTTTTATATTCTATTTTTTAACTCAGTGTTCCATGTTTCACGTGAAACATCTTTGGTTTTTCTTCTCTTTTTGAATCTGCCCAAATTCTCTCGACAAAATCATTATTGATCCCAGTTATAAATAATTGGGAGTCGAACTCCTCTAACCAAGTACCCAAGATTTTTTGATTATCCTCATCAAGCTCAGAGGGTAAATCATCAATAGCAAATATCGGATTACGATTAGTCTCGTTCTTAAATACTTTAGCCTCCGCGATAAATAACGCCGAAATCAGCAACTTTTGCTGACCTCTAGACAATATTTCTGTTGCGACTTGCTTTCCGCTTTTAATTCTTAAATCAGCCTTATGAGGTCCTAAAGTGGTGTAACCATATTGGAGATCTTTTTGATAACTTAATCTAAGCTGCTCTTCATAGTTTAAATCCTCTTCCTTCCAGCCACTAAAATATTCCATACTTATGTTCTTACTCTCAATGATTTCCGCAGCATCCCTAGCTGATCCAAGATTCGCCAAGACTTGAGAGAACGACACTGTAAGAGCTTCAAAACATTCTATCCTTAGAGCCTCTATACTCTCGCTGATTCGAGATATTTCCATGTCCCAGGGTTCTACCTCTGAATAGCTTATTTTACCATGACGGAGCAAACTATTCCGTTGCTTAATGCAGCGTGAGACTTGCTTCCACAAATCCGAGAACTCATGTTTCACGTGAAACACTAGCCAATCAAAATAGCGACGCCTTTCCTTTGGACCTCCCTCCAACAATTTAAACGAATTAGCATCTATCAATATAAGAGGAAGTTTTTCGGCTAGAGCAGCAGAGCTATTAACACTCCTTTCGCCTAACTTTATCTTAAATTCGCCTCCACGATTACGCTGAATACCTATAGGAACTGTTCCACCCTGCTCATCGATAACATGAGAAAAAAGCACAAACTCTTTTTGTGTGTCTCTGATCATGTTCCTAAATTTATGGGTACGATAAGACCTACCATGGGCAAGGACACTAAGACTCTCTAGAAAGCTGGATTTACCGGACCCGTTAGGTCCTATGATTAAGTTGAGGTGCGGATCAAGCTCAACCGAAGCCGAGCTGATATTCCTAAAGTTTTGCAATACAAGCTTAGAGAGAAACGGCATTAAAAAAGCACGACACTAAAACTCCGAAGGGAGTGATGAAGAAACATCGGGGAATCTACAATCTCATCGGCATGACAACGTAAACCGCATCATCATTATCAGGTGCCTTAATAAGAGCACTACTATTGGAATCTGATAAAATGATCTCAATGTCCTCAGTATTCAGTACATTAGTGACATCTTGCAAATAACTCACATTAAAGCCTACTTCTAAAGAATCCCCTTCATAGCCTACACCTACTTCGTCCTCGGCCTCTTCCTGCTCCGGGTTATTGGCTATCACTTTAAGTTGGCCTGACTCTAACAATAAGCGGACGCCTCTGTATTTCTCATTAGATAAAATAGAAGTCCGAGCAAACGCGTTTTTAAGCTCTGAGCGATTACCTATAACCACCTTATCGCCACCTTTTGGAAGTACCCTTTCGTAATCAGGGAACTTGCCATCTACCAATTTAGAGGTGAATGTAAACTCTTCTGTAATTGCTCGGATGTGGTTAGAGCCCATAACTATTTCCACCTGATCATCTCGCTCATCTAACAGGCGAGACAGCTCTATTACGCCTTTTCTAGGTAAAATAGCTTGTTTAACTTCGCCCACATCGACAGATACCTTCTTAGTGCACATCGCTAGACGGTGACCATCCGTCGCTACAACTCGCATAGCATCAGATCTTAGTTCCCACAACATACCGTTGAGATAATAACGAACATCCTGCTGCGCCATCGCAAAGCTAGTTTTTTCGATTAGCTCTTTAAGTTCCTTCTGCGCACAAGCAAATCCGAGATCTCGAGCACCTTCTTCCACCGCAGGAAAATCATTAGCAGGTAAAGTCGATAAGCTAAAACGACTACGCCCACTTTTGACTAAAACCTTCTGATCATCAAGGTTAAAATCTATAGTTGAGCCTTCGGGTAGAGCTTTACATATATCGAGGAATTTTTTCGCAGGGACAGTAATCTCTCCCTCGCTGATATTGTCCCCTTCCAGATTTATTCGGCCAACAATTTCTACCTCCAAATCTGTACCAGTAAGAGATAGCTGATTTTTCTCTAACACCAAAAGTACATTCGCCAACACAGGTAGTGTCTGACGCCTTTCAACGACACCGGCTACTAACTGTAAAGGTTTTAAAATTGTCTCTCTGGAAACGGTGAATCTCATCGATACGTCTCTTATTTTTTCTTTTAAACTTAATTATTAACTTTGATTAATTTGA